>CANKZO010000123.1 GCA_947488485.1 Opitutia bacterium | reverse complement strand
AGACATCCGGGGCCAGACAATCGGCCTGCTTGGCCGCGAGGAGGAAGATGCGTTCGCCGCCTTCGACGACGGAGCCGACCACCGGGAAGACGGTCAGGAAGGGGAAGTCGTGTTCGACCTCGAGCGGTACGTCGGTCACGCCGACGAGGCCGGCGCCCCGCTCGAGCACTTGCAAGGCCTTGGCGCAGCCGACGCGGTGGTCGGTGTCGTCAGCCGCCCAGAGCTGCAGGCGCGCCGAGACATCCGTGCGGATGGTGCCGCCACAGTCGATGTAACGCTTCTCGACGCGGGCGACTTCGGTCAGGTGCAGATGGATCGGCGTCAGGCCTCCCGTCGGCAGACGGAAACGCAGGCCGAGCTGGGGGCTCGCGGCCAACGCCTGACGAAAATCTCCGAGGGTCATCGGCGCGGGTTTTAGGAATTGCATATGCTTAGACATATATATTGATTATCGCATGCCCGGAGTCAAGCAGGCAACCCCCGCCCCCGCCGTCGAAACGGTCTGTCTAGGCTTGTCCGACCCGACGCGCCTCAAGCTCCTCGTTCGCATCGGCCGAGAGGAAGTCTGCGTCTGCGACCTGCAGGCTTATGTGGCGCGCGATCAGCCGACGGTCTCGCGTCACCTGGCGATGCTGCGTAAGTGCGGGCTCGTCGAACGCCGCAAGGAAGGCCGTTGGTGCCATTACCGCCGCACGGCCCTGCCCCCTGCCCTAGCCCGTCTGGTCGACCTCGCCGCGCCACCGCGCCTCGGCAAAAGTCGGTCCTGCTGCTGATTCCGGTTCGGAGGCACCGGCGGCAGGGTCGTCGCAAATTACGCTGGAGGAGTGGGAGTGGTGCCAGTTTCATAATCCATACCCCGCCCCATGCTCCGCCCCCTCATCACGTCCGTCGCCTTGATCTGCGCCGTTTCCTCCTCGGCGGCGGAATCAGCCAAGCCCGAACCCAAGGGGCCGGGCATCGTCGTGACGCTCTGGTCCAAAGGCTCGATGCCTGGGCAACCTGTGAAAGGAACCGAGCGCACCCTGCCCGCCCGTGGCGACGAGGTGATCCGTCTGACCGACATCAGCGAACCTTCCTTCACCGTCTATCGGGCGGAGTCCTCCAAACCGGCGCCCGCCGTGATCATCAGCCCCGGCGGCGGCTACGGCGGCCTCGCTTACAACAAGGAAGGCACCGAAGTCGCCGCATGGCTGAATAAGCTAGGCGTCACCGGCCTCGTCCTCAAATACCGCGTGCCGAACAATCGTGAAGGCGCCTTCCAAGACATCCAGCGCGCGATCCGCCTAGTCCGTCACCGGGCGGCCGAATGGAACATCGACCGTGCGCGCGTCGGCGTGATGGGCTTCTCCGCCGGCGGCCACCTCTCGGCCCGGCTCAGCGTCCACGCGGGTACGGCGACTTATGCGCAGATCGACGCGGCCGACGACCAGCCCCTGCGTCCCGATTTCGCCATCCTCGGCTATCCGGCCTACCTCGACGAGGGCCTCGTGCCGCTCGTGGACGGACAGACCGCGCCGACCTTCATCGCGCACGCCGAAGACGACAAACGCTTCATCAAGGGCAGTGACGCCTACTTCGCGGCGCTCAAGGGCACCAAGACCCCGCACACCTTCTTCCGCTGCGCCACCGGCGGCCACGGCCACGGCCTGCGCTCCGAGAAGGACGTCAAGGTCTGGCCTGATAAATGCCGGGACTGGCTCACCCAGATCGGCGTCTTAGCTTCCGCCCGCTGATCGATTCTAGACGCGGGCAGGGGGAGGGATTTAACACCTACTTAACGAAACCTAGGCTAGATATCTGCCGCGCTTCACTACCCTCAGGGGGTAGGATGTTCGTCTGCACTTCGCATCGGTCGTTCTTCACTGACCTCCTGGGGAGCCTCGCCTTGGTCCTCTGTGTTGTCATTTCGCCCGATGCACGCGCCATCCAGGGCAACCCGGACGAACTGTCGGAGGACGGCGCCCGCTTCGTGCTCGTCGGAGCGACCACCTTCCGCTGGATGTCGGTCATCAAGGTCTACGACGCCCGCCTCCACCTCGGCGCCGGAGAGCCGTCGAGCAAAGTCTTCGCCGATATCCCCGTCCGGCTGCAACTCACCTACCACCGCGGCTTCACCGCCGCCGAGATCATCAAAGGCGGCGACACCCTCCTCGCCCGCAACGTCAAGGCGGAGACGTTGGTCTCCTTACGTGAACGATTGGAACTCATCAACCGGGCTTACCGTGACGTGCGCGAAGGTGATAGCTATACGCTCACCTACGTACCGGGCAAGGGAACCACGCTCCGGCTCAACGGCTCACCGCTCGTCACGGTCCCCGGCCATGACTTCGCTGCCGCCTATTTCCGGATCTGGCTGGGCGACGACCCGATCAGCAAGTCGATGCGCGACACCCTCCTCGGCCGCTGAGCTGAATCAGCCGTCGACCTTACCCGCGCCGGGTTCATACTTCCCGCCATGCCCAACCTATTCTGGATTCTGCTTCTCTGCGTGGGCTTGGTCGGCTGCCAGTCCTGGAAGGGCTCGTGCGGAGCCGAGGCGAAGCCGCCCTTGCGCGCCATCGAGCGACCGGTCGATCTTAAGCGCTTCATGGGCGACTGGTACGTCATCGCGCATATCCCCACCTTCATCGAGGACGAGGCCTTCAACGGCGTCGAGAGCTACCGTCTGGAGACGGACGGCACGATCGCGACCACCTATGCCTTCAACAACGGAGGCTTCGACGGCCCGCTCAAGACTTACCGACCCACCGGCTTCGTCCACAACCGCGAGACCAACGCCGAATGGCGGATGCAGTTCGTCTGGCCGTTCAAGGCTGCCTACCTGATCGCCTACCTCGACGCTGACTACGAGACCACCGTCATCGGCGTACCGGACCGCGATTACGTCTGGATCATGGCGCGCACCAAGACCATCCCCGAAGCCCGCTACCAGGAACTCGTGAAGTGGCTGACGGACAACGGACACGACGTCTCCAAGCTCCGCCGCGTCCCCCAGCGCTGACCCCATGTTAAGATTGCCGGAGAGACAGCTAGCGACGTCGGCCAACCGCCCGATCAGTAGACATACCTCAGCACGAGGGAATTGAAGAAAATCCGGTTCGCGAAGTCCCCGGGCCGGCGCGGATCGTATCCGCCGAAGAACAACCTGATTCCGGCGTCGATCCGCGAGGTCTCGCCGGTCTCCCGGCGGAGGCCGAGGTAGATATCGAACAACCCGTCCATGAAGATATTACCACGGTAGCCGGGGAAGAAATCGGAGCGGGTCACGAACTCGTAACCTTGTCCCAGCTTTCTGGTTGCCTCGATATTGAACACCGGGATGACCAGGAAACCGTTATCCGTGAAACTCTGTCCGCTGCCGCTGAAAGTCACTTCGGCATACCGCGCCAACAGCGAACCCCCCAACCGGAGGGAGCCATCCTTGCTTTCACCGAAAAAAGGTTTGTTCGCGCTGAAACGGATCGTGTGGAACTGATAATCCATCGTGGCGGCGTCCCCGGCGTTGAACGTCTTTCCCTTGGCGGAGAAGTCCGCCTTGAGCGTATCCGCATAGCTCACTGAGAGCGGCTGGAGCACGACGCCGTAGTTCCAGTCGCCTTCCTTCACGAGCCAGTATTCCAGCCTTAACGTCGCGGCCGTCTGCCCCCAGCCGCGGGTGGCATCTCCTTGCCCATAGCCACTGATCTTCATGTCCCGGGTAGAAATGACTCCGGCCTCCACCTCCAGACGGCCGGTGTATTCGGACGCTTGAGCACAAGCGGCAAGGCCTAGGAGGAGGAAGAGGAATTTCCGTTTCATCGTGATATGGCTCAGAGTCTTCGTGGAAGGCAGCCACAAGCAAGCCCGGGTAGGATTGCTTCGATCTGGCGTCGATGAAGTCCCAGATGCACGGCGGCGAGGACATGCCAGCGACGGGCGGACATGGGCCCGAACCAAGATGACGGCAAGCAGGGGACATCATCCCACCCAATGGCGGACACGCCTGCGGACTGTCATTATTCCCAGAGGTTAACGATGGTCATAGTTTCTGGTCATACCCAGAAAGCCTGACCCACTTTTGGTAGAGTTTTTGGTAGCATCGGACATAACAGAGCTAGCCAAAGACCGGAGAATAAGCCGAGAACTGCGACAAAAACGGACAAGTCCGTTGCCTCGGACATCCCGCGTTAAAGTGGCGGAGAGGATGGGATTCGAAGGGGAGCCATATGTGTGTTTTCCTTAGTTTTTATGCGGGTTTGGTGAATCTGTAGACACTGCTGTAGTCAACTTAAGTGATAGATTTGGGAATCGGTGATAATATGTGGAAAGGTGCCTCAGTGAGCGCAGGTACAGCCGTACTCCTGGCGCTTGCACTCTCCGCAGAGGGCGGTGTTCAAGGTCAGACGGAAGTTCGTCGGCTTGGCGACCGCCGAGGCACGGATCTGGACCACGATCGGGGCCGGCTCCTTGGGCTGCAGGGGGTCCTTGGTGATGAAGCCGTTCAGCTGAGGCTCCATCGCGACGTCCTTGCCATCGACCTTGAGGGTCACGGCACGTTCGCCGCGGGCGACCGGCTTACCGACCAAGTCGACGAAGGACACGATGGCCTTGCGATCCGGCTGGATTACGAACTGCGCACTCAACCCGGGCGCTTCCAGTCGGCGACCCGGCTGGACATCGGCCACCGACTTGGCGGGCTCGGCGGCGACGAGCACACCGATCGAGAACAGGGAGAGGATGAGTATTTTCATGATTGGGTGGTTTTCGGGTTGGGAGAAGAGGGGGAACGCGCCTCGACCCAGTCATAGAGGACAGGGAGAAGCAGGAGCGTCAGGGCGGTGGAAGTGAAGATCCCCCCGATGACGACGGTCGCCAGCGGTTGCTGCACCTCGGCCCCTGGACCGGTCGAAAGGGCCATGGGGATGAAGCCCAAAGAAGCGACGAGCGCTGTCAGCAACTTCGGGCGCAGACGCGTCAACGTACCGTCCGTCACGGCCTGCCGCAAAGGCACGCCGGCCTCGCGCAGCTGGTTGATGAAGCTGACCAGCATGATGCCGTTGAGGACGGCGATGCCCGACACTGCGATGAAGCCGATACCGGCCGAGATCGTGAAAGGCATCCCGCGCAGCCAAAGGGCGAGGACCCCGCCGGTGGCGGCGAGCGGCACGCACGTGAAGACGAGCGCTGCCTGGCGGAAACTCCCGAACCCGGCGTAGATCAGGAGCAGGATCAGGCCGAGGACCGCCGGGACGACCAGGGCTAGGCGCTCGCGCGCCCGCTGCAGGTTCTCGAACTGTCCGCCGAACTCCCAATAGACGCCGCCGACCGGCTTGACCTCGGCCTTGAGCTTGGCCTCGGCTTCGCGCACGAAGCCCTCGGTATCCCGGCCACGGACGTTGATGAGGATGGCCAGACGGCGGCGCGCGTCCTCGCGGGTGATGACGCCGGGACGTTCGACCAGTTTGACGTCGGCGACCTTGGAGAGCGCGACCATCGTACCGGAGCCATCCTCGGCAGAGACCGGGAGATCGCCGATCTGCGCCGGCGAGATTCTTTCGGCACCTTGGAGTCGGACGACGACGTCCAAAGGCCGGGACGACGAAGGCACCTGCCCTGCCTTCGCGCCGCCCAAGGCGGTCGAGACGATATCGTTAAGTTCCTCCGCGTGCAGATTACGACGGACCATCTGGTCCCGCTTCGGAACGATATCGACCGACGGCAATAAGCCCGAGGCCTCGAACTCGACGTCTCCGCCGCCAGGAATCTTACGGAGCACGGCCACCGCCTGCTCGGCCACGGCTTCCATGTCGGAGAGTTCGTCGCCGAAGATCTTCAGCGAAAGATCTGCTCGGGAGCCGGCCATGATCTCATTGAAACGCAACTGGATCGGCTGGGAGAACATCGTGGTCTGCCCGGGGACGGTCCGCTCCAGGAGTTCGGACATGAGTTCGACGAGCCTTGCCTTATTGATGGGCGAACCACCTTCACGGCGCCACGTGTCGCGGGGTTTCAACTTCACATAACTATCCGCGACGTTCGGCCCCATCGGATCGCTGGCGATCTCGGCGGTACCGATACGGGCGAAGATATGGTCGACCTCCGGAAACTTGGCACTCAGGAGGATCTCAGTGCGCTTCTGCAGGTCCATCGAGGAGGCCAGATCAAGGCTGGAGGCTCGGACGAACTGGATGCTGATGGAACCTTCGTCGAGCTGCGGGATGAAATCGGCCCCGAGACGCGTGTAGCCGACGGCGGCTGCGAGGGCCGCGAGCGAAGTGGCGACGACGGCCGCGGTTCGATGGGCGAAGCACCATCCAAGCATCGCCGAGAAGACCGACTTGAGACGGCGGATCAGGCCACCTTCCTCGGCATGACCTTCAGCCCGAAGCCAGAAAGAAGCCAGGGCAGGCATGACGGTCAGGGCGACGAGCGCGGAAGCCGCCAAGGCGACCACGACGGCCGCGGCCATGGGCTTGAACATCTTCCCTTCGATACCCTCGAGGGCGAAGATCGGCACATAGACCAAGGTGATCACGGTCACGCCAAGGAACATCGGGCCGGCGACCTCACCCGCGGCAGCCGACAACTCGGTCGTACGCTCATCTTCGGACAGGGGTCGTCCGAGGGCCCGGACACGCTCCTCAAGCCGTCGCAGGAAATTCTCCACCATCACCACGGAACCGT
>CANKZO010000122.1 GCA_947488485.1 Opitutia bacterium | reverse complement strand
TCGTGCCGCGGCCGACCAGGTCAGTCGGGTTCAGGTCGCCGTCGAAGGGGACGACCGCGCGGCCTGAGCCATCGTTAGCGACGCGCCCGGTTGATTCGATCGTGGCGTTGTTCATCGTCAGCCTGCCCGAACCGAGGTCGACATCGTGATACACGCGGATTCCTCCGAAGGACCCCAGCGTTACATCGTGGTTGCTGCCGAGCGCCGTCGGAGTGGCAGCATACAACCAACCACTCGTGACCGTCATAGCGCCAGTGGTACCGCTATTGTTGCCCAGCAAGCAAACAGAGCCCCCTCCGTCGAGCGTCAGCTTGCCCGCACCGAGGTTCATGTCGCCCGATACGTACAGCCCTCCAGCACGTTTGAAGCCGGTCGAGGTGAGGTTGAGGTAGAGGTCGGCGCCGGAGCCCGAGATCGCCGTGCCCGTGCCGACCGAGGTCTGGGCGCCGACGTTCACGTTTACCGCCCCGAGATAGAGGCGGGAAGCCGAGGCGACGCCGGTGATGGTGTCGCTGCCATCAACCTGGAGGTTGACGCGCGTGCCGGCGGCACCGACCAACGTCAAGGTATCTGAAATCCGGCTCACGCCGGTGTTGCTCCACAGGTGGACGTTCGTCGCGGTCGACAATCCCGCGGTGAGCGTGATCCGCTCAGCCATGTCCAGCGAGTACGACCGCTGGGCGTTGAGCGTCCGGTCGTAGCTGATCGAGATCGGCGAGACAAGCTTGAGCTGGCCGGCCGCGGCCACCGTGGTGGTGCCGGCCGTCGTGCCCAGCGCCTGCGAGTTTTTGCTCTCCAATACTCCGGAATTAATGGAAAGACTCCCGCTGAAGTTATTGGATCCAGACAAAGTCCAAGTCCCGGTGCCAACTTTGCTCAGAGCACCCGAACCAGAAATAATTCCGCTTACTAAAGCCGTGCCATTTCTCGATCCGACGCTGACAGCGGCCGACGAAAAATCTGCGCCAACTACAGCCGCAATGTTACCAATGTTATAAACCCCAGCAGTAGAAGCAAAGGAAAGCTGCCCCGTACTTCCCGCAAGAAGGGTTAACGTCGCATTCTGAAGCGCACTAAAATTGGATAACTTTAATGTACCATCAGATAACGTGAAGGTGCCCGTTGTCGTATTCGCAGCTTGAAGATCTAGAATTCCAGAACCGACCTTTGTGAAACCACCGCTAGAAATGTTTGCAGAAACAACCAACGTCTTTCCTTGAGAAACAGACCAATTCTGAGATCCACTCGCAATCAAGTTTGCGCTGCCGCTGATGGAAGCACTGTTAGTAGCAACAATGCCACCAGTTCCTACAGTAAGTGTGTAGGCTGCGTTTGAGGTCGTGGAGATAACATTCCCATCAACGCCGGAAAAAATTAGCCCCAAAGCGGAACTAGCCCCACCCAAACTGACCGTACCAGACGAGTTGCCGCCAAACTGCAAAGTATTGGTAGACTGATTGGGAACTAAAGCCACCGTCGAATCAGCACCAGCATCTCCACCAGCCCCAAGAAGATCCCAAAACGCCGCTCCAGTCGTCCAAGTACCGGTACCTCCCAGTCCCGCAGCAGAACCATTGACATCCCACTGATAAGTGGCCGCCTTAACGGCCGGCGGGGCGCACGTGATCAGGGCGGCGGCGGTCATCAGGACAGCCTTGGAGAGCTTCGCGAGGGGCTTGCGCATGGGACTAGGGGTATTGCCCTAGGCTGTTTATAAATGTTATTACTCAATAACTAATATGTCATTCCTGTGTCAGGATAGGTAAAATAGTTGTAAAGTCCTTACGGGTGGATTTCGCCACGTGGCGGATTTTCATCACTTCATTTATAAATTTTTTATAAATTACTGGCGTGGTTGAATCAGCGGCAGACCTGGCGCACGCACGAAGACCCCGGGATCGGCGTCCTGGCCTGATTTATTTAAATTATTAATTATGAATAATTTGCGTGATTCATCTCGGAGACTCGCACGGAGCTCCGCGGGCCACATGTGGTGCGGCCCTTACCCCTGAGAGGGCCGAAGCGATGCCTCACGGCGCCGAAGCCGGCTTCGTAAAAAAAACTATAAATAACGCAGTAGAGGAGCCAATTTCGTTGAAACGCCCCCGAGTTGGTTTTTCAAAAGCCGCATGACCCCGCGCACCTCCGCCTTCCTCCTGGCCGCTGGCATGGCCTCCTGCACCTTGTCCGCCGGCACGCTGACCGACCTCGGACTCCTTCCCGGCGGCACCTACGCCTACGGGAATGCGATCTCCGGCGACGGCACCGTGATCGTCGGTTACGCTGACACGGCCAGCGGCGACCGCGCCTTCCGCTGGACCTCGGCCGGCATGACCAGCCTCGGAACGCTCTCCGGACACCTCGTCAGCATGGCCAACGGCATTTCCGCCGACGGCCTGGTCGTCGTCGGGCGTAGCTTCTCAGTCTCAAATACCAGCAGGGCCTTTCGCTGGACCTCCGGATCGATGACCGACCTCGGCGTCCTTTCGGGCGGCATCGAATCCGACGCCCGAGGCGCCTCGGCCGATGGCTCCGTGGTCGTGGGCATGTCAGGCTCCACCAACGGCGATCGCGCCTTCCGCTGGACCTCCGCAGGCGGCATGGTCAGCCTAGGCATCCTCGCGGGTGGCACCCACTCCCAAGCCTATGGTGTTTCGGCGGACGGCAACGTGGTCGTGGGCTACGGCGACTCGGTCAGCGGGCAACGCGCCTTCCGCTGGACCTCCGCCGGCGGCATGACCAACCTCGGGACGCTGACAGGAGGCACCGACTCCTGCGCTTACGCCACTTCCTCCGACGGCTCCGTCGTCGTCGGGCGAGCCAGCAATTCCTCGTCCGCCAACGCCGCCTTCCGCTGGACCGTAAGCGGGGGCATGGTCGACCTAGGCACGCTCGTCGGCGGAGGCTCTTCGACCGCCCTTGGCGTCTCCGCGGACGGTTCGGTCGTCGTCGGCCAAAGCCATTCGACCAACGGTTGGTACGCCTTCCGCTGGACCTCCACCGATGGCATGACCAGCCTTGGCGCTCTCCCGGGCGACACGGGTTCGGCAGCGACCGGTGTGTCCGCTGACGGCTCGGTCATCGTCGGCCAGAGCGAATCCGCCAGCAGCACGCGGACGTTCATCTACCACGACGCCGTGATGCTGGACGCCCAGGACTGGCTGGGCTCCGTCGCCGGCGTGCACTCCACGCTCTCGACCGGCCTTGAGCTGGCCCGCACGCACCTCGAAGGAGCGCACCACCGTCCGCTCGCCGACCTCGGTCGCGGCCGCTCCTACTGGGCGACGGGCGACATCGCCTCGAGCTCCCGCTCCCGCGACCTGCTCACCCGTTCCGGCGAAGCAGGCGCGACCTTCGAGCCCTGGGCCAACGTCCTGATCGGCATCGGCGCCGGCTACGGCGTGCAGGATCAGAAGCTCGCCAACGGCGGCACGGCCCGTAACGCCGGCCAGTACCTCGTCGGCGAGGTCGACCTGATCCAGGCCGATGGCGGCATCTTCTCCCTGCTGGCTTCCGCAGGCGATTGGAACAACCGCACCGACCGCGGTTACGTGACCGGTGGCGGCATCGATTACTCCCACGGCGAGACCGACCTCGCCAGCAAGGCTTTCCGCCTCCGCTACGATTCGCCCGTCCTCGCCCGCGCCTACGAGACCGACCTCAAGGCCTACGTGTCGTACGGCCATAGCAAGGTTCGCTCCGATGCCTATGCGGAAACCGGAGGCTCCTTTGCCGGCAGCTTCAGCGCGATGGAGCAGACCGCCAAGGAAGGCCGACTGGGCCTCGCCGCCATCCGCGCCATCGGTGCCGACACCAAGGTCCGTCTCTCGGCCGAGTGGATCCGCCGCTACGACCACGACCAGGCCGCGCTCACCGCGACGGATATCACGAGCACGCTCACGCTCTCGCTGCCGACCGCCGACCCGGTCCGCGATCAGGCCCGCTTCGGCCTGGACGTCGACCACAAGCTCGACGCCCAGACCACGCTGTCCTTCACGGTTCATGTCGCCGGTGTCGGCGAATCCCCGGATATCTCCGGCGCGATCAGCCTCCGTCGGGCGTTCTGAGCGGCGCGCAGTCGCGCCGCGGGGATCTGCTGGCACGCTGGCATGCTGCGAAGCAGCGGCCGGCCAAGGATGGCCAGCCCTACCCGATGCATCAAAAGGTAGGGACGCGACGGCGTCGCGTCCGATCGCGGACGGACGTACGATTTCATCTTGCTTAGCTAAGTCCCGACGACTCCCCATCTACGGCCTCGAACGGCGGCGATAGCGATTACCGCCCTGCCCTAGATAACTAAACAACTAGGACAGCACGTGGTGCTGTCCCTACCTCGATACAGCGGACGCGACGCCGTCACGTCCCTGCCCAGAGACAGCTAGGTCGTGACGCGGTCCCGACCCTACCCTGCGCGGCAGAGCCGCGAGGTGATAGCGGTTAGCGGTTGGCGGCTGGGAACACATCGAGACAGGCGGGCATGACTTAGTCCTGCCCCTACCCTGCGGCCGCCATCCGGCGGCCATGGCCAAGTTGCCGCTGCTTCGCAGCAGTTCACCATGCCAGCAGTTCCCCCGCGCGACCTTCGTTCGCGCTTATTTCTTCAACAACTCCGGCTCCGTCCACGCATCGGTCCGACCCTTGGTCTCGGCGCGGATCTTCTGCACGAGGTCAACCGGCACGGGCGAGGCCACATGGTCCCACTCGCGACGAATATACGTCAGGACGCCGGCGATCTGCTCATCGGTCAGGAAACCGGCGGCGGGCATGTCGTAGCTGTAAGCCACGCCCTTCACCTTGATCGGACCGCGAAGGCCGTGCATGACGACCTTCACGATACGCTCGGGGTCACCCAGCACCCATTCTGACTCAGCCAGTGGCGGAGCCAGTCCCTCGAGGCCTTTACCGGTCGGCTGATGGCACGCGGTGCACAGGCCGGCGTAGGTCTGCTTGCCGGAATCGAAGAGCAGCTGCTGCTCATTAGTGAGGGCCTTCACGGTGGGGACGATGACGCCGGGCTTGCCCGGCCAGACGACGGTACTCTTGAACCAGGCGAGGACCTTAATCATCGCGGCGTCCTTACTCTTGGAAAGCTTAGCCAGCGAAGCCGGCTCGGCGGCGAGCTTAACGGGACGCTTGGCGGTGACGGTCGGGTGCGCGGTCAGCGAACCGAGCAAAGTCACCTGCTGCGACCGCAGCGGCAGCGCGGCGATGATGGCGAGTGCCTGCTCAATGCGTTCCGGCTTACGCTCGGAGAAGACGCAGCGCAGCAACGCGGCGGGCAAGGTCTTCGAATAGGCGGCGGGCTGCTTGAGCACCGCGGCGAAGTTCTCGAGCTCACGACCAGCGAGGCCGCTGATGAAACCATCCTGGATGGCGATGTGCTCCGCGGCGCGGTTCGCTAGCGCGGCGGCGACAAGGTCGACGGCGAGGTCCTTGGCTTCGCCCATCGTGAGGACGAGCTGCAGCTGCACCTCGGGGACGGCTTCGGTCGCGGCGAGTTCGTTCCAGCGGGCGATGACTTCAGCGCGATGCGGGCCAGCGACGAGACCTTCCGAGACGCGCAGAGCGGCGGCACGGACGCGCGGATCAGCGTCGGCCAGGCCAGCCGAGACGAGCGCCCAGTCGGTCACCTTGAGTCCATGCTGGGTCCAAAGCGCATGGACGCGCCCCATCGCCGTGGTGGCCTTGAGCCCGAAGGCGGTCAGCGCGGGAGCAACAGATTTATCGCCGCTTTCGACGAGCAGACGCTGAGCGGTCTCGCGGCGCCATTCGTTGCCGTTACCGAGTTCAGCGATGAGGTCGGCGGGCTTGAGTCCGGTCAGGCCCTTCAGCGCCGTGGTCTTGTGGCCTTCGGGGACGACGCGCCAGAGGCGGCCGAGGTGGAGGGGCGCGATAAGGCCACGATCTTCACCCTGCTTGCGCAGGTAGGTCGTAAGTGAGATGCGGTGTTGGATTACGCCATGGTGCATGTCCACGAGGTAGAGAGCGCCTTCGGGTCCAGTGAGCGCGTTGACGGGGCGGAAGCGCTCGTCGGTCGAGGCGACAAACTCCTGCTGATCATAGAACGGCGTACCCTTGACCAAGCCCTTGTCGGGATTGAGCACCAGTCGCTTCACGAGATTACCCGCTGGCTCGCAGATGAACGCATTGCCATAGGCGTCGGTGGGGAAGAGATCCGAACGATAGATCCACGGACCACAGGCTGCGGTGCACTCCTTAAGTTTGAAGTCACGAAGCATCTCGGTCCGGTAGCCGCGGTTGATGCCCGGGTTGACGCGGTTCGGCCAGACGAGCTGCTCCGCCGCGGCCTTGGTGTTGAGGCCCGTGGTGCGGCCGAGGGCCGGATTGCGCAGCAGGTAGCCCGAGTTGACGACGTCGACGCGCAGGAGGTCGCTGTTGTTATTGGAATACAGGCGGCCGAAGTCGTCTTGCGCGAGGCCCCACTGCCCACGGAAGTTGCTGGTGGCGCGGACCCACTTACCGTCGTCGAACTTGAAGCGCGCGGTGTAGGCGCCGACGTAGAGCCAGCCGTCGTGGCCCCAGAGCAGCGCATTCGGAGCGCGCTCAGGATTGGCGAGCTGCGGGCGGGCCGGGTCGACGCGTACGCCGAAGTCCGTCGCGACCTCGATCTTCTCATCGGCCTTACCGTCGCCGTTTGTGTCGCGGCAGAACCAGAGATGCGGCGGGGCACCGA
>CANKZO010000121.1 GCA_947488485.1 Opitutia bacterium | reverse complement strand
ACCCTCAAGCTCATCGTCATGAGCGAGACCTATCGTCAGGACTCCGCCGTCACCCCCGCCCTGCTCGCCAAGGACCCCGAGAACAAGTTCCTCGCCCGCGGCGCGCGCTTCCGCCTGCCCAGCTGGATGATCCGCGACAGCGCGCTCCGGACCGCCGGCCTCTTCAATCCGGCGCTCGGCGGACCGCCCGTGCGTCCGTATCAGCCCGACGGCGTCTGGGAAGAACTGTTCATGGGCCGTTTCAAATATGAGCCCAGCGAAGGCGCGGCCCAGTATCGTCGGACCCTCTACGCTTTCTGGCGTCGCTCGATCGCGCCCACCTTCCTCTTCGACTCCGCGCAGCGACGTTCCTGCGAAGTCCGCACCGGACGGACCAATACGCCGCTCCAGGCCCTGACGCTGCAGAACGACCTCACCTACCTCGAAGCCTCGCAGGCGATCGCCGCGGACGTGATGAAAGAAGGCGGAGACGCCGGCCGCCTGCAGAAGATGCTCCGCAAAGTGCTCTCCCGTGAAGGCGACGACCGTGAGGCCGCCTTGCTTGGCAAGACGCTGATGGAAGCCCGGGCCTATTACCGCGCGCATCCGGCCGAAGCCGCCAAGTTCCTCAAAGTCGGCCAACGTAACCCCGCAGGCACAGACCAACCCGAACTCGCCGCCTGGACCGTCGTCGCCAGCCTAGCCCTCAACCTCGATGAGGCGATTACAAGGGAGTGAGAGTATTGAGTATGGAGTATCGAGTATAGGGTAACCCAAGAAACTACCTCCGCCATCCGCCATCTGTCATCTTCTTCAAATGTCTTCCCTCTCCCGTCGTTCCTTCCTCGCTACTAGCCTAGCCGCCTTGGCTGCGCCGCGCGTGCTCGCCCAGGCCGGGGCCGCGCCGATGCATCACGGTGCCATCGTCGGTCACGGCGAGTTCCGCTACCGCGTCGACAAGCTCTGGTGTCAGGCCGACAAGGCCAAGCACCCCGTCAAAGATTGCCACGAGATGGTCCAGGCCGGCGACGGACGACTCTATCTCATCACCAACCACAAGCAGAACAACGTCCTCGTCTTCGATACCGCCGGCAAGGTCGTCGATGCTTGGAGCGTGGGCATGGGCGCCGGACACGGACTCAGCCTCGAACGCGGCGCCGACGGCAAGGAATACCTGTGGCTCGTGGACAACGGCGGGCGGGTCGTGAAGACGACGCTCAAGGGTGAGATCGTCCTCGAGCTCCCTCACGCGCAGAAGTGCGGTGCCTATTCGGACAAAGAACCCTACGCGCCGACCGAGGCCGTGGCCGCGCCCAACGGTGATATCTACGTCGCCGACGGCTACGGCTCGCAGTTCATTCTCCGCTTCGACAAGGACGGGAAATACCTGAGCAAGTTCGGCGGCAAGAGCACCCAGCCGACCAACCCCGGTAAGTTCATGCAGGCGCATGGCGTCGCGATCGACACGCGGGGACCTGAACCCCTGCTGGTCTGCACCGAACGCGTCCGCAACGAATTCAATTGGTTCACCCTCGAGGGCAAGCACGTGCGGGGCGTCTACCTCCACGGCGCCTACGTCAGCCGCCCCGTCATCGCCGGCAAGCACTTGTATTCCGGCGTCTGCTTCGGCGCCAAGCCCGACGACACCCGCATGTGGCAAGGCCGCGGCTTCGTGACCATCCTCGACGAGCACGACCGCGTCGTCTCGAACCCCGGCGGCCAGGAGCCCAAATACGTCGACGGACGTCTCCAGCTCATGCTGCAGGATCAGCCCGTCTTCAACAACTGCCACGACGTGTGCGTCGACACGCGCGGCGACCTTTACGTCTGCCAATGGGCCAGCGGCAGCGTTTACCCCTACAAACTTCATCGCCTCGCATGAGCCCCGATCCTCTCGACCCTTCGCGTCGCTACTTCCTTGGCCAGTGCACCGGCCTCTCGATCGGCGCCATGGCGCTCTCGACGCTCGTCGGCCGCGCCCTCGCCGCGGATGGCCCCAGCAAGCTCGGCCTGCCCAATCTCCCGCACTTCGCCGCCAAGGCCAAGCGCGTCATCTTCCTCACCCAGTCCGGCGGACCTTCGCAGATCGAGCTCTTCGACGAGAAGCCTGGCCTAAGGGCGCTCGCTGGCACCGAGCTCCCTGAGTCGGTGCGCCGCGGCCAGCGCCTGACCACCATGACCTCGGGCCAGAAGCAGCTGATCAAGCCCGCCGCCACGAAGTTCGAGCGCTGCGGCCAGAGCGGCCAGAGCATCGGCGAGTGGTTGCCGCACCTCAAGACCGTGGCGGACGACCTCTGCATCGTGAAGTCGATGCACACCGACCAGATCAACCATGCCCCGGCCATGACGCAGTTCCTGACCGGCAACCAGATTCCCGGCCGGCCGAGCCTCGGCGCCTGGGCCAGCTACGGCCTCGGCAGCGAAAATCGCAATCTCCCCGACTACCTCGTGCTGCTCTCCAAGATGCAGCGACCGAGCGACCAGCCGTTGTATGACCATTATTGGGGCAGCGGCTTCCTCCCCTCGCGTTACCAAGGCGTCAAACTCCGCAGCGCCAAGGACCCCGTCCTCTACCTGCGCGATCCCGATGGTCTCCCGCGCGAGCTCCGCCGCGAGATGCTGGACAGCCTCGGCGCCATGAACCAACGCGCGCTTGAGCGTAGCGGCGACCCCGAAGTCTCCACGCGCATCCGCCAATACGAGATGGCCTACCGCATGCAGGCCAGCGTGCCGGAGCTCACCGACCTCAGCGACGAGAAGGACGAAGTCTTCGAACTTTACGGACCGGACTCACGTCGGCCGGGCAGCTACGCCGCCAACTGCATCCTCGCGCGTCGCCTGATCGAGCGCGGCGTGCGCTTCGTGCAGCTCTTCCATCCCGACTGGGATCACCACAGCCGCCTCACCTCCTGGTGCACCGCGCGTTGCCGCGACACCGACCAGCCCAGCGCCGCGCTGGTCAAAGACCTCAAGCGTCGCGGCCTGCTCGAAGACACCTTAGTCGTCTGGGGCGGCGAGTTCGGACGGGGCGTCGCGGGCCAAGGCAAGTGGGACAGCCCTGAAGCCGGCCGTGATCACCACCCGCGTTGCTTCACCATGTGGATGGCGGGCGGCGGCGTGAAGTCTGGCACCACGTACGGCGAGACCGACGACTTCAGCTACAACGTCGCCAAGGATCCCGTGCATGTGCACGACCTGCACGCCACCATCCTGCACCTCATGGGTATCGACCACGAGCGCTTCACCTACCGTCACCAGGGACTTGATTTCCGACTGACCGGGGTCGAGCCGGCGAAGGTTGTTAAAGGGATTGTCGCGTAGCGACGAAAGGGGACAAGTGGGCACGGTGACATGGGGACAAGGGGGAAACATTAGTTGATCCGTTGATCAGTTGGCCGGTTGGCCAGAAAAGGCCGAACTCAAAGGGGGCACCATGGGGGAACCGGATGATTGGCTGGGGGACCTATGACCGCAGGTAATATTCCGGTCTCCGGTTTCCCTTTGGGCGGTTGAATTATTTCGGGTGGCGGGTGGCAGCCTCGGGGTTCGGGTGGCGGAAAAATCCATCCAGCCCTCCATTCAGCCCTCCATGCAGTCCTCTATTCAGTCCTCCAGCTTGCATTGGCTAACCGCCAACCGCTAACCGCCAGCCGCTATAACCGGTTTTCACACCATTTCCCTCCATTTGAACAAGTGCCATTGACGGGTGTCTGTATGCTAACGAAAAAAGACCCCCCATGAGAACCCCCCTCTCTGCGCTGCTCGCCGTCCTGCTGGCCGCCCTCTCCCCTCTTTCCGCCCAGGATGGCTTCAAGCCTCTGTTCGATGGCAAGACCCTCGCCGGCTGGGACGGCAACCCGGAGCTGTGGTCCGTCGAAGACGGCGCCATCACCGGCAAGACCAAGGGACCTGACCACCTCGCCTATAATCAGTTCCTCGTCTGGAACGGCGTCGTGAAGAATTTCGAACTGCGCGCCAAGGTGAAGTGCTCCGCCAGCAACTCCGGCATCCAGTATCGCAGCAAGGCGCTGCCGGAGGTCGGCAAGTGGGTCGTCGCCGGCTACCAGTGCGACATCCACGCCAACACGCCTTACAACGGCATGGTCTACGACGAGCGCGGTCGCGGCATCCTCGTGCAGAACGGCCAGAGCGTCATCATCGACGACAAGGCCGCCAAGTGGCTCTCCGCCGAACACGATCCCGTGAAGGTCGATTTCACCGAGTGGCATGAGTATGTCATCATCGCCCAGGGCAACCGCCTGATCCACAAGGTCGATGGCAAGGTCACCATCGAACTCGTCGACCACGACGCCAAGGACCGCGAACTCGAAGGCCTGCTCGCCTTCCAGGTGCACAAAGGCCCGGCCATGATCGTCCAGATCAAGGACGTCATGCTCAAGGAACTCCCTGAAGTCCCGCTCGTCACCCTGGACAAGAGCCCCATCCCCAGCGACGCCCAGCGCATCGTCCCTCCGGGCGCGGGCAAGAAGGCCCCCGCCAAGAACGCGCCCAAGGCTGCGCCCGCTCCGGGCAAGGCTAAGGCCAAGGCTCCCGCCAAGAAGGCTCCGGCCGGCGATACCGGCAAGGAGATCGGCGAGAACAAGGCCACGCCCGTCAGCCGCATCAAGGCCCCCGCCGGCTTTAAGGTCGAACTCCTCTACTCCGTCCCCGGCGCCGAGAAAGGCTCCTGGGTCGCCCTTTGCGTGGACGACAAAGGACGCATCTACGCCAGCGACCAATATGGCGACCTCTACCGTTTCCCCGCGCCCGCCGCCGGCCAGACCCTCAAGGTCGCCGACATCAAGAAGATGCCGGTGAACATCCGCGCCATCAACGGCATGACCTGGGCCTTCGGCGCCCTCTATGCCGGCGTGAACGATTACGAGAAAAAGATCCCCAGCGGCTTCTACCGCCTCAGCGACAGCGATGGCGACGACCAGCTCGACAAGGTCGAACTCATCCGCGACATCCAGTCCGGCGGCGACCACGGCGTCCACAAGGTCGTCGTGACCCCTGACCAGCAGGGCTTCTACCTCATCACCGGAAACAATTCCGTGAAGACCGAGACCCCGGCCACCTCGCCCGTCGCGCCGCTCTGGGGTGACGACCATCTCCTGCAGCGCATGCCGGACGGACGCGGCCACAACCGCCACGTGATCGCTCCGGGCGGCATCGTCTACCGCATCAGCAAGGACGGGAAGACCTTCGAGACCTTCGCCAGCGGCTTCCGCAACATCTATGGCGGCGCCCTCAACCGCGCCGGCGACCTGTTCACGTACGACGCCGACATGGAGTATGACTTCAATACCCCGTGGTATCGCCCCACGCGCGTGAACCACGTCGTCAGCGGCGGCGAATACGGCTGGCGCAACGGCGCCGGCAAGTATCCGGAATTCTACCCCGACAACCTGCCCGCGACCGTGAACATCGGCCCTGGCTCGCCCACCGGCATCGCCTTCGGCTACGGCGCCAAGTTCCCGGCCAAGTATCAGGAAGCCCTCTACATCATGGATTGGAGCTGGGGCAAGATCTACGCCGTCCAACTCAAGCCGCAGGGCGCGAGCTATGTCGGCGTGAAGGAAGACTTCATCCAGGGCGCTCCCCTGCCCGTGACCGACCTCGCCATCCACCCGCAGGACGGCGCGATGTATTTCGCCATCGGCGGCCGCAAGGTCCAGTCCGGCCTCTACCGCGTCACCTACGCGGGCAAGGAATCCACCGACCCCGTCCTGGACTCGACCGCCAAGGCCGCGCCCGAAGTCGCCGCACGCAAGGCCCTCGAACAGTTCCACGGCAAGCAGGATACCAAGGCCGCCGACGTCGCTTGGCCGCACCTCTCGTCTTCCGACCGCTGGCTGCGCTTCGCCGCGCGCGTCGTGCTCGAGCATCAGCCGCACGCCGGCTGGAGCGAACGCGCCTTCGCCGAGAAGAACGCCACCGCCCGCCTCGAGGCCCTGCTCGCGCTGGCGCGTCAGGCCGCCCCCTGCCCTTACCACACCGCCAAGGCCGCCAAGCCTGATCCGCGCACCGGCATCGCGCCGACGACCGCCGAGCCCACCGCCGAACAGGCCGCCCTGCGCGACCGCCTGCTCGCGGCCCTGCGCGCCGATGACTTCACGAAGCTCACCCAGGAGCAGAAACTCCTGAATCTCCGCGTCGCCCAGATCGTCCTGCATCGCTACGGCAAGCCGGACGACGCCGGCGTCACCGCCGTGACCCGCTATTATGACGCCGCCTATCCTGCGGCGAACTTCGAGCTCAACTGGCTCCTCACCGAGACCCTGAGCTTCCTGCAGTCCCCGACCCTGGCCGCCAAGGCCATGGCCGTGGTCGCCGACGCCGGCAGCCAGGAGCCCGAGATGGAGATCATGCGCAGCCTGCGTATGCTCAAGGCCGGCTGGACTCCGGAGCTCCGCGAGAAGCAGCTCAACTGGTTCGTCAAGGCCGCCAGCTACCGCGGCGGCTCGAGCTTCGGCAAGTTCATCGAGTTCATCCGCAACGACTCCCTCGCCACGTTCTCGCCCGAAGAGCTGACGCGCCACGACAAGCTCGTCGCCCTCGCCAAGAATCCGCCCATCAAGTCGGCTTATGAGAACGTCGGCGCGATCTTTGCGGGACGTACGCCCAAGAACTGGACCCTCGAAGAGCTGAGCGCCGCCACGCGCACCGGCATGAAGGGCCGCGACTACGAGAACGGTCGCAAGATGTTCGGCGCCGCCGCCTGCTTCGCCTGCCACCGTTACGGCAATGCCGGCGGCATGAACGGCCCGGACCTCACCGGCGCCGGCGGCCGCTACAGCCCGCACGACCT
>CANKZO010000120.1 GCA_947488485.1 Opitutia bacterium | reverse complement strand
AGGGTCTTATTCCAGGCGAGGGCCTTCGTGGTCAGCGTCTTGACCACGTCGGGATGCTGCGCGGCGACGTCATGGTGTTCGCCAGGATCCTTGGGGATGTCGAAGAGCTGGGCATTTTTGCCGGCATGGTCGACGAAGAGCTTCCAATCACCGTCGCGCACGCAGAGGGGAGAAGGCTGGTAGCCGTCCTGCGCTCCTTGGACGCCGGAAATCCATTCCCAGTGCAGCGGAGCCCGGCGGGGCGTGGCGGCTCCGCCCAGCCAGAGGGCCGAACGGTCTTCGCCGTCGGCCGTAAGGTTGGCTGGGACTTTGACGCCGGCCAAGGCGGCGATGGTGGGGAGGAAGTCGACGCCGCCGACGACCGCGTTTTCTTCGACGCGTCCGGCGGGGACCTTGCCCGGCCAGCGGACGAGGCCGAAGGTGCGGATACCGCCTTCGTGCATACTGCGCTTACGGGCGCGGAGCGGACCGGCGCTGCCGACGCCGGCGTTGGCAGCGTTACCGATACGGTAGTCCTCGGGGCCGTTGTCGCTGGAGAGGAAGATGAGCGTGTCGTTGGTTAGGCCGAGTGCGTCCAGGGAATCGAGTAGACGGCCGATCTGGGTGTCCAAGTCGGTGAGCGAGGCGCAGAAGACCTGCATCTGCGAGCGAAGGTCCTTGGCGTTGGCGTAATACTTACGGGTCCACTCGCCAAAGGCGGGATCGTTGGCCTTGGGCTGGAGTTCGGAGTAGACCGCGAGCTGTTCCGGCGTGGGCTTTAGCGCCGCGTGCGGGACGAGCGTCCAGAGGTTGACGTAGAAGGGCTTGTCCTTGTTGGCCTGGGCGAACTTGATCGTCTCGTCGACCATCAGGGCCGTGGAACGGGCGCGGAAGTAAGGTTCCTTGCCTTCTTCGCCAAGAGGCGTGCCGGAAGAGTTCTGGGTCTTGGAGACGTCGATCCCGTAGGCCTCGGGCGCGGGCGCACCGGTGCCATGGCCGAGATGCCACTTTCCGAAGTGCGCGGTGGCGTAGCCGGCCTGCTTTAGGAGATCGGGCAGGGTGGTGACTTCAGGGTCGAGCCAGTCCGGCATCGATCGGGAGGCGTTTGACGCATGGTCGGCGAAGTGGCCGTGGATACCGAAACGGGCCGGGACTTGTCCGGTCATGAAAGCGGCGCGGCTGGGTGAGCAGACCGTCGCGGCGACGTAGAACTGGCGCAGCCAGGTGCCCTCCTTGGCCAGGCGGTCCAGGTTCGGCGTCTTTACATAAGGATGCCCGGCGAACTTGGCGTCACCCCAGCCTTGGTCGTCGGTCAGGATGAAGATCACGTTCGGCGGCCGGGCGACGGCGGTGAGCGTGAGCAGTAGGAGGCTGAGCAGGTTTCTCATCGGGATGAATACTTAGAGGGCGGATGTTTAACGGACGGACTGACTTTAAGGTGTCAGGGGTTCGACGCGGATGTCGTCGAACCAAGTGGCGAGGGGCTGCGGGCTTTTGCCGCCGGGCTGCAGGCCGATGTCATGCTTCGCCACGTCGCCGCAGAGCGTGACGTAAGTGAGGGCTAGTTGGCCGTCGACGATGACCTTCAGTTCCTTGCCACGCAGTTCAAGGACAAGAGCGTGCCAGGCGTCGGGAGCGATCTGGGCCTTCACGGTCTTCGCGTAGAAGAACTTTCGGTTCCAGATGCCATTGGCCTTCAGTTCAGCCGCCTCAGGTGAACCTTTCGGGTGCAGGACGTCGTTATCCCAGGCGGTGACGGCATCGGCGCGGATATGCACGCCGGCGACGTTGAAGTCTCGCTCCACGACGGGGTTGGGGCCGCCGATGCTGATGCCGACCTGGCCGCCGGTGGAAAGTTTGAAGCGGCAGCTCACCCGGATATCGGTCCCGGTGATCGCCCGGCGCAATCCCGGCGGATGCTTCTCTTCCGGGAAGCACTGGCCACGGAGGGATCCTTCGATGACTTGCCACCATTCCGGCCGCGCATCCTTGCCGCTGACGGTCTTGCCGAGCGGATGCTTGGCGTCGATGCCGGTCGCGAGGAAACCATAGGGCCGCCAATGCTTGGTAAAAGCTCCCGCGTCTGAGAAGTCGTCAGACCAGGTGGTCGGGGCGGTGCCCGCAGCTTGCAGGGATGCGAGCGACAGCAGCAGAAGGGCGATGAGACGGCAGGACATGGGGATGGCGTGACTGGACGGGTAACCCCGTGAGGAACGGACAATTTGCGTCTCAGGGAAAGTCCTCAGGCCAGGATGCCCTTGATGACATGGCGTTCTTCGACGCCAGTGAGGCGTTGGTCGAGGCCCTGGAACTTGTAGGTCAATCGACGGTGGTCGACGCCCATGAGGTGGAGGATCGTGGCGTTGAGTTCGCTCAGATGGACCGGGTCCTTGGTCACGTTGTAGCTGAAGTCATCGGTCTCTCCGTAGGAGATGCCGGGCTTCACGCCGGCGCCGGCCATCCACATGGTGAAGCAACGCGGGTGGTGGTCGCGGCCGTAGTTCGTCTTGGTCAGCGTGCCTTGCGAGTAGACCGTGCGGCCGAATTCGCCGCCCCAGACCACGAGAGTGTCTTCGAGCATGCCGCGCGATTGGAGGTCGAGCAGCAGTCCGGCGCAGGCCTGGTCGGTCTGCTGGCACTGGCGGGCGATGTCCTTCGGCAGGTTACCATGCTGGTCCCAGCCGCGGTGGAGAATCTGCACCACGCGGACGCCGCGTTCGACCATGCGGCGGGCGAGCAGGGCGCTGTGGGCGAACGTACCGGATTCCTTCACCTCGGGTCCGTAAAGATCGAGGGTCGCCGGGGTCTCCTTGGAGAGGTCGGTCAGGTCGGGCACGCTGGCCTGCATGCGGAAAGCCATCTCATACTGGGCCGTGCGGGTGAGCGTCTCGGGGTCACCGAGCTCGCGGTGGCCGGCGGCGTTGAGCTGGGCGAGGGCGTCCAGCGTGATGCGACGGTCGCCGGGCTGGACGCCGGGCGGGTTCTGGACGTAGAGCACCGGATCGCCGCCGGAGCGGAGGGCCACGCCCGTGTGGCGCGTGGGCAGGAAGCCGCTGCTCCACATGCGCGTGAACAGTGCCTGGCCGCCGACGCTCTTGGGCGTGAGCACCACGAACGAGGGGAGGTCATCGCTCTCGCTGCCGAGGCCGTAGCTGATCCAGGAGCCGATGCTCGGCTTGCCGGGGATCTCATTGCCCGTCATCGCGAACGTGCAGGCGGGGTCGTGATTGATGGCGGTCGTGCTGACGGACTTCATCACCGCGAGCATATCGACCACCTTCGCCGTGTGCGGGAGGAGTTCGCTGATCCAGCGGCCGGACTTACCGTGCTGGGCGAACTTGAACTGGCTCGGGGCGACGGGGAAGCGCGCCTGACCTGAGGTCATCGTGGTGATGCGCTGGCCGTTGCGGATGCTCTCCGGCAGGTCCTTGTCGAAGTGTGCCTCCAGCTGCGGCTTGTAGTCCCAGAGGTCGAGCTGGGACGGGGCGCCGTTCATGTGCAGGTAGATGATGCGCTTGGCCTTGGGCGCGAAGTGCGGGTAGCCGGCGAGCGGCTTGTGCACGGTGTTCGCGGCCTGGGCCTCGCGGGAGAGCAGGCCGGCGAGGGCGACGCCGCCGACGCCGAGTCCGGCGGTGCTCAGGAAGCTTCGGCGGTTCAGGAGGCGCAGGTGGTCTTGGATCGGGTCGTTCATCGGTTGAGGGTCTCGTCGAGGTTGAGGAGGAGGCTGGCGGTGAGGGTCCACGCCGCGACTTCGGGCGCGGGCAGGGAAGCGTCGGGCTTCGATTCGCCGAAGGTGATCAGCTTGGTCGCGTCGGCCGGCTGGGCGACGTAACGCGCGCGGTGGGCACGGAGGGCGTCGAGCGTGACCTGCGTTTCGCTCGCGGCGGGACGACGGCCGACGGCCGTCAGCCAGGCGAAGGCGACTTTGGCGTCATCCGTGGCGCCGCCTTCCTTGAGGATGCGCTGGGCGAACGCGCGGGCGGCTTCGACGTGTTGGACGTCATTTAGCAGCGCGAGAGCCTGCAGCGGCGTGTTGCTGAGCTCACGGCGGACGCAGCTCGCCTCACGGGCGGGCGCATCGAAGGTGACCATCGAGGGCGGCGGCGCGGTGCGCTTCAAGAAGGTGTAAAGCGAACGGCGGTAGAGCGCTTCGCCGGTGTCGCGCGTGTAGCGGGCGGTGTTGCTCCCGGTGAAGCCGACGGGTTCCCAGACGCCGTCAGGCTGGTAGGGGCGCACGCCCTTGCCGCCCATGCGCGGGCTGAGCAGGCCGGAGACGAACAGGGCCTGGTCCCGGATGACCTCAGCGTCGAGGCGATGGCGCGGACCACGGGCGAGGAGGCGATTCTCCGGATCCTTGGTCAGGAGTTCCGGTGAAGCCGCGGCGGAGCGACGATAGGCGGCGCTGCTGACGATCAGGCGCACGAGGCGCTTCACATCCCAGCCGGTCTCGCGGAATTCCACCGCGAGCCAGTCGAGGAGTTCCGGGTGGCTGGGCGAATCGCCCTGCGAGCCGAAGTCGCCGCTGGTCTTGACCAGACCGTAGCCAAAGAACTGTTGCCAGTAACGGTTGACCGTCACGCGGGTCGTCAGCGGGTTGGCGGGGGAAAGGAGCCAGGCCGCGAGGTCGCGGCGGTCGTAGGTGTCCTTCTTAGGCAGAGGATGGAAGGCCGCAGGTACGCCGCGGGAGACCGCTTCACCCGGCTTGTCGTATTGGCCGCGGATCATCACATTGGCCTGACGGGGCTGCGGGAGTTCGGCCATGATGAGCGTCGCGGGGATCATGTCATTCAGGGCTTTCTTGCGCGATTCCTCGGCGAGCTTCGCGGCGCGCAGGCCGTCGAGCTGTTCCCGGCCGCCTTGGAATTCATTCTCAAGCCACCAGTCGAGCAGGCGCTTGCGTTCGGGTGCGGACCATTCCGCCGCTTTCTTGCCGCGGACGAGAGTCTGCAGGTCTCCCGGTAGTTCGGCCACGCGCGACCCTTGTTTCTTCTCGGACCAGAGTTTGAAAGACCACTGGATATCCTTGGCCTCGTCGATGCGGTGGCTGATGGCCAGGCGGTCCCAATAGACCGTACCGTCGAACTGGGTGAAGGCGAAGCCGTCGACCTTCATGCCCGGCTTGAGGCCGAGTTTGGCGATGTCGATTTTGAGCTGAGTCCACTTACCGGCCTCAGGCAGCTTGCCCATGTTCACTTTCTCCGGTGTACGCACCTTGCCAAAGGGGATGGCGCCTTCCTCGCCCCAGAATGCGCGGTGATTCCAGCCGCCGACGTGGAACTGGAGCATGATCGACTTGGGTAGGTTAGTCGGATCGAGGTAGGTCCAGACGGAGATGACCCCGTTGGCCGGTATCTCGAAGGAGGCACCGTTGGCGAAGAAGTCCTGGGCGACGCCCTTGGCCGTGCGCTTGAGGGCCCGCTTGCCGCTGTGCACCGGGGCTTGGCTGGCTTCGACGAAGGTCGTCGGGTTGCCGGAGTGCTCGACCTTAGCCTTCTCGGGGAACGCGTCCTCGAACCAGACGGTCTCGCCGGTGCGGACGGGCGGGGGCGGCGTGAGGGTCGCGGGGTCAACGTATTTGAGGGAGGCGATGGCGTCGCGCACGGCCTTGAGGTGTCCGGCGATCTTAGTGTCGAAGTCCTTGAGGGTCTTTTCCTGTTCGGGGGTCGTCAGCTGCAGCACCGGCGGGGTCAGCAGGATGTTGCCATCCATGGCCGGGTCGGCCGCGCTGTAGAAGAACGAGTAGAGCGAGTAGAATTCCTTGGTCGTCACCGGATCGAACTTGTGGTCGTGGCAGACCGCGCAGCCGGCGGTCAGGCCCATCCACACGCCCATGGTGGTATCGGTGCGATCCACCGCGTAGCGGAAGAGGAGTTCGTCGTTGATCGAGCCGCCTTCGCTGGTGGTGACGTTGCAACGGTTGAAACCGCTGGCGACGCGCTGTTCGCGGGTGGCGTTCGGCTGGAGGTCGCCGGCGAGCTGCCAAGTGGTGAAGACGTCGAAGGGCAGGTTGTCGTTGAAGGCCTTCACGACCCAGTCGCGGTAGGGCCACATGCTGCGCTCGTTGTCGAGGTGAAGCCCATGGGTGTCGGCGTAGCGGGCGGCGTCGAGCCAGCCGCGGGCCATGTGCTCGCCATAGCGCGAAGAAGCCAGGAGACGTTCAACGACCTTGTCGTAGGCCTGCGGAGTCTTATCGGCGAGGAAGGCGTCGACCTCGGCGGGCGTCGGCGGGAGGCCGGTGAGGTCGAGCGTCACGCGGCGAAGGAGGCGGGCCTTGTCGGCTTCAGGCGCGGGCGGGAGGCCTTGGACGGAAAGTTCGGCGTGCAGGAAGGCGTCGATCGGCGAGGTGCCGGTGGCAGCGGCGGGCACCGGCGGACGCACCGGGGGCTCGAAGCTCCAGTGCTTGCGGTAGGCAGCGCCTTGGGCGATCCAGCGGCGGAGGATGTCGACCTGCGCGGGCGTGATCTGCTTGTGCGATTCCGGCGGCGGCATGACCTCTTCCGGGTCTTTGCTGAGGATGCGTTTGATGAGCTCGCTGGCCTCGGGGTCGCCCGGCTTCACCGCCTGGATGCCGTCCTTGAGGACCGTGGCGCCTTCGGGGGTGTCGAGGCGGAGCTTGCCCTTGCGCTTCTTGGCGTCGAAGCCGTGGCAGGCGAAGCAATTATCGGAAAGGATCGGGCGGATGTCCCGGTTGAAATCCAGTTTCGCGTCGGCGGCCATGAGGCCGGTGGCGACGAGCAGAAGGCTGAGGGAAGCGGAACGCATGGTCTACTTGGTAAGGGGGAGGGCGGTTTCGGCGGCGAGCAGGGCTTCGGCGTAACGTC
>CANKZO010000119.1 GCA_947488485.1 Opitutia bacterium | reverse complement strand
CCGCCGAAGCCGCCGCCCTCGAAGACGAGCGCGCCAAGCTCGAGCGCCAGGCCGGCCTCGAAGCCGCTCGTTCCAGTGCCCGCCTGACGGAGCGCTCCAACAAGATCCGCGAACTCGAAGCCGAAGCCAAGCAGCTCCAGCTCGAAGCCGCTAACACCATCGCCCGCCTCTCCAATGAAATCCAGCGCTTCCAGAAGGAAGACGAGGCCCGCAAAATCGCCAGCAAGGCCAAGCCGAAGTATCTCAAGGATCCGCTCGTCGATGGCGTCCTGTATATCAGCGATCGCCGCATCTCCTTCAATGGTGCCGTGACCGAGCAGCTCGCCGACTACGTCTGCACGCGCATCTCCTTCTATAACAACCAGTCGTCCGAATTTCCGATCTTCATCGTCGTCGATAACTCCCCCGGCGGTTCCGTCGCCGCGGGTTACCAGATCCAGAAGGCCATGGCCGCCTCCAAGGCACCGGTCCACGTCGTCGTCAAGGGCTTCGCCGCCTCGATGACCGCCGTCATCTGCACGCTCGCCGAGCGCTCCTACTGCTACCCGAACACCATCCTCCTGCATCACCAGGCCTCGAACGTCGTCCGCGGCAACATGACCGTCCTCAAGGAGCAGATTGATTTCACCAATCAGTGGTTCGACCGTCTCGCCACCCCCGTCGCCAAGAAGATGGGCATCTCGCTCCAAGAATTCGTGAAGCAGATGTATGCCAACGATTCCAGTGGCGATTGGCAGGCCTTTGGCGATAAGGCCAAGGAACTCAAGTGGGTCGACAACGTCATCGAGCGCATCGAAGAGACCGCTATCCTCGATCTACTCCCCGTGCCCGTCGCGCCGAGCTCCATGCCATCGCCGTTGCCTCAGCCGCCCACCCGCACCGAGATCTCGGGCGTGACCTCGCGCGTCGACGACAAAGGCCGTCCGTATTTTGAACTCCCCGCTCTCGCCAATCCGTTTGATGCTTGGTGGTTGTACGATCCGCAGGGATTGTATCGGGCGCGGTAAGAGAAATTGGTCACAGCGGTTGGGACGTCATCTCGGGTCTCAGGTCTCGGCTGCAGGTACGGGTACAGGTACAGGTTCGGGTTCAGGCCCGGGACCTGTACCTGCACCTGAATACCTGAACCAGATACCCGATGGCCGAGACCCGAGACCTGAAAATGGTGCCCGGCTAATCATCCGGTCTCCGGTCTCCCCTTGAGTTCATCATTCCCGCCACCCGCCACCCAGGGCTGCCACCCGCCACCTGAAACTTGCATCCACTTTTGCACCTTTGCACAGGCCGTAGGCCGGTTTGCACTTTTGCACTGCGTGGGTGTCTTTTCCCGAGCCTATCCGACTTGCACCGTCTGAAATAGGCGGCTTGATGGTCGGATACCCCCATGCGCTCCTCGTCGCTCCTCGCCCTTCTGGCTTCGCTTGTCTTCGTGACGGCGGCCGAAGACGGCGCCCAAGTCTATAACACCCTCTGCGCCGCCTGCCACGGCCCCGATGGCAAAGGACTCAATGGCCTGCCGCCCCTGGTCGGCAGCGACTGGCCCAAGGGCCCGGCCGCGCGCTCGATCAAGATCGTGCTCAGCGGGATGGAAGGTCCGGTCGAAGTCGCCGGCAAGAGTTACAACATCGTCATGCCCCCGCAGGGTGCCGTGCTCAGCGACGAGAAGATCGCCGCCGCGCTCACGTATGTCCGCAAAGCCTTCGCGGGTGGTGCTGGCGCCGTGACGCCCGACGAGGTTAAAGCCGTGCGTGCCGCGACCGCCAAGCGCACCACGCCTTGGACCGCCGAAGAGCTGCTCAAGGACCATCCTTTCCCGCCCGCCAAGACCGCACTCAAGAATCTCGTCGGCACGATGTATAAGGGCGAGTGGAAGACCTTACCTGACTTCTCCACGCTCAAGCCCGCGCTGATGGAAGATTTCAACACCGGCGTGATCGACGTTGCGCAGTCCGGCCAGAAGGACGCTTTCGCGATGGTCTGGACGGGCCAGTTCGACGCCCCGGCGGAGGGTAAGTATACCTTCCTCTTCGACTGCGACGATTTCGGCGCCCTCTATGTCGGCGGCGAACGTATCGCCGAAGTGAAGGGCATCGGCCCCGTCGGTGGCCGCGCCAAGGAAGTGCCGGTCATCCTGAAGAAGGGCCTTACGCCCATCCGCGTTGAATACGTGGAGTTCGCTGGCCAGGAAGTCGTCGTGCTCGGCTACAAGGGCCCGAAGGATAAGGACTACAAGTGGCTCTCTAATACCAAGGGCGGGAAGGCCGGTAAGCCCGCCAAGGTGAGGGTCTTCATCCCGATCCAGCCCAAGGACGGCGTCGCCGCGATCTACCGTAACTTTATCGATAAGATTACCCCGCGTGCGATTGGCATCGGTTTCCCGAACGGACTGAATATCGCCTATAGCGCCGACAATCTCGCCGCTGAGCTTTTCTGGAACGGCAAGTTCATGGACGGCGGTCACCACTGGACCGACCGCGGCGCCGGCAACGAGCCGCCTGCGGGCACGAATGTCATCAAGCTCTCCGACGGCCAGGGCGTCCTGCTCGAAGGCTCCGCCGGCGACGTCGTTCGCTTCGTCCGCGAGAAGGAAGAAAAGGAATGGAAATTCTCCGCGGTCAAGGTCGCGGCCGAGTTCAAGGGCTACGACCTCGATAAGGCCGGCAACCCGACCTTCCGCTCCGCAGGTGAAGGCTTCGCGCTCACCGACGCCTGGCTGCCTGACGAACATTCCGGCAAGGCTGCTCTCTCCCGCACGCTCAAGGTGACCGGCGATAAGGCCGTCACGATCGTGCTCGCCCGCGACCTCGCGGTCAGCGGTCCGAGCGATGGTGTCGCCGAGATCGCCGGTGGCCTGGTGGTACGCGCCGTCAGCGGCCCGGCCCCGAAGGCCAACGCTAACGACAAGACCCTCACGCTCACCCTCAAGCCCGGCGAGACCGCCGTGCTGGGTTACTCCTTCCGCTAACCCTCATCACCGGAACCCAAATTTATGAAGAACCTCTCCCTGATCCTCGCCCTCGCCGGACTCGCCGTCGGCGTGTCGGCCGCTCCTGAAAAAGCTGCCAAAGCCACTAAGGCTGCCAAGTCTGGCAAGCTCGCGACGGTCGACTCCATCCGCGTCGCCGAAGCTCGCCAGAACGAATTCTACGAACGCGTCGAGATCCCCACGCCCGCGGGCGAAGTGACCGAGGTCTCCTCGATCGCGCTACTCCCTGGCAAGAAGGTCGCCATCGGCACCCGCCGCGGCGACATCTGGGTCGCCGAAGGCGCCTACGATGCCGACCTCTCCAAGATCAAGTGGACCAAGTACGCTTCCAACCAGCACGAGCCGCTCGGCATGTTCTGGAAGGAAGGCTCCATGTACGCGATGCAGCGTCCGGAGTTCTCGCGCCTGACCGACAAGGATGGCGACGGCCGCGCGGACAGCTTCGACACCGTCAGCTCCCAGTGGGGCGTCAGCGGCGACTACCATGAATACGCCTTCGGCTCCGACCCGGACAAGAACGGTGACGTCTGGATGGTCCTCTGCCTGACTGGTTCATTCCACGCCCACGCTCCGTGGCGCGGCTGGGCGGCTAAGATCACGCCCGAAGGTAAGTTCATCCCCGTGGCCTCCGGCATTCGCTCGCCGGGTGGTATCGGTGCCAATGATAAGGGTGAGTTCTTCTACACCGACAACCAGGGCGTTTGGAACGGCTCCTCTTCGCTTAAGTGGCTCCGCCCGGGATCGTTCCAGGGAAATCCCACCGGCAACAAGTCGGCCGCCCTCGCGAACTTCCCCGCGCCGCCCGAGCCCACCAGCGGCTCGCGTACCCTCGCTGAGCGCTTGAAGTTCCCCGAGTACGTACCGCCGGCGCTCATCCTGCCGCACGGCAAGGTCGGTAATTCTCCGTCCGGCGTCGCGTGCGATATGTCCAAGGGCAAGTTCGGCCCGTGGGAAAGCCACATGCTCATCGGCGAGCAGACCGCTTCGCAGGTCCAGCGCGCCAACCTCGAGGTCGTCAACGGCCTCTATCAGGGCGCGGTCTTCCACTTCCTCGGCGGTTTCGAAGCCGGCCTGATCCCGGTCCGCATGGACCAGGAAGACGGCACGCTCTTCGTCGGTGGTTCCAATCGTGGCTGGGGCTCGCGCGGTTCGAAGAACTTCACCTTCGAGCGCGTGCGCTTCAAGGGCAAGGTGCCGTTCGAGATGCACAACATCTCCGCCCGCCATGATGGTTTTGAAGTGACGTTCACGCACCCCGTGGACGCCGCTGCGGCCGCCGACGTCGCGAACTACACCATGGATACCTTCACCTATATCTATCAGTCGAGCTACGGCAGCCCCGAGGTCGATCAGACCACGCCCACCATCAAGTCCGCCACCGTCTCCGCTGACGGACTCAAAGTGCGCCTCATTGTCGACGGCCTCGTCCGCGGCAATGTCCACCACCTCGCCCTCGGTGATATCAAGTCGAAGGCCGGCGAGACCCTGTGGCACAGCGAGGGATGGTATACGTTGAATGAGATTCCGGCCGCGAAGTGAGCTTCGCGGAGGGCAGTAAGCGAGGGCCGGAGGACAGGAGGGCCTGCCCTAGTGTGCAAAGGTGCAAATCGGCCTGCGGCCTGTGCAAAAGTGCAAAGGTGGATGCAGCCGTTTCGGGTGGCGGGTGGCAGCCCCGGGTGGCAGGTGGCGGGTGGGGTAGGGATGCGATGACATCGCATCCGGTTGTATTGAGGTAGGGTTGAGCGCCCTCGCTCAACCGCGGCTGACCAAGGGTGGTCAGCCCTACCTAGGGACCAACTCAAAGGGAGACCGGAAACCGGGGGGGATGCTGCGGTTATGAAATCATTCTCGGGTCCCAGGTCTCGGCCGTCGGGTATCAGGTTCAGGTCTTCAGGTACGGGTACAGGCCCCGGGCCTGATTCCCGCACCCGCACCCGTACCCGTACCTGTAGCCGAGACCTGGGACCCGAGAATATCTTTCACTCAAAACTAAACTCACCATCCGTAGCTTCAGGCGGCGGAGGATCGCCGGCGAGGATGGTGCGGACGAAGAGATCGCGGTGTTCGGCACAAGGGCCGTGCGTGCGCAGGGCTTCGACGTGCTCAGGCGTGCCGTAACCTTTGTGCGTGGCGAAACCGTATTGGGGATAGCGCGCGTGCATTTCGACGAGCATCCGGTCGCGTTCGACCTTGGCGACGATCGAGGCCAGGGCGATGGCGAGGCTCTTGCCGTCGCCGCCTTTGACTGATTCGTGCGCCCAGGCGAACGGGCGCAGCGGCAGTCCATCGACGAGCACGAGGAAGGTCCGCGCGTCGGTGCGGCCGAAGAGTTCGCCTTCGGTACCCGCGGCGGCGAAGAGGGGAGCGATGTGCCCGACGGCGAGCTTGGCGATACTACGGGCCATCGCGAGACGCGTGGCTCCGAGAATATTATGCGCCGAGATCTCCATGACTGAACCTGCGGCCCAGGCGGTCTTGAGCTTTCCCTCGGCTTCCATCTTCGCGATGGCCTCGCGCAATTCCGCGCGCTTCTCTGGCGTCAGTTTCTTGGAATCATTCGCGCCGGAGAGTTTCCGTAACCAGGCGGGCTCGCCGTAGAAGCCGGCGTCGAGCAATACCGCCGCTGCGATCACGGGTCCACAGAGCGAGCCGCGGCCAGCCTCATCCACTCCCGCGATGCCCGGACGATCGGCACCTTTCTTGCGGTCGAATGATGCCAGCGAGGCCACGGCTTATTCCGCCTTCTTGCGGCGGACGAACGGTTTGGTCGCCGGCGGCTCGAGCCCACGGACCTCGTAGGCGGTCTTGAAGTGGAGCTTGGCGAAATTGACGAGGATTGCCGGGCCGAGACGGCCGACGAGTTCGATGCCGGCGTTCTTAGCTTCGGAGCCGGAGCCCTTGGGCAACTGGACTCCGCCGTCTTGCGAGAGGCGGTCGATCTCACGGACGAACGCCGCGCGGGCGACGATGGAGGCCGCGGCGACCACGGGGTCGGATTCGGCCTTGGTGCGCATACGGAGGTCAAACTCGACGCCTTTGCGGGCGAGTTCCTTCTGCACGAGGGGCTCTTCAGTAAATTGGTCGAGCAGGCCCCACTTGGGACGGCGCTGGTGCTGCAGCTCGAAATCCTTGAGGGCTTCTTCGCACGAGGTTGCGTGCATCCAGCCCAGCAGGCGGTTGAGGTTCTTGCCGAAGCGCGAGTGCAGCTCGTTATACTTCGCCATGCGCATGAACGTCGTCTTCACCGCCACGCCGGGGGTGGAGCGGATGATGCGGTCGAGCTCGGCGATCTTGGTGTCAGTGAGCTTCTTGGAATCCTTGATGCCCAGTTCGATCCATTCGCGGGTCATCTCGCCCGTCGCGATGACACAGGCCGAGACCACCGGGCCGAAGAGATCGCCCTTGCCGGATTCATCGAGGCCAGCGTGTTCTTCGAACCACTCGGGGTTGTTTGCCTCCTCGTAGCCGAGGATGGCCTGGCCGGTGACATCGGGCTCGAGGGTGAATTTTACGAAGTCCTCGGTGCCCTTGCCCGAGATGACGCACTTGCCGGACTTGTAGTGGACGATGTTCAGGTTCTCGCCCTTGAAGGCGAAGGCGGCATGGTCGACCGGGAAGGAGACCCAACCCTTGGCCACGAGGATTGTGCGGAGCTTCGCGGCCTCAGCTACGTCGAGCTTCAGCGTATGCATCGCCACCTTCTTTGGCTCGTCGTCGGAGTCCTGCTTTGCCTTTCGTGCCATGAGTCCCAAGGTCTACCGTAGTTGGCGTCCAAATCCAGCCCCATCCATGCCCGCCGCGAAACCCGCCCGTAATGCCAGCATCTCCGCGA
>CANKZO010000118.1 GCA_947488485.1 Opitutia bacterium | reverse complement strand
GGCGGCGAGAGCAACGCCTGGAGGCTGCCGTCGGCGAGCGTGACCAAGGAGTGGATGATGCTCTGCGGGTGCACGACGACGTCGATGCGGTCGGCGGGGACGTCGAAGAGCCAGCGCGCTTCGATCACCTCGAGGCCTTTGTTCGCCATCGTCGCGGAATCGATGGTGACCTTCGGGCCCATGCTCCAATTGGGATGCTTGAGGGCCTGGTCGAGCGTGACGTGCCGGAGGTCGGCGAGGGGCGTGTCGCGGAAAGCGCCGCCCGAGGCCGTGAGCACGAGACGCGCGATGTCGGCCTTGGGTTTGTCGCGCAGGAGCTGGTGGATCGCATTGTGCTCGCTGTCGACCGGCAGCAGGCGCGCGCCGGAGACGCGGGCGGCTTCCGTGACGAACTTGCCGGCGAGCACGAGGAGTTCCTTGCTCGCGAGGGCGACATCCTTCTTCGCCTTGAGCGCCGCGAGCGTCGGCGCCAGGCCGGCGGTACCGACGACGGCCGAGACGACCATCGAGACTTCGGGGAGGCAGGCGACTTCGGTCAGGCCGGCGGTTCCTTCCAAGATTCGGGTGCCGGCGGGGAAGGCTCCCGACGCACGGGCTTCGGCCGCGGCGGCCGGATCGGCGAGGGCCACTACGGCGACGCCGAATTCCTTGGCCGGGCCGACGAGTTCGCGCCAACGCGAATGGGCGGCCAGTCCGGCGATGCGCAAGCGGGACGGGTGGGCCCGGACGACGCTCAGGGTGGTCGTGCCGATGGAGCCGGTGGCTCCGAGGATGGCGATGGCCCGGACGTGCATGCGGCGTGGGTGCATCGAGGCAACCGCAGGAGCGGGATGTGGCAAGCAGTTTGGGGCAGATAGGGCCTTTCGCCGTTCGACGCTTGTCTCTTTCGTCGGGATAGGTTGCCTGTCCGTATGGCCACTCAGCCTCAGGACCTCACCGGACTCTCCCACCTCGGGAACACCCAGAACAAGCCCCAGCAGACGCTGGAGACCTTCCCGAACCGCAACGCGGGCCGGAACTACACCGTCGAACTGACGACGGATGAGTTCACCTGCCTGTGTCCGGCGACCGGCCAGCCCGACTTCGCCAAGATCACGATCCGCTACGTGCCGGGTCCGCGCATCGTGGAGTCGAAGTCCCTCAAGCTTTACTACTGGAGCTACCGCCAGCAGGGCATGTTCCATGAACACCTGACCAACAAGATCCTCGACGACCTCGTCGCCGCGATCGACCCGATCTGGTGCGAAGTCACCGGCGCCTTCGGCGTCCGCGGTGGCATCGGCATCACGGTGCGCGCCGTCCACGGCAAGCAGCCGCAGCCGTGAAGCGTCGCCCCGTCCAGCCAGCTGACGGGGAACCGACGGATTGGCCGGGCTCGGCCCAGGTCTCTGATTTCCTGACGCGACAGCTCGCCGGTCGTCGTCTGGCCGCGCTTTCCTGCCTGACCTATGGGCGTTCGCTCAAGGGCTTCGCGTTGTGGATGAAGTCCAACGGCGGCTGGGATGGCGATTGGTCCAAACTGACCGCGCGTAATCTCCGCGACTTCGTCATCGAGCGCCAGGGTACGCATAATCGTCGTTCGGTGCATAATCAGGTCTCGGCCCTGCGCGCCTTCCTCGCCGATCTGCGCGAGCGCGGCGGCATCACCACCACGCCCGCGGCCGGCCTGGTGCTGCCCAAGCTGCCGAAGTCCCTGCCGAAGTTCCTGACCGAAGCGCAGACGGATTCGCTCATGGACGCCGCGGAGGGTTCGGAAAAGGACGACCCTCAGGAGAATGCGCGCGATATGGCGGTGCTCGAACTGCTTTACGGCGGCGGCCTGCGCGTGTCCGAACTCTGCGGCATCGATGGCGGCGACCTCGATCTCGGCAGCGGGCTCGTGCGCCTGATGGGCAAGGGCTCGAAGGAACGCGTCGTGCCCGTCGGCGACGCGGCGATCACCGCGGTGAAGGCTTACCTTGCGCTACGCGGCGCCCCGGCCCGCGGCGAACCGTTGCTCCTCGCCGCGCGCGGCGGGCGGCTGAATCCGCGCGCGGTACAGCTGATGCTGAAGCGCAAGCTCGCGGTCGCGGGACTACCCGCGGACCTCACCCCGCACAAGCTGCGCCACGCCTGCGCGACGCACCTGCTCTCCAATGGCGCCGATCTCCGCCTCGTGCAGGAGCAGCTCGGCCACGCCTCGCTTTCGACCACGCAGATCTACACGCACCTCAGCGTCGCCAAGCTGCGCGAGGTCCATCGTAAGTCGCACCCGCGGGCCTGAGCCGCTGATTCGCCTCGCCTCCGCGGGCTCGTCGGAGCATCGTGCGGCGTGCTCGTCGAAGCCGCCCAAGCGAAGCTGAACCTCTCGCTGGCCATCACCGGCCGGAGGGCCGACGGCTTCCATGAACTCGTCAGCCTCGTCGCGCCGATCGCGCTCGCCGACAGCCTGACGCTCGACGTCGGCCGTCCGCTCGGGCTTACGTGCGATGACCCGGCGCTGCCCGTCGACGGCTCGAACCTCGTGCTCAAGGCTGCGGCCGCTTACGCGCGTCGCCGTCCCGCGGCGCCGACCGGACATTTCCATCTCACCAAGCGCGTGCCGCATGGCGCCGGCCTCGGTGGCGGAAGCGCCGACGCCGCGGCGGCGTTGCGCCTGCTCGATCGTGCGTCGGGCGATCCGCTCGGCCCCGAGGCGCTCGAAGCGCTCGCGGCGGAGGTCGGGTCCGACTGTCCTTTCTTCGTGCGCGGTCAGGCCGCCGTGATGCGGGGCAGGGGAGAGCGGCTGGAGATCCTGCCGGCCGCCGCGCGCGCCGCTTTGGCCGGGCGTAAGGTCGTCCTCGTGAAACCGCCTTTCGGCGTGCCGACGCCCGAGGCCTATGGTCTGCTCGCCCAAGCCGGCAAGTATCGTCCGGTCGCGCAGGCCGAAGCCGAGCTCGCGGCCTGGCTCGCCCGGCCTACCGCCGATCCCGTGAAGTTGGGCAACGACCTCGCCGCCCCCGTCTTCTCCAAGTATCTCGCCCTGCCGGCCGGCCTGGCCTCTTTCCGTCGCGTGACCGGGTCTGATTGGCAGATGACCGGCAGTGGCAGCGCCTGTTTCGCCTGGCTCGAGGACGGTTTCGATCAAGCGGGCCTGCGTGCGGACGCCGTGCGGGTCTGGGGTCCGGGGGTGTGGGTGGCGGAGACCGTTATTTCGGCTTAGTTTCGGCTTTACTGTCGGCCATCGGGTCGCCAAGTTGCGATTCACTATCACCCATGGGAAGCCTCAAGAAGAAGCGTCGTCTGAAGATGAACAAGCACAAGCGCCGCAAGCGCTCGAAGGAAAATCGCCATAAGAAGCGTCTCTGGGGCTGATTAACCCCACCTTCGGTCCGATCCGGGCGGCTCAAAAGGCCGCCCGGCTCTTTTTCGGGCTTGCTCCGGGTCAGCCCGTTCCCAAACCTCAACCTTCCAACCGACAAAAACCATGGCTCGCGAAATCGTTATCATTGAATGCACCGAAGCCCGTAAGGAGGGCAAGCGCCCTTCCCGTTACATGACCACCCGTAACAAGAAGCTTTCCCAGGAGAAGGTGGAGCTCAAGAAGTACAACCCCTCCCTGCGCCGCCACACGCTGCACAAGGAGATCAAGGGCTAAGCTTCCCGTTCCCCTAAGCCAGAAGGGCCGGCCGCAGCGATGCGAGCCGGCCCTTCTGTTTGGCGGGGTGGAGGGGCGGCCTCAGGCCGCCTTGCCGCCACGGCGCAACTGACGCCAGCGCGCGCGGTGGTGGCGGGTCCAGTCGAGCAGGGCGCGTTCGAAGCCGATGTCGCAACCGGCCTTCTCGGACTCGATCCACTTGTGACGCAGGATCTCCTCACGCTCCGCGAGGAACTCCGCATAAAGAGAAGAACGGGCGGCTAGGTCGGCGGCAGGCTTCGTCTTGGACGGCTCTTCTCTCATGCTTGCGATGACTCTAGGGGGAAATCCGGCTACGTGGCAAGCCGGAGGCGAACGGGTGACTTTAGGAAGCCTTTTCCAGGCCGTTGAGGACTGTCAGGCCGATCGAGCGGAAAACGCGGGCCGGATTGCCGTCCGGGTGGCTGATCACCACCGGGATGCCGTGGTCGCCGCCCTGGCGGATGGCCGGATCGAGCGGGACTTCGCCCAGCAGGATCGAATCCAAGGCCGTGGCGACCTTCAGGCCGCCCCCTTGGCCGAAGAGATACTGGCGGGAGCCGTCCGCGGCTTCCAGGAAGCTCATGTTCTCCGCCACGCCGAGGATGGGTACGCCGACCTTGGCGAACATCGCCGCGCCGCGGAGCGCCACGGAGACCGCCGCAGTCTGCGGGGTCGTCACGATGATCGCGCCGCTCAGGGCCATCGATTGGGCGATGGAGAGCTGGGCGTCGCCGGTCCCCGGGGGGAGGTCGATCAGCAGTACGTCCAGTTCGCCCCAGCGGACGTTCGTGGCGAACTGCGAGATGGTCTTCATGATCATCGGTCCGCGCCAGACCACGGGGGCGTCGGCGTCGATGAGGAGGCCCATCGACATGATCTTCACGCCGAAATTCTCCAGGGGGATGAGGGTGTCGCCGTCGAGGAGGGGGCGGGCGTTGACCCCGATCATCAGGGGGACCGAAGGGCCGTAGATATCGCAGTCCATGAGGCCGACCCGGCCCGGACGGCCTTTTTCCGCGAGATCACGGGCCAGGGCGCAGGCCAGGTTGACCGCGAAGGTGGACTTGCCGACCCCGCCTTTGCCGCTGGCGACGGCGATGATGTGCTTCACCTGACCCACTCCCGCGTCGGCGGGTAGTTTCGTGGGGGCGGCGGGGGCGGCGGCCGCAGGCGACCCCTTCGGGACGGTGACGGTGATGGCGATCTCAGGCTGGCTGGCCCCTAGCGCCTTTAATGCGGCCTCGATCTCGGCGTAGAGCTTCTTCGGGACCTCAGGATCCGCGCTGGTCACGGCCAGGCCGACGCTGACCTTGCCGTCGAGGGTCACCTCGATGCCTTTGACCAGGCCGAACGAGACGATGTCCCGGCTATACCCGGGGTAGCGGATCTGGCCGAGGGCCTTCTGGACGGATTCCTTATCGAGCGACATCAGCGGGATTGAACTCCCCACCCTACCTAGGTCAAACTGCTATCCTTCTAATCCTCTTCCTCGATGCGTTTCCTCGCCCTGCTGGCCGTCTTCCTTTCCGCTCCGCTCTTCAGTCAGGATAAAGTCGTCGTGAACGAAGACATCGCGGCGTTGGCCGCCAAGGGCATCGTCTCCGTCGCCGTGGTTTCCGACGATCCCGTGCTCGGCAGCCTCGTCCAGTTCGCGCTCTCCACGCACGGCGCGATCAAGGTGTCGCCGAACTCTTCCGTCAAACTCCGCATCGGTCGCACCGCGAACACCGCGGTCGTCGCCTGTGACAACGCTTTGTATATGTTCACGACTAATGTCGAGGCGCGCGATGAAGACCAGCTCGCGCTCAAGGTCGCCGACGCCGCGCTCGTCGGTCTCGGCCGCAAGTGGAAGCTGAAGCCGATGTTCGCCGATACGAAGGTCGCCTTCGTCTCGCGCTACACCGGCCACCCCGAGATCTACGTCACCAATCTCGCCCGCTCCAAGACGATGCGCCTGACGAACTACCGCAGCACCTCGATCGGACCGCGCTGGTCCGCCGACGGCTCGCGCGTCTTCTTCATCTCTTACTTCCGGGCCAACTGGCCCGAGATCTTCTCGACCAACGGCATCGGCGAGGCCGCCAAGGTCATCACCAACGTGCGCGGCGCCCTCGGCGCGGCCAGCAGCGGCCCCGACGGTCGCATCGCGTTCCTTTCCTCCAATAAGGAGACGATGGATATCTACGTCGCCGGTCCGCAGGGCCAGTCGCCGGTCCGCCTCATCAAGGCGCCGCACAAGCAGTGGGTGAACTCCGATCCGGCTTGGTCGCCCGACGGGACGCGTTTGGCCTTCACCGGCGGTCCCACGGGCAGCCCCGGTATCTATCTCGCGAGCAGCTCCGGTGGTTCTATGCAGCCCGTCGCCACCGGTTACGGCTACAGCACCGAACCGCGCTGGAACCCCGTCTTCCCCGATCAGATCGTCTTCACCCATAAGTCGGGCGACTGGCGTCTCGGCGTCATCGACCTCGCCGCGGGCAGCGTCCGTCCGATCGAGACCGCCAGCCCGGCGCCCCTCGTACACGCTTCGTGGTGCGCCGACGGCCGTCACCTCGTGGCCGCGCAAGGCGACTGGCTGGCCGTCGTGGACAGCGTGACCGGCAAGGTCACGCGCCTCACGCCGTCCAACCTCGGCCGTTGTTCCGAGCCGGACTGCTGGACGCCGCGCGCCCGCTGAGCGGCGTCACTTGCCCGCCGGTCTGGGCGAGAAGCCGTTCTGCTGACGCTCGCGTTCGATCAGGTAGGTGCGGTCACGCAGTGAGCTCCGTAGCACGGAGTAGTTCGCCTTCGCGTTGCCGTCCTGGTGCTGCAGCAGCGCCGCCGAACGTTCGATGCTCAGGCTGACCGGGTTATCCGTCGCCCCGAGCAAGATGCCGATCGTCAGCAGGACGAGGAAGGAGCCGATCTGGATGAAGCGATGGACGATCCAATCGCCCCGCAGTTCCCGTTCTTTGCGGGCGATCGCCGTCACCGCCTGCGTCTGCGTGAATCCGTCGATGTTGACGGCATCGGCGAGCCCGTAGGTGAGGAGGCGCTTGCGCGTCTTCTCGTCGATGCGGTGCGACTCGCTGATCTGTTCTACCGCGGTGGCCGGAGCCTTCTTGGTCCGCACCTTGAGCCCCGAGCCGGCCGGAAAGAAATCGCCCACCGTCCGCCAGACGTCTTCTTCGTCCAGCCGGCAGGGGTGTTGCGGCGTCAGTTCGCCGG
>CANKZO010000117.1 GCA_947488485.1 Opitutia bacterium | reverse complement strand
ATGGTGAACGCCAGGGTAGGGGCGGGACTACGTCACGCCCGTGGGCACGTCGTAGCCGTGCCCCCACCCTTCGGCCGCCCTGCGGCGGCCGCTAGGGCAGCACGCGGTGCTGCCCCTACCTCAATGCAAATCAGCATTCCCCAACCGCCAACCGCTTACCGCCAGCCGCTGAAACCTATTCGCTATCGCTTATCCTTCTTCTCCTGTTCCAGCGAGGCGTTGATGGCGTCGTTGAAGGCCTTGGTGCGTTCGGCTTCGGTCAGCGTCGCGGGAGCCTGCTGCGTCGCGTCGTAGCTGCCGCCTTCCCACCGCAGATTGCGGATCGCGGGGTCGGTGCCACGCGTCCAGCCCTTGGCCGCTTTCATGTCAGGTGTCTTGAGCTCCGCCGGGATGCTGGGCGTAATGCCGATCTCGGTGAGGGTACTCCAGTCGGCCAGCTTGCTCTTGGTCGCGCCGATCGGCCGGAGCTCCGCCAGGTCGACTTCGACCGTAGCCCAGCCGTCGGTGACCTTGAGTTCCTTGACGACGGCGTATTCGGCCTTGGGACCGGCGGCGAAGGCCCCCCATTCGTTGCTCATGAATTTCACCGCGAACCAGCTGGCCTCGCGGGCTTTGATTTCGAAGCGCAACTTGGCACCCTTCGGTCCGCGCCACTTAGGGTCCTTGACCTTGCGGGTATGCACGCTCCACAGCTCAGGGTTACCCCAGTTGAGCCGGTACCAATCGCCCCAGTCGGCGCTTTCCGCGGTGATGAGTCGCTCCGGCGAATCGGTCGCCTGCGAGCCCGCGGTCTTGAGCTGTACCGGGGTCACCCAGGCTTCACGCGTGCTGAAGTAATACGTGTCAGAATTCGCTACGCCCGGGACGGTCGGCATCTTGCGGTATTCCTCCGGGGTCGCGTACACGACGTTGGCGTAGGCGAAGAGCGGTTGCGTCGGATCCATCAGCGGAGCCTCCGCGATCCAGCGTCCGTCCACCTGCTTGGCCTCGAGCCGACGCCAGAAGCGCGTGAGCTCGTGGACATCCTGACTGACGTAGATCCGGACAGTCTGGCAGGGCTTGGAGGCATCGGGCGTGACGACGATCTTCGGGATGCGGTCCGCTTCGATCGCGATGGCGGGCGTCGTGGGGATGAGCCCCGTCTTACCCTTGAGGTGCGTCTCGAACCATAGGTGCTGTGTGAGCGTGCTGGCGTGGTCGTGGCGGTGGTTGAAGTGCGGCGACATGCTCAGACGCAGCAGCGCGTCCGGGACGGCGCGCCAGGTCCACGCCATGTTGTCCATGTGCGCGTGGAAGTCGTTGGTCGGCGAGAACCAGAGCGTCGGCACGCTCAGCCGGGCGATGTAGGGATTCTCCGAGGTCGTGGCCAGGGCCAGCGGGGTGGCCTTGGAGCGTTGGCCTCCCGGCATTTCGTCAAGCGTCGCGATCAGATCGCCGGAGCCACCGCAGGAAGGCACCGCGGCCTTCACGCGCTTATCGATGCCGGTCAGTTGGGTCGTGAGTCGGCCGCCCATCGAGTGGCCGTAGACGCCAAGGCGGGACGGGTCGACCTGCGGCTGGCTTTGCAGGAAGGTCAGGCCACGACGGGCGGCGAGGGTGACCAGGAACCAGTTGTCGTTGCGGGGCGAATCGACCGCATCGAGCGTGAAGGCGTCAGGCTTGGTGCTGCCGGCGAAGTGATTGACCTTGTTTCGCTTGGGCTCGTGGGTCGCGTCGACCGCACCCCAGTCGGTATTGAGGCCGTCGTAGAGCTTGCCATCGGCGAAGGTCATCTTGTTGCCGCCCCAGTTGAGCGAGAGGCTCGCGTAGCCTCGTTTCGCGTCCGTCACGACCGTCGCGAGATTGGCCGACTGACCGCCGCCATGGATGTGCATCAGGCCGGGCAGGGCGGTGGCGCCTTTCGGAAAAGCGTAGAACGCCGCGACGGTCGCGGGTTGGTCCTTGAAGACGCCCACGCGGTAGCGGATGACCCGGCAGACGATGCCGTCGACTTCCCATTCCTTGGTCACCTCGGCTTCGATCGGTTCTTTGCGTGGATCGAAGTCCCCCCAGAGCTGGTCGAGGTTCTGCGGCACCTTGCCGTCCTTCAGCGGCGGCAACGTTTCCGCACCAAGGTGGGTCAGCAAGGCCAGCAAGCAGAGTAGCGGGAATCTCATGGGGGTGTGGGCAGGATGGATACAGTCCCGGTGGAGACCAGTCACAAAAAGGGTGGGACAGCACCACGTGCTGTCCTTGTTTGACGGGTAGGGTCGGGACCGCGTCACGACATAGTTTGTATCCGGTAGGGTTGAGCGCCCTCGCTCAACCGCGGCTGACCGAGGCGGTCAGCCCTACCTCCGGAACCACCCGATCAACTTACTGAACCAACGGGTCGGCTTGGCGGCGTTGTCGCGACGGGACTGCAGGAGGGCGAGGATCTCGGTCTTGCCGGCCAGCGTGGCGAAGTCGGCGGGCGTGGAGCCGCCTTGGTCGGCCACGGGGTCGGCGCCGGCGTCGAGGAGCAGGGTGGCGATCTCGACGTAGCCCTTGAAGGCCACGCCGCCCAAGGGCGTCTGGCCCTTGTCATTGCGCAGGTCGACCGTAGCGCCCGACTTCAGCAGCAGCTTCACGACCTCGGCCCGGCCATGGTAGCTGGCCAGCATCAGGAGCGTATTGCCCTTGGCGTCGCGTGCATCGACCGCCAGTCCGCCCTTCAGCAGGGCGCCCAGGCCGATGGCATCGCCATTGCGGGCCAGGTCAGCGGCGGCGTCGGGGAGGGTGCGGTTTTGGGAAGGCATGAAATGGAGGGCTGATTAAGTCGATTTTAAGCCAGTATTCGCGAGCGGTTTATTGCTCAGGAATTTCGACGTAAAACTGATCCCCCTTGATTTTAATCGAGATATTAAGGGTGTTTCCGTTATCGAGATAGGCGACTGCTTGGTAGTTGTCGTCAGGAAGTTCCTTCACGATTTTAACCTTATTACAACGGGTGTTCATGGTGGACTGATCCTTGATGATTTGTGAAACAATCGTAACAGAACCGGATTCCAATGAGGTCTTGATTGAAGGCTGATTCGCGAGTGCCAGTCCGAATGCGACCGAAAAGAATATGAGCAGGCCGCAGAGGCCAGCTAGGAGTGGTTTGATCCAGGTCTTCTTCTCATATGCCGGCATATTCTTGACGTGATCAACCTGCTTTTTTGCGCTCGAGAAATTCCAGGCTATTAAAAAACCTAGGCCAACGTATCGCCCAATGGCATCAGGCATCGGAATAAGAAGGACCAGTGTCAGGTAAACCAGCCCCCCATAGACCCATTTCATCGAGTTCCTTGACTCTTCCTCGTTGCCGAGCTCCTCCCAGTTTTTGGCATGAATCCATGCGCCGAAAACAGGAGAGAATAGCAACGACCATAGGGTGGCCGCGTTGGGATTCCAAAGCTTTGGTTTAACTGAATTTTCCATGTATTTATAAGATTAACACAAACATCTTCAGTCAATGTCTAATCGGAATTCTGGTTGGTCTGAGAGGGTCAGAAGAGCCGTTCGTCCGATCGCCTCACCACGATTCTAATCAGTGAAATGTATTTTGCTTTATTACGGTAGGCAGCCATCCGGCGGTCTGTTCCGGCTCATGCGCCGAGCAGCGCGCGAAGGGCGGCTTCGTCGAGGATGGCGACACCGAGTTCCTGGGCCTTGGTGAGCTTTGAACCTGCCTCTTCGCCGGCGACGACGTAGTGTGTATTCTTGCTGACGCTGCCGGAGACCTTGCCGCCGGCCTTCTCAATGAGGTCACGGGCTTCGTCGCGTCCGAGCGTGGGCAGGGTGCCGGTGAGGACGAAGGTCTTGCCGGCGACGCCTGCGACCGAACTCGCCGCGGCGGCTTCGACGAGGTTCAGTCCGGCCGCGCGCATGGCCTTCACCCAATCGCGGTGATTGGGGTCGCTGAAGAAGGAGAGGATGGACTCGGAGACTTCGATGCCGACGCCGGAGATGACGGACTCATACGAGACGCCGCCCTTCTTGCCGACCTTGGTGATGAGCAGGTCGGAGGGCTGAGCGGCTTCCAGCACGTCCATGGACTTGAAGTGACGAGAGAGGTCCTTGGCGGTCTGCATGCCGACGTTCGGGATGCCAAGGGCGTGGATCGCGCGCCAGAGTTCGCGCTGCTTGGCCTGCTCGAGGCCGGCCATCATGTTGTCGACAGACTTATCCTTGAAGCCTTCGAGCATGCGCCACTGCGGCGGGGTAATGCCCAGGGCATCGACCGGGACGTCGACGAGTTTGCTGTCCACGAGCTGCTCGGCCACGGCGTCACCGAGTCCGTCGATGTCGAGGCACTGCTTGCTGGCGAAGTGCACGAGACGACGGATCTTCATGTCGCGCGAGGGAGCGCGGAGCTTGTAGGCGGCTTCTTCGCCGTCGCGGGTCGCGTCGAGGCCGAGTTCCTTGAGGCGGGCTTCGAAGTCGAAGGGCTGCGCGTCGGCGGGGCGCTTCTCGAGGACTACGCCAAGTACCTGCGGGATAATCTCGCCGGCCTTCTGGATGCGGACGGTGTCACCTTCGCGGATGTCTTTGCGGGCGATCTCGGCGGAGTTGTGCAGGGTCGCGCGCGCGACGGTCGAGCCAGCCAGCAGGACGGGGTCGAGTTCGGCGACGGGCGTGATGGCGCCGGTGCGGCCGACCTGCATGCTGATCTTACGGAGGATGGTCTCGGCCTGGTCCGGCGGGAACTTGAACGCCACGGCCCAGTGCGGGAACTTGCTCGTCGTGCCGGCGCGACGCTGATCGTCGAGGCGGTTGACCTTCACTACGGCGCCGTCGGTCGGGAAGGGGAGGTCGCGACGAAGGACGTCGAGCTGCTGGATGGCCTTCCAGGCGGCGTCCACGCCCTGCTGGACGTCGATGTCGTCGCGGATGGGGAAGCCCCAGTCCTTGAGCTTCGTCTTGAACTCCTTGAGCGAAGCGAAAGCGGAAGCCGGCTCGCAGGCGCCGAGGCCGTAGCAGACGATGCTGAGGCGCCGGCGGCGGGCTTCCTCTCCGTCGAGGAGCTTGACCGTGCCGGCGGCGAGATTGCGGGGATTGGCGTAGAGCGGCTCACCGGCGGCTTCGCGCTCGGCGTTCAGGCGCTGGAACTCCGCCAGCGCCATGTAAATCTCGCCGCGGACCTCGAGGAGGTCGGGCGCGCCCTTGAGCGTGCGCGGGATCTCGCGGATGAGGCTGACGTTGGCCGTGACGTCGTCGCCCCGGGCGCCGTTGCCGCGGGTTACCGCGCGTACGAACTTACCTTTCTCGAAGGTGAGGGAGACCGCCACGCCGTCGACCTTGGGCTCGACGATGAATTCGAGGCCCGTGCCGCCGAGGGCTTTGTAGAGGCGGTCGCCGAAGGCGCGGAAGTCGGCTTCGTCGTAAGTGTTGTCGAGCGACAGCATCGGGGCCTTGTGGTCGGCCTGCTGGAAGCCCTCGGAATTGTCATCGCCGATCCCGAGGTCGGGTCCGGCGAACATCGGGAACTCGCGTTCCAGGTCGGCCAGCTGGTCGACGAGCTTGTCGAATTCGAAGTCGGAGATCTCGGGGGCGTTCTTCTTCCGATACAGCTCCTCATAGCGCAGGATTTCGGCGCGGAGGCGGAGGATCTGATCGCGGGGAGATTCCGACATGGACGTCGGCGGAGGATAAAGGGGGTGGGGTGGGGAGGGGAAGGTTTAGATGCTGAGGGGTAGGGGTGGGGGTAGGGACAGGGAGGATAATGTGCAAAAGTGCAAATCGGCCTGCGGCCTGTGCAAAGGTGCAAAAGTGAGACGCAGATGCTTTGGTAGGGTTGAGCGGCCCGCTCAACCGCGGCTGACCGGGCCGGTCAGCCCTACCTCGAGACAAAGGCTTAAACTCAAAGGGAAACCGGAGACCGGATGATTGGCTGGGAGCACAATTTCGGGTGACGGGTGACGGCCACGGTTTCCGGGAGTTCAGGCGCCAGCCGCTCAGGAATCAGCCGCGGGAACCAGGAGCCGATGGCCGATGGCTGAAAAGCCGACTCCCGAACCGCCGATGCCCCGGTGGCTGTCACCTGTCACCCGAAGTTATTTGGTACCGCAGCATACTTCCCGGTTTCCGGTCTCCCTTTGATCGGCCGTCTAGCCCCATCCCAAGCCCTGGCTCTAGCCCTTCTTGCTCTCTGTTCTCTTTGGGGTTAGGCATCTGGACATGGCCCTCCCCCCTCTGCCCGCCAATCTCCGTGCCCGTCGTGATTTTCTCCGTCAGGTCGCCTTGGGTGCCGCGCTGTTCGCCGTGCCGGGCGCGTTCGCCGAGGCGCTGACGCGCACGCCGAAGCAGACTGAGGGTCCGTTCTATCCCGACAAGCTGCCGCTCGATACCGACAACGACCTGATCATCCTGAACAACGGCGTCACGCCGGCCGTCGGCGAGATTGCCTGGTTGTCCGGGCGCATCCTCGACGAGCATGGCGACCCGGTGCGCAATGCGTTGGTCGAGATCTGGCAGGCCGACAATAACGGCGCCTATATCCATACCAAGACCAGTAAAGCCGCGAAGCGGGACGGGAACTTCCAGGGCTTCGGCCGCTTCCTCACTGGCTCCAATGGCGAGTATGTCTTCCGTACCATCAAGCCCGTGCCGTATAAGCCGCGCGCGCCGCACATCCATCTCGCCGTCCGGATCAAGGGCAAGAAGGAGCTCATCACCCAGTGTTACATTAAGGGCCACGAGATGAATGAGAAGGATGGGGTCTACAAAGGCATCAAGGACGCCAAGCAGCGCGAGAGCGTCACGCTCGCCTTTGATCCGCTCAAGGGCTCCAAGGCCGGCGAGCTCTCCGCGCGCTGGGATGTCGTGCTTGGGTTTACGCCGGAGGGGTGACGAGGTAGGGACAGCACCACGTGCTGTCCTATGTGCAAAAGTGAGAGGCGGTTGCTTGGGTAGGGTTGAGCGGCCTGCTCAATCAAGGCTGACCGGGCCGGTCAGCCCTACCTCGAGACAA
>CANKZO010000116.1 GCA_947488485.1 Opitutia bacterium | reverse complement strand
CGACGAAGAAGAGCGCCAAGAGGACCGCGAAGGCGCCGAAGGCGGCGGCCACCAGGCCATAGGTGCGGCGGAAGAAGGCGGCGCGGTCAGCGGCCGGGGCGTCAGCGACGATGAAGGGATTGGATTCGTGCATACCCCTTCCATCTTAGCCCTTTCCCCCGCCAGTCAAGTCCGCCCCGTCCCTCATGGGTTACGAAACCGTGCTGAAATTATCCTGAACCTTCGGCCCAAAGGCCGGAAGGGATGCTCTTCCGCCACCCGCTGGACCACAAGTTCACAGGCAACCACCCCCTCGACACCCTCCGCCTGGCCGATTACCTTGAAGGTATCGCCGCGCACGGTGAGTAGTGGCGCCCAGGTCTCCAAGAGATCGGCGGCCTCTAACCGCAAGGGCCAACCCGATGTCACCTCAGCTGGACCTGCATTGACTCCGCTCTCCTGAAGCGAACGGGCCAGCAGACTAGAGTCGGCGAACGATCTTAAGGAAGCGTAAGGCCAGCCGTAGGCCGGCTGCAGCTCGACGATTTTCTTGGACCAGGCCTTCAGACGGCCTTCGTCGATACGTCGGACCAGCTGAGCGCCCTGGGCGGCCTCGGCGGCGATCGGTGACAGAGCCATCAAGGCTTCATCGCCTAAGTCCAACGAAGCCATCGCACCCCATTTGGCCTGTCCGGCTCCGGCAGGACGCGTGAAGAACAACGGACCAGCCAGCATCGGGGACTCGAACGGGCCGCCCGCATCCGCACGCCACGTGCCCGCAGCACCACGCAGAAATGACGCCCAGGCCGCCGGGTCGCGGGAGTTCACGTTCCAAGGTCCGATCACGAAGAAGTCCTTGGCCGTTGTTTCTCGAGCGATCGCTTCTGCATCAACAGGCAGTAAGAAGGGCTGATGTGAACTGACACCCGTCTCCCGCGCAGTCGGCGGTGCGGAGAAAAATCCTTGATCCAACCATGGGTGCCAACCCTTACCCTCCGAAGCCTCCAGATGCCGCAACGAGCCCACGGAGAGATGCGGCCAGCCAGGCAGGTCGCGCAGGCGAACCGAGGCGAAGGCTCCCGGCTGCCCGGCGTCATGACGGTTCACCCGTAGGTCCCACAAGGGACCCGCCAAAGGTGATGCGTCTTGATCGACGACATCCAAGGCCGACAACAAAGGGGATTCCACGGACCACTCCGCCGCATCCTCGGGCCGACGGAAATCCCAATACGCCCGCTGAAAGACTCCCACCCCGGCCGACGACTGGAAAGCGGCTACGGGACGAGGCTTCAGTCTCACGCGTAGGCAGGCGCGCCTCTCGCTCACGGCATAGCCTGCGCTGTCTTCCCGGGAATAATCCTCACCGGTTGTCCGAAAGCCGAAATCCGGGAACGGGACGTCGCGTAACGTGATCGCGGACCTGGACGGATACGCCGCGATGGGCTCCTCGCGCGACGGCTCGCCGGCGTAAGGACGAAGATTCACAGTGACCTTCTGCCGGAAACGCACGGCCACCTCGATCCGGTCAGCGGGGAGGAACGTCGTCGGCCCCGGACGGCGCCAGCCCGGACCATGCGGACGACGATCCAGACGCCACGTCGTCTTGGATAAGATCCGCGCCAGGCCTTGGGGCTGGGCCTCTTCCGTCGGATTAAGGAAAGCATACGCCTCGCCAGGCAGCAATCCGCGCCCGCTCATGCCGAAGGCCTCGGGATCGGCCACTTCGACCCAGAACCAGAGCCCCCGTTCACGCGGACCTTGGCGCACGACCCCGAAATCCTCCTGCGGGCAGTCGTCCAGATCCACGACGATGGTCGCGGCGGTCTCCAGATTAGTCACCGTGACTTCAGGAGCGCCGATCACTTCGCACAGAAAAAGTTTTCCCTGCGGGCCAGCCAAGACGGGCAGCGTCAAAGGGTTCCACAGGACTCCCGACCCGTGGAAGCGTAGCCGATGGCGGCCATCATGACGCGAGTTGAAGAAACCGAGGCTGAGCCGAAAATCACTCAGCACCGGAAGCGTCGACAGGCTCCGGTCCGCGGCGACGATTGAGCGCAACGGACGCCCTCGGGCCGGGAGCTGCGACCAAGCCGACCCCACCAACACCTCGGCCATTTCGGGCCCGACAGCCGCCGCTAATCCCCCAGGCTCGGACAAGTCGCGCCTCCACCCTCCGTGCGCGGCATCAGTGAGCAGGCCTCGCACCTGCCAAGATTGACCAGGCCTTAGGGGCTCGCCGCCGCAGGCAGCGTAAAGCGCCGGTCCGCCCACCTCCAGGGCCCTGACCTGCTCCGCTGTCGGCTCAACCGCCAAGGCGAGCGGGAGTTTAGGCCGACCCGCGGCGCTCTTCGCCCAGGCCGATGCCTGCCGGGTCGCCATCGGCCGGGCGGCGAGGTCATGGGACATGGAAAGATCCTCGACGGACCAACACCAACGGAGGCCATCGATTTCCGCCTCGCCCTCGGGCAACAAGACGGAGGAACCCCGGCCGACGCAGAGCCCACTCGGGGTAGTTTGATAAGTATAGGCGATATCCGGACCCGCGGCCGACTGCAGCTCAGCCAAGCCTCGCAAGGCCGCCCCTTGGGCGGCCGCACGCAGGTGGGTCATGTCGACAAACCGAGCCGCCAGTGCGCTTTCGGTGATCGCGAGACTCGTCAGGAGGAAAATGAGCCCGAGGCAAGCCGACAGGGTCAGCAGGGCCAGCAAGAGTGCTAATCCGTTTCTCTTATGCATTGATGAGGAATAAGCCCCATCCTCTTTCCGTTGATAATAAACGGCAAAACAGGAGATATCTCATGTATCGATTCCATGAAGACATCATTGCGTAAACTCCGCGTCACCCGGCCGTCGGCCGGGGTTCCCAGTTACCCGCAGCCCTTCAAGCCTTCGGGAGCGGACAGCTCCCTAGCTAAGAAGCGCGTGCTGGTCGTGGAAGACCAATCGGCGGTGTGCGACCTGGTCTCGGAGATGGTCCAGTCCCATCCGCGCTGCGTCTCGGTCGGCACGGCCTCCGACGGACTCAGCGCCATCGAACTCGCGCTGCGCCTGAAGCCCGACATCCTGGTGCTCGACGTGATCATGCCCGGCGTGGGCGGCATCGAGATCCTGCGCCGGCTCGGCGGCAGCCTGCCCGCGATGAAGGTGCTGATCTTCTCCGGCAAGCAGGAGCCCCACATCGTCCGCGCGCTCATGCAGGCCGGCATCCATGGCTTCGTGAACAAGAACGGCCCGCTGTCCGAACTCCGCAAGGCCCTCGAGGCGCTGTCGCTCGGCAATACCTGGTTCAACGAGGACTTCAGCCGCACCGTCCGGCAGGCTCTTGCCTCCCCTTCCTTCCTCGGCGACGGCATGATCGACCAGCTGACCCCGCGCGAACGCGAGATCGCCGTCCTCATCGCCCAGAGCCACAGCAGCAAGGAAGTCGCCGGTCGCCTCCATATCAGCATCAAGACCGCCGAGAACCACCGGGCCAACCTGATGCGCAAGCTCGGGGTCCGCGATGTGGCCGGCCTGGTCCGCTTCGTGGTCCGGCAGGGCCTGGTCGACCCGGCGTCGGAATAAGATTGTTACCAAGCGGCGCCTTTTTGCGTTCGCCTGCGGCAAGGGGTCGGCCATTATCAGGCTCACCCCCATGAAGACCTCTGTCCGCAAGGCGAAATCCGTCGTGGTCGTGGAAGACCAGACGGCCATCTGCGAGCTCATCATCGAGATGCTTGAGGCCCGGGGCGCCTACCGCGTGCTGGGCTCGACCGCCGACGGCAATGAAGGCCTCGCGCTCGCGAAGCAGCTCAAGCCCGACATCCTCATCCTCGACATCCTGCTCCCGGGCATCAGCGGCTTGGAAGTCCTCCGCCAGCTGCACGACACGCAGCCCGACCTCAAGGTGCTGATCTTCTCTGCGAAGTCCGAGAAGCAGATCGCCCGTGGTCTGCTCAAAGCCGGGGTCCGCGGCTACGTGCCGAAGAGCGCCCGCCTTTCCGAACTCCGCCAGGCGGTCGACGCGGTCGCCGCCGGAGACACCTGGTTTAGCGAGACCTTCCAGAAGGCGATGGCCGACGCGCTCACCGCGCCGGAAAGCGACGTCGACGCCAAGGGCGCGACGCTGACCGAGCGCGAAAAGGAAATCGCAATCCTGCTGGCGAAGAGTTTCTCGAGCAAGGAAGTCGCGGTGAAACTCGATATCAGCGCCAAGACCGTCGAGAACCACCGCACGAACCTGATGCGCAAGCTCGGCGTCCACGACGTCGCCGGCGTCATCCGCTTCGTCGTCCGCCAAGGCCTCTACGATCCGACCGAAGGCTGAGCGGCGCCTCGGCTTGCGCCTGTTACGTTTCCGGCCTTAGGTGGAGGCCTGATCATGATCACCAACGCCCAGGCCTACGGTTCCGCCGCCCCCACCTCCCTGCTCGCACCGATGCAGATCGCCCGGCGCGCACCCGGCCCGACGGATGTCGCGATGGAGATCCTCTTCTGCGGCGTCTGCCACTCCGACGTCCATACGGCCCGCGGCGAATGGCCGGGCACGAACTACGCCTGCGTCCCGGGACACGAGATCGTCGGCCGCGTCACCGCAGTCGGCGCCAAGGTCACGAAGGTCAAGGTCGGCGACATCGGCGCCACGGGCTGCATGGTCGACTCCTGCCGCACCTGCCCGAGCTGCCAGAAAGGTCTGGAGCAGTTCTGCCTCACGGGAGCGACGTTCACCTATAACAGCCCCGACAAGCACCTCGGCGGTCACACCTTCGGAGGCTACTCCTCCCATATCGTCGTCGACGAGGCCTTCACCCTACGCGTCCCCCAGGGCATGGATCTCGCGGCCACCGCCCCGCTCCTCTGCGCCGGCATTACGACCTATTCCCCGCTCCGCCACTGGAAGGTCGGCCCCGGCCAGAAGGTCGGTATCGTCGGGCTCGGCGGCCTTGGCCACATGGGCGTGAAAATTGCCCGTGCCTTAGGTGCCCACGTCGTGCTCTTCACGACCTCCCCCTCCAAGGTCGCCGATGGCCTCCGACTCGGTGCCCATGAAGTCGTCGTCTCGACCGACGCCGCCGCGATGGCCAAGCACACCTCCTCGCTCGACTTCATCCTGGACTGCGTCTCCGCCCAGCACGACCTCAACGCCTACCTCTCGCTCCTACGCCTTGACGGCACCCTCTGCCTCGTCGGCGTACCCGAGCAACCGCTCGCGGTCCACGCCTTCAGCGTGATCATGCCGCGCCGCAACTTCAGCGGTTCCTGCATCGGCGGTATCGCCGAGACCCAGGAGATGCTCGAGTTCTGCGCCAAGCACGGTATCGTCTCCGACATCGAGCTCATCCCGATTCAGAAAATCAACGAAGCCTGGGACCGCATGATCAAGCAGGACGTGCGCTACCGCTTCGTGATCGACATGGCGTCGCTGAAGACGGCCTGAGCGAATTACTTCGCTTCGCTCTTGGGTGCGGCCGATGCGGCATCCGCAGGAGTCCGAGCCAACATCTGGTAGAGCGGGTTGGATTCCGGAATGGAGAGCTCCTGGCGGATATTACCGAAGAATTCCTGAAGCCGCTTGGTCTTGGCGAGCAGGATCGGATCCGTCGGCAGTCGGCCGTAGAAGACTTTGTCTGCCACCATCATGCGCGCATACATCGTGGCACGGTCATCGGTGGCGATATTCATGCCGTAAGATTCAGCGAAACCCTTCCGCCCTGCGTTGTCCATGGTATGAGTGGGCTGTCCTTCGGCACTGACCGAGTTCGGTCCGATCCGATATTTGAACCCTGTCTCGTTCAGCGCATCCCAAGTGGCCCCGAACAACGGGCCGCCGGAGCGCGTGAACTGACGTTCGATCGCGTGAAAAACCTCGTGGTGCGTAGTGCGGCAGAAAAAGGCCCGGGAAGAGGCGTCCTCTGGCTTGAACGAATTCAGTCCGTAGGCGACCGCAGGCTTAGAAATCCAGCTGAAGCTCTGGCCAGCCAGTTTCACGTCGCGGAATGTAAATTCATCCAAGATGTAGATATTGCCGAAACCCAGCCTGGAGACGATCTCCTCGGGATACATGTCCAGTTCGTCGCGCAGCATGCGGACAAAGGCCTTGAATTGGACGATCTTCTTGTCGGTGAAATAGGAATAGACCAAGCGGACCTTAGCGGGCATCGGCGGCGCGGGTGAACCCGGCTCCCAGAGCACGGTAATGCCCCACTTCTTTTCGATGAGTCGCAGGTCGGCCTGAATCTCGGGATCCTTCTTAATCAGATCGACGCTACCTAGATCGGTGAGGTCGTTCGTGCAGACAATCCGCTGAGACTCGGGGATAATGGTGAGCTGATTGAAGAATGCCTGGTCGAAGCCCTTGTCCTGCGTGGCCAGGAAATCCTTCATGACAGCGAGCTTCTGGGCGACCGATGGGTCCACCTTAGCTTCGGCGATCAGATCAAGGTGTTCGAACGGGTCCCACAAAAGACCGAACAAGGCGGCACGCGAGTCGGCACCGGCCAAGCGCTTCCCGATGGGGGTGGTGGAGGCGGTAGCCGGCTTGGTGAGTTTCTTCCAGGCTTCGAACGAGATGGGATCGGCCGGAGCCTTATGATCCTGGAGCAGGAAGCCAATCAGGGCCTGATGGATATGGCGCCCCTTGGAAAACTCCTGCACGGCAGTGAGCTTGGCGGGGACGGTCAGTGCAATCGCCTCGGCGGCCTTGAATTCAAATGACGACGGGGAGATAGGCGTCACGCCCGACGTGGAACGCTTGGACAGGAACGATTCGCCAAGCAGGAGTTGGCGCGGTCCATGATGCTTCAGGAAACCTGATGGATAGCGCTTAAGCTCCTCCTCCACCCATCCGAGCACCTTTAGCGTGCTGGCGAGATTCGCGTCGGTGACCGGGGTGACATCGTAGGACGCCGATAAAGCCTTGTCGTCCGCCTGAGCTGACCGGATTTCGATATCATACTGTGATTTAAACCGGCCCTTCAGGTCAGTGAACTGCTGGCCGGCGGGGATCGGCTCTGCCGCGATTAAAACCCCGAGACCGAAGCCCAAAAACATCAGGGCAT
>CANKZO010000115.1 GCA_947488485.1 Opitutia bacterium | reverse complement strand
GCTTCGCGCGCCGGATTTCGCCTTCGATCCCGACGAACTCGCCAAGGCCTTCGCGCAGAAGCCCAAGGCGATCATCGTCTGCAATCCCTCCAATCCCTGCGGCAAGGTCTTCACGCGCGCCGAGCTCATGACCATCCTGCGTCTCGCCGAAGAGCACGACGCGTTCGTCATCACCGACGAGCCCTACGAGCACATCGTCTACGCCCCGCACGAACATGTGTATTTCGCCGCGCTGCCGGGCGCGTTCGAGCGCACCATCACCTGCAACTCGCTCTCGAAGACGTATTCCATCACCGGCTGGCGTCTCGGTTACGTGCAGGCCGCCCCGCACGTCATCGCCCAGGCCCGCAAGGTGCACGACTTCCTGACCGTCGGGGCCGCCGCGCCGTTGCAGGAAGCCGCCGTCGCCGGCCTCGAACTGCCGGACTCGTATTATGCCGGCCTCGGCGAGCTCTACGCGGCCAAGCGCACGTTGTTCACCTCGATCCTCGCCACGACCGGACTGAAGTTCACCGAACCGCAGGGCGCTTATTACTCCTTGCTCGATGTCTCTCCCCTTGGCTTCAAAACCGACACCGAAGCCGCCGAATGGCTCATCAAGGAGATCGGCGTCGCCGGCGTGCCCGGCTCCTCTTTCTTCCGCGAGCCCGAGCATCGCTACGTCCGCTTCCACTTCGCCAAGAAGGAGGAGACCCTGCGGGCGGCAGGGGAGAAGTTGGGACGGATCGCCAAGCGATAGGGGTTGGGGTAGGGGCAGGGGTTGGGGTAACGATGTCTTGGGTAGGGTTGAGCGCCCTCGCTCAACCGCGGCTGACCAAGGGTGGTCAGCCCTACCAAGATACAACTAGGTCAGAAAGCAGTGCTGACCCCACCAATATTACCTAACCCTAACCCAGGCCCTATCCCTACCCCTGACCGTCGGTAGGGCGCAGCCTAACCGACGATCTTCTTATACGGCTCGCCTTCGTTCTGCGTCGGGCGTTCCGGGCGGCCTTTGTAGCGGTAGGTCAGGCCCATGTTGTCGATACCGAGCAGCCAGAGGATGGTCGCGTGGAGATCATGGACGTGCAGGGGGGTCTCTTGGGCGCGCAGGCCGAGATCGTCGGTGCTGCCGATGGTCTGACCGCCTTTGACGCCGCCGCCGGCCATCCACATCGAGAAGCCGGTGGGGTTGTGGTCGCGACCGTCGCCCTTCTCGGACATCGGGGTGCGGCCGAATTCGCCGCCCCAGACGACGAGCGTGTCTTCGAGCAGTCCGCGGGCCTTCAGGTCCTTGAGCAGGCCCGCGACGGGCTTGTCCATCGAGGCGCAGAGGCCGGCGTGGTTGGTCTCGATCTTGGCGTGGGCGTCCCACTTGGACCCGGCGCCGTGGTAGATCTGGACGAAGCGCACGCCGCGCTCGACCATGCGGCGGGAGAGTAGGCAGAGTCGGCCCATGCTCTCGGTCGTCTTGTCGTCGAGTCCGTAGAGCTTGCGCGTGGCTTCGGTCTCGCCGGTGAGGTCGACGACGCCCGGCGCTTCGGCCTGCATGCGGGCGGCCATCTCGTAACCCGCCAGGCGGGCGCCGAGTTCCGAGCGGTCCGGGTAGCGGGCGGCGAAGTCCTTGTTCACGCTGTTGATCAGGCGGAGCTTGCTGGCCTGCAGGTCGGCCGCGACGGCTTCGGGCGTGTTGAGGTTGGGGATCGGCTCGGAGCCGCCCTGGATGCGCACGCCTTGGTAGCCCGCGGGCATGAAGCCGGCGCCCCAGTTGCGCGGTCCGTTGATGACCGTGTTCTGGTTGTCCTGCATCACGATGAACGCGGGCAGGTTGCTGTTCTCGGAACCGATGCCGTAGTTGATCCACGAACCCAGCGACGGCTTGCCCGCGAGGATCGAGCCGGTGTTCATCTGGCAGACGCCGGCGGAGTGGTTGATGCCGTCGGCCTTGCAGGAACGGATGACCGCGAGGTCGTCGGCGCAGGAGGCGATGTGCGGGATCCAGTCGGAGAACCATTGGCCGGACTGGCCGTACTGCTTCCACTCGCGCTTCGAAGCCAGGAGCGGGGCCTTGGCTTCGCCCATCGCGGTGATGACCGTGCCGAAGCTGTCGGGCAGGCGCTGGCCGGCCAGCTTGTTCAGGAGCGGCTTAGGGTCGAGGAGGTCCATCTGCGACGGACCGCCTTCCATGAAGAGGAAGATGACGCTCTTTGCGCGGGGCTTGATCTGGCCGACGCCGGGCTGCAGGGGCGTGCCGGCGGCGGGGACGACGATCTCCTTGGCCAGCAGGTCGCTGAAGGCCATGGCGCCCAGGCCGAGGCCGGCGTTGAAGAGGAAGTCGCGGCGCGACGTCGAGGCTTCGATACGATGGCAGCGTGGGTCGTTCATTCGACGTAAAGGAATTCGGAGGAGTTGAGGAGGGCGTGGCAGAGCGCGGCCATCGGCACGTGCTCGGCCTTGGGCGCGGCTTCCGCCTTGACGGCGCCGACGGAAAGTTCGCGGCCGCGGCCGGAGGAATCGCTCATCGTGCCGGTCTTCGCTTCGAAGCGCCAGAAGCCCAGCGTGGAGGGACGGACTTCCTCGGTGGAATAGAGGAGCTGGTCTTCGGGGAGGGCGCCGGAGCTGAAGCGCACTTCGTCGACGACGCCATGGAAGGAGCCGTCGGTGTCGGCGTTCTTGCCGCCCAGCTGCAGGGGCGCCGTCGCGGTCTTCACGCCGGTGAGGCTGGATTTGACGCTGTCGTGGAGGAGGGGCTCGTCGTCGTTGGCCAGGTCCTTGAGCGTGAAGGCGACTTCGCCCGGACGTTCCGGCGTGGCGTAACGGACGGAGGCGGCGACGTAGTAAGGCTTATTGAGGTCGATGCGCAGATTGGAGAAGGCGACCGCCTCGCCGAAGGTCCCGCCGAGCAGCGGACCGTAGGCTTGGAGCACGAGGACTTTCGGCGCACGGCGGGATTTCTGGCCCGTGACGCCGAACTGCCAGTGGCCATCGCTCTTACCTTTGCCCATCTGTGCGGCGATGACCCGGACGGAGCCGCTGTCGCTGATCGAACGCGGCACGATGACCGCTTCGATGGTGAAGCCGGCGGCGAGGTCGGCTTCCTTGGCGCCCGGGGCGAGGAAGGGGCGGCGGTGGCCGGCGGCGAACTGCGCGCCTTGGCCGTCGCGGAAGGGGACCTTCTCCGGCTGGAAGTCGCGGGCGATGGCCGCGGTGACGACGGCGGTGGTGCGTTGTCCGCGGACTTCGTCGAGGAAGGCGGCGGCGCGCTTGGCCTCGGCGGCGGAAGGCGCGCGGGCGTAGAGGAGCTGGTAGAGCCGGCGAACCTGCGCGGCCTCGTCGCCCGGAGCGTCGGCGGTCACGCGGCGGGCGAGGGTCTCGCTGCGCTTCAGCATGAAGGGGCTGTTGAGCAGCAGGAGGGACTGGATCGGCGTGGTGGTCACATCGCGCGAGGACGCGCTGCTGAACCACTGCGGGGCGTCGAAGATGTCGGCCAGCGGATCGCGGTTATTGCGCATGATGCGCGTGAAGATACTGCGCACGGGCTCGGCGTAGATCACGCTCGGTCCGGCCTGCTTGTCGGCCTTGAGTTCACCGCAGGCGGCGTAGAGCGCGTCGCGGATCTGCTCGGCTTCGAGACGCTGAGGCTGGAAGCGCCAGAGCAGGGTGTTCTGCGGGTCCTTGAGCTGGCCGCGCGCGACATCGGCGTGCTGGCTCGAGCGACGGTAGGCGGCGCTCGTCACGAGCAGGCGCGTCATCGCCTTCTGGTCCCAGCCCTTGGCCATGAACTCATCGGCGAGCCAGTCGAGGAGCTCGGGGTGAGTGGGCGGTTCGCCGAGGTTGCCGAAGTCGCTGGCGTAGGGCGTGAGGCCGCGGCGGAAGCAGAGCTGCCAGAGGCGGTTCATCGCCAGGCGCGCGGTGAAGGGGTTGGACTTGTCGGTCAGCCAGCGGGCGAGCGTGGCGCGTCGTCCGGTGGAGCTGCCGTCGGCGACGGGCGTGATGGACGCGGGAGCGGCGGGGTATTGCGTGCTGAGGACGGTCAGGAAGGCCGGCGGGACGACGGTGTTCTTCTTCGGGATGACGGCGTCGAGGCCTTGGGCGCCGGTCTCGCGGACGGCCAGGACGTAAGGCGGTTCGGCGGGCTTGAGTTTGTCGTGTTCGGCGAGCTTACGCTTCAGGTCGGCGTGCTTGACGCTGGCCTCGCCCTTGATGGAGCGGTCGAGGCGGTTGTATTCGTAATCGACCTGGCGCCAGGCGAGGGCGGCGACCTGCTCTTCGTAGGGCGTGCGCTGCGCCGTCGGCTTATTGATCATCGCCTGGACGTCGTCCGGGAAGATCTCAATGGCCTTACGGGTGGCCGTCTCGCGATACTTCAGCTCGAGGGCGTCGATCTCGGCGCGGATCGCCTTGGTCTCCGCTTCCCACTTCGCCCGCTGGCGGGCGTGCTCGGCGGCCTGCGTCTCGGTCCACGCGATACGGTCTTCGACCGGCACGGTGTTGTTGAAGAAACTGCGGAGGGCGTAGTAGTCGCGCTGCAGGATCGGATCGAACTTATGGTCGTGGCAGCGGGCGCACTGCATGCCGGCGCCGAGGAAGACGTCGCCGGTGGTATCGGTGATGTCGTTGAGGATGTTCTCCCACTGGCCGCGGGCGTCGCGGTTGTTGTATTCGTAGATCCAGTGGCGGAGGTAGCCGAGGGCCGTGAGCGCGTCGGGGTCGCCGGGGAAGAGTTCGTCGCCGGCGATCTGCTCCTGCACGAAGCGGTCGTAGGGTTTGTTGTCGTTATAGGCCTTGATGACGTAATCGCGGTAGCGCCAGGCGGTCGGACGGAAGTCGTCGATGCGGAAGCCGTCGCTGTCGGCGTAGCGCACGAGGTCGAGCCACGCACGGGCCATGCGCTGACCGTAGGCCGGGGAGGTCAGCAGGCGGTCGACGAGTTTTTCATACGCGGCTGGGTCCTGGTTCTGGACGAATGCCGTGACCTCTTCGGGTGAGGGCGGGAGTCCGGTCAGGTCGAAGGTCACGCGACGGATGAGCACGGCGCGTTCGGCTTCAGCGGAGGGCGTAAGGCCTTCGTTGGCGAGGCGGGCGTCGATGAAACGATCGATCGGGTGCGCGGCGGCGCCGGCCGGGAGTTCGGCGCGCTTGATCGGCTGGTAGGCCCACCAGGCTTTCTCCTTCGCGCCGATGGTGCCGGGGAGGTAACGGCCGGCGACGGGCGCCTTGGTGCGGCTCTTCGGCCACGCGGCGCCGGACTTCACCCAGGATTGGAGTAAGGCGACTTGGTCCTTGGTGAGACGATCGCCCTTCGGCGGCATCATCTCGTCGGGATCGCTCGAGAGGATGTTCTTAAGGAAGAGGCTGGCGTCCGGGTCGCCGGGGACGAGGGCCGCGCCGGCGTCTCCGCCGGTCGTGAGGCCGGCGAGGCTGTCCATGACCAGGCCGCCCTTATTCTTGCCGGCGGAGTGGCTGTGGCACTTGAAGCAACGCTCGTCCAGGAGGGCCACGGCCTTCTCCGCCAAGTCGTCGGCAGCGGCCGAGAGGGCGGCGCCGGACGAGGCCAACAGGCAGGCGGACAGACTGAGCAGACGCAAAGACATCGGGGAGCCCTCTTTATGAGTGCTTTCGATTGAGACTGCAAGCCGAGGCCTAAGGTTCCCCGGAAGCCGCCCCCAAGGCGCTTACTTCAGCTTCTTCTTCCAAGCCGGATAGTCCTTGGCCAAGAGGTCTCGGGGGTATTCCCCGAACCAGCTGTAGCCATTGCGACGCTCGTGGCCGATATCGGCCAAACGGGGCTTGGGGACACCGTCACGGTCGCAGACGTAGGGGGCGCCGGTCTTGAGATCGTAAAAGCGCGCCCAGAGGTCGGGCGCGGCCGGATCAGGCACCATCACCAGGTCACTGCCGCCGAGCAGCGTCTTGGTCGTCTCAAGCCGCTGGCCCTTGAGGCGATGGGCTTCGAACCAGGTGACGGCGCCTTCGATCGAAGCACGGATTTCAGCCGACGGATTCTCGAGGCTCATCAGCAGTCGGACGATACCGACGGATTCGCTGCCGCTGAAGGAGGGGAGTTCGTAAGAGCGTGCCTTGGCCGGCGCGAAGGTCTTCTCATCGTGCTGGGCGCACCAGACGGTCGGCTGGCCCTCGATGACGATCTGGCACTTCAGGATGCAGGCGATGCCGCGGTCGAAGGCTTGGCGGCAAGACTCGCGCGTCTTGGCGTCGATGAAGTCGTAGCGCTCATCGCGGCCGACCTCGCGGACCAATTCCAAGACGCGTACCATGGCACCATCATTGAAGGTGATGCGGTCGTAGTAGCCCTTGCGGAGGGGGAAGAACTGTGGCCAGCCGCCGTTCGCGTATTGTGCTTTGAGCACGTAAGCCAAGCCGCGGTCGAAGGACTGACGATAGGCCTCGGCCTTCGTCGCGTTGACCATGCGCGCCATGAAGCGGAGCTCGTCCACCGTGCCTTTGTTGTCGAACGTCGGCTGGAGTTTAGTCCGGTCGCCGACGTAGGGCTGGCTGACCGTATCGGTATTCTTCGGCCAGCCGCCGGCGTCGGCCTGATAGGTAAGGATGATGTCGGCGACCTTCTTGGCCTCCGCGGAGGCGAACCAGGCGTCGGCTTTGCCCAAGTAGCGTCGCGCGCTGTCGTCGGCCGTGAGGCGAGGCAGCATGGCCAGAAGCGCGAGAAGTAGCAGGGTGGGGCGCATGGAGTAGTCGCGGTGTCAGCGGTTAGCGGATGGCGGTTGGCGGATGGGAACGTCTGGGGGAAGAATTGAAGGAGGCCGGTAACCGCCACCTGGGGCCGCCACCTGCCACCTGGAATTAAAGGGGTGGTGATAGGGATATTGGTAACCAGAGGTGGAAAGGAGTAAATGAAGGAAAGCGGGGGAGGGCTGTTGCGGTTGTCTTAGGCCGATTAATCCGCTCATCTTTCAATGTGCCTTCTCCGATCCTGTTCATCCTCGCTTCCGCTTCGCCGCGTCGCACCGAGCTTCTGCGTGAAGCCGGCCTGCCGCACCGGGTCGTCGTCGCGGCGGTGACGGAGCACGAGGATCCGTCGACCGACCCCGCCCAGATGGTGCTGCATAACTCTC
>CANKZO010000114.1 GCA_947488485.1 Opitutia bacterium | reverse complement strand
CCGAATCGTTCAGGCAAGGAATCTGGGCGAAGTGCTCGCCGCCGGCGTGCTCGAACGTCTCCTTACCTTCTTCGCGGATTTCCTCGAGGGTCTCGAGGCAATCAGACGTGAAGGCGGGGCACATGACTAGGAGGTTCTTGGTGCCCTCTGCCGGCAGGGCTTCGAGACGCTTGTCAGTATAAGGCGAAACCCACTTCTCACCAGCCAGACGGGACTGGAAGGAGAGTTCGTACTGAGACTCCTTGAGGCCGGCAGCGGCCACGAAGAGGCGCGTCATCTCGACGCACTGGTGGCGATAGCAGGTCGCCTGGCAGGGGCTGTAATGGGAACAGCAATCCTTCATCTTCATGCAATGCGCCTTCGAAGGGTCACCCTTACGCAGGTGGCGTTCCGGCAGGCCGTGGTAAGAGAAGAGCAGCTTGTCGAACGGCTTGCTCAGCCAAGGCTGGGCGGATTCGACCAAGGCATCGATGTAAGCCGGGTCGTTATAGAACGGCTGCAGGACATGATACTTCAGGCCAGGGGCGAGTCGCTTGAGTTCTTCCTGCACCTTGACGACGACGGTCTCGTACGAGGACATCGCGTAGTGCGGATACTGGGGCATCACGAACAGGTCGTCGATGCCGGCGGCGAGGACCTTCTCGACGGCTTCGGCGCAAGAGGGCGTGCCGTAGCGCATGCCCATGATCACCGGCAGGCCCGTGGCCTTCTCGAGCTTGGCGCGCAGCTTATCAGTGGTGACCACCAGGGGCGACCCTTCGGGGGTCCAGACGCTGGCGTAGGCGGCGGCGCTCTTCTTCGGGCGCGTGCGGAGGATGATACCTTCCAACAGCAGCCAGCGCAGCGGGGCCGGATAATCGATGACGCGGTCATCGTTCAAGAATTCACGCAGGTAGTTACGCACGTCGGGCACGGCAGTGCTCTTCGGCGAACCAAGATTCAACAGCAGGATACCTTTACGGGACATAGGGGCAAAAGAGGCGGGACGGCCGACGATGTCAAACGCCAGAGGCAACCACGGCGTCGACGACGGCCTGGAAGGTCTCAATCCGGGCCTGCGGCGTGATACCGTGCCCGAGGTTGAAGATATGACCAAGGTCGCCGGCGTTATCGGCCAGCACGGCCTTAGTCGCGGCAGCCGCGGCGGCGGGCTCGCCGGTCATAAACTCGGGGTCGAGGTTACCCTGCAGACAGATCGGGCGACCGGCCAGCTGGCGGACCTGCGAAAGGGGCATGGTCCAGTCGACGCCGAGACACGGCACGCCGGTCTGGGCGAGCGCGGCGGCCTGCGGAGACTTGCCCTTGGCGTAAAGGATGACGGGAGCGCCGGCGGGGAGGCGTTCGAGTACCGCACGGATATAGCGCAGCGAGAACTCCTCGTAGTCGGCACCGGTGAGCGCACCGGCCCAGCTGTCAAAAATCTGGATCGCGTCGGCGCCGGCGGCGAACTGGCGGGTGAGGTATTGCGCGACGGCGTCGGTCAGTATCTCGAGGATGCGGTGCATCATCTTCGGGTCGGCCTTGATCAGCGCCTTGGTCTTCGGGAAGTCTTCGGAACCGCCACCCTCGACGAGATAGCAGGCGAGCGTCCAAGGCGAACCAGCGAAACCGAGCAGGGTCTTATTCAGGCCGAGTTCTTTGCGCAGGATGGCGAGGGCGTCGTAGACGTATTGCAGACGGTCAGCGGCGCCTTCGAGTTTCAGCGTGGCGACGTCGGCCGGGGAAGTCAGCGCGCGCTCCATAGCGATACCGCCTTCATCGCGGAAACGGTAACCGACGCCCAGGGCCTCGGGGATCACCAGGATGTCTGAGAATAGAATGGCCGCGTCGAGCTGCGGAAAACGGCGGAGCGGCTGCAGCGTGACCTCGACCGCGAGTTCAGGCGTGCGAACCATCGTGACGAAATCCGACTTCGCCTTGAGGGCGCGGTATTCGGGCAGGTAACGACCGGCCTGGCGCATGATCCAGACCGGAGCCCGGTCATGGGGCTGTCGGCGGAGGGCGGCGAGAAAGCGGTCGCGGGAGTTCATCAGGACCCCTTCAGCCAATCCTGCGGTTTTAGATAATGCGAGAGCAGACGTTCTTCCGGGGTGCCGGCGGCGGGCTGGTGGCCATAGTGCCACTGCACGCGGGGCGGGAGGGACATCAGGATGGACTCGGTCCGGCCGCCGGACTGGAGCCCAAAGATCGTCCCACGGTCGAAGACGAGGTTGAATTCGACGTAACGCCCGCGGCGGACTTCCTGCCAGTTACGCTCGCGCTCGCCATAGGGGGTGTCCTTACGGCGGCGCAGGATCTCAGCATAGGCCGGACCAAAGGCATCGCCGACCTTCTGCATCATCGCGAAGGCCGATTCGAAACCGCCCTCGGTAAAGTCGTCGAAGAACACGCCGCCTACGCCGCGTTGTTCCTGACGGTGCTTCAGCAAGAAGTAGTCGTCGCACCAGGTCTTGAATTTCGGAAAATGGGCGCCCGTAGCTTTCTCCGCGGCACGGTGCCAGGAGACCGCGTCTTCATCGAAGCCGTAATAAGGCGTCAGGTCGAAGCCACCGCCGAACCACCAGACCGGATCAGGGCCATCGGTGCAGAAGAAGCGCACATTCATGTGCGACGTCGGGCAATAGGGATTGAGCGGATGCTGGACGACCGAGACGCCCATCGCGCGGAAGCCCTTGCCGGCGAGATCCGGGCGGGCGATCGTGGCGGACGGAGGCAGCGCGTGGCCGCGGACGTCCGAGAAGGCCACCCCGCCCTTTTCGATCACGGTGCCACCGGCGATGACGCGGGTACGGCCGCCACCGCCCTCGGCGCGCTTCCACTCATCGGTGATGAACCTGGCCTTGCCATCCACTTCCTCGAGGATCGCGCAGAGGCGATCCTGCAGGCCGGTCAGGTAGTTTCTGACGAGATCGGGGTTCATGGTGCGGATATTCAATCCGAGCCCGCGGGGCGGGTCAACGAAGCCTCGGCCGCCCGGAGACGAATCCACGTCCGCTTATCCCCCTTATGCGGGAACTACTAGGTAGACCTTGATGGGAACCCGCAAATGGGCACGGTCTGACCAAGCCATGAACCCGGAATTCAAGCTCCTCCTGCTTTTCTGCTTGGCCGGCATCTTCGCCTTGGGCCTGCCTTGGTTGGCTTGGCGACGCGTGCGTAGCCTGGAAAAGAAGTACGGCCGGATCCTCCTGGTCCGCGGCGTGACGGGCGCGCAAGCCGCCCGCATCGTGCTCCTGCGCGGCGAAGTCCCGCAGGTCGACGTCGACGAGAGCGACATCGCGATTACCGATTTCTATTCCGCCTTCGAACCCGCGATCAAACTCTCCAGCCGTGTCTACTCCGGCAAGCGGCTCTTCGACGTCGCGCGCGCGGCCCGCCTCGCCGGCCACGCCTTGCAGCACCGCGACCGCAAACTCGGCGGGCTCGCCTCCTGGGATTCGTTCATGATCTTCTGGGGCAACGCGTGGCCGATTCTCCTGCCCCTCACCGTCATCGTCAGCAAAGGCCGTCCATGGGCCTTGATCGGCTTCGCCCTTGTCGCAGGCGCCATCGCCATCGTGCACCTCCTCAAGCATACGCACGTCCAGGACGCCGCGCGACGCGGACGGCGCGAATTGGACGGCGCCAAGCTGCTCGACGGGCACCCCGACGAAGAGGTCGACGCCGCGTTCCTGGCCGCAAGGCTGGACCATATGGCCCTGCCCTACTCGAAAACGTGGCTAAGGCTGCTGTTTTCCTGAGCAGGACGGCTACCGGAGCCCTACGGTGGGCCTAATGTCGCTCTGGCTGGGAAATTCTTCCTTCCGACCGACCAAGGCCAGGACAGTATTCATATCCTAATAAGACCGGGCCAACGACGGTCTCTTCGAACCCATGTTCTCGAAACCTAGCCGACTCCAGACCCTCCTCCTGATGCTCCCGACCTGGGCCTTCGCCCACGCGGTGCTCATCTTCCGGGTGTTGCCGCTGAACCCGAATGGCACCGCGCTGGTGACGAATCAGATTTTGCCCTTCGTTTTACTTCTGGGTCTCGCCGGAGGCTTCGCCTTACTCGCCTCTTACGTCGCCGCCCGCCGCGCCGCGGCACTCGGCTGGAGCCTGCCTCCGGTGCTCGCTGTGCTCATCCATGTTCCCTTCCTTGGCGCGGGCTTGGCGTTCTGGCTCGCCGCGTCTGGCGATGAACAGGAAAAGAATTCGGCGGCGCCGATGGCCGTCGCCGGACGCCTCGTCGTGCCCTTCATCCTCGGAGCCTTCGCCTGCTGGGCGCTGACCTGGGGATGCCAGCATCTGATCGAACTCGGGAAGTTTCCGTTGGGATTGAAGCAGGCTGGCGGCTACTTCGGACTGGCGATCTTCGCCGGCCTGCCTTTCGCCACCGGCGTGAGCAGCGGCGTGATCCTCCGCCGTGCGGGCGGCAGCTTCGGCCAGGCCATCGCCGCGTCGATGACCCTCATCGGCACGATCATCCTCATCCTTTGCGCGATGGCCATGGAAGGCATCATCTGCGTCGTCATGGCGGCGCCCATCGGCGCGGCCCTGGCCTTCGTCGGGGCGGTCGTAGGTTACTTCTTGGCGCGCACCAAGGCCGCTGATGGCACCCTGCAGTCCGCCGCCTGGCTAAGCATCGTCGTCATGGTCGCAGTGGAAGGATGGAATCCGCCCGCACCTCTGGAAGCCACCACTTCAAGCGAGGTCGTGATCAACGCTCCCGCCGCACGCGTCTGGGCGGAGCTGCATGACATCCGCAATCTGCCTCCGACCGAGAACCTGCTCTTCCAGTTCGGGGTCGCTCATCCGATGGGCACAGTCACCGACGGCCAGGGCGTCGGCGCGGCGCGCCTTTGCAAGCTGAGCACAGGCGATATGCCGGAAATCATCACCGTCTGGAAGCCCGGCCAGGAATTGCGCTTCAAGGTACTCTCGACGCCCCCTTCGATGCGCGAACTGGGCTTCTTTGGCCAGACGATCGACGCCCATCACCTGCACAGCGCCTACGCGAGCCTCGAAGGCGGCTTCAAGCTGACCACCTTGCCCGATGGCCGCACCCGACTGGTCGGCGAAAGCCATTACCTGCTGAACATCGCCCCGGCCTCCTACTGGAACCTTTGGACTGAGGAAATCGTCCACATGGTCCAACGCCGGGTGCTCGAACACGTCAAAACCCGCGCGGAAGCGGGGCCGAAGAGCCCTAAATAGCCGCTGGCAAGCCCAAGGCGGAAACTTCGCCTTGGTCGCGGAGTTATAATTCATACAAAGACCCCATGAACTCGAACCGCCTCTTCGCGATCTTCAGCCTCATCATCCTGGCCGGCGTCAGCTACGCCGTCTACCAGTGGGTGCAGCCAGAAGACGTCTCCGTCGTCCGGAGCACGGCCAAGAAGAGCGGCTCCCCCGTCAGCAAGCTCGTCATGGAGAAAGGCACGGTCCGCACCGCGAAAACTCTGCACCTCAGCCGCAAGGACGACGTCGGCACCGAGGTCGAAGAAAAGGATCTCGCGAAGCAGTCCAAGCCCGTGGCCGAACTCGACGCGAAGTTCGCCACCTGGCGCGACGACGGTCGCAAGGCCGTCGAGGACATGTTCGGCGGCGACCGCCAGAAGATCGGCGACGCCTTCCGCGCGGCCATGGCGAACGAAGAATTCAAGGCCAACTACGGACGCATGCGCGAACTCGAGTCCCAATATCGCTCGGCGACCGACGACCAGAAACAATCCATCATGGACGAACTCGCTACGGTTCGCTCCCGCGGCCTCGGCATGCTCAAGCAGGCCGGATCCGGGGCGCCTTCTACCGCCACCCCGACCGTCACAATCACCGGCGCCGGTGTCGTAAATCCCGGCAACGGTACCGCGCCCGCCCCCGCTCCGGCGCCAGCGCCGGCTGCTCCCATCGTCTTCCAGTAAGGTCGACGACGGCCTGATGGCTGTCCGCTCCTCATGATCACTTTTCTCGCCCGTCGGCCCGTACTCAGTGGTTTATTGCTGTTGGCGTTGGTGTGGGCGGGGTTCACCTGGCTCGCCTCCGACACGTCAGAAGACAAAGCATCCGGTCGCAGACCCACGGCGAGCGGCACCAATAAGAGTACAACTGGCTCTCGTGCTGCCGCCAGCGCGCCACGCAGTATCCAAGGGCTTACGGTAGACACTAAACAGGACATCTCTGCCGACGCACGGCCCCCGAACGCCCGCCGCGAAAGCATCGTCCGCACGGGCATCGGCGAATTGCAGGAGATGAAGCAGATGAACTTAGCGGTCTTCGACGACGCCGCCAAGCGCTGGAACGCACAGCCGCGCGTCAAGGAACTCATCGCCCAATGGCAGGCGGCCGAAGCCGCCTGGAAGACACAGGACGATGAAGCCAAGGCGGCGGTCGTGCCGCAGATGGAAGCGATGTGGAAGGAAGCGCTCGGCCTGCTCCGCGAAGAGGTCGATAAATCCGCCCGCGAAGCCGCTGCCGGCGTCAAGTAGTCGCGAAGCGCGTGAGCTCCGCGCGGAATTCCTTGAGCACCGCCTGGATGCGGGCAAAGCCTTCGTGCCGTGCGCTGGTGGACTCATCCATGTAAAGGTCGCGGCGCACTTCGATCATTAGCGACTGCACCCGCGGCTCCTTTCCGAAGAAGCGGTTCGGCACAATCGCGCCGCTGAACGGGATGTCGACACCCACGACGAAGCCCTGCGCGCGGAAGAATGCCTCCGCCAACGCCTGGAGTTCGGGCGACGTGTGGCCTGGCTGCGTGCCGATCCCGATTTCCAGCGGCGCCGAGAAACCAACCTGCGTCGGTAACTGTCCGGTCGGGAAAGAATGCGCGTCGAGGATCACGCAACGGCCGAAGCGGGCGAGTCGCTCCGCCGCGGCTTCGTCGAGCCGACGGTGGTGCGGCCAGTAATAGCGGTCGAGCAACTCCGCACGTCGCTCCGGCGAGAGTGAACGCAAAGCCCTTCCGTCACAGGTCTGCACATACGTCGCCCCCATCCCGAAGGCGGAACATCGCTCCTGCCGATCGTCGGCAAAGCGCTCGACATCGACCACCAGGCGCGAGACTTCCGCGCGCACAATCTCATCGGCGGGCACCCCTTCGGCGTAAAGCGTCGCCGTATGCCAGTCGGTCAGCCGGAGTTGTTCCAGGCTAAGGTCAGTGGCCGAAATCAGGTAATCCGCACGGTCTGCGGGCGGAATCACGGTCGAATCATGCGGAAGATGCAGCAAAACAGGGGTC
>CANKZO010000113.1 GCA_947488485.1 Opitutia bacterium | reverse complement strand
GGTGGCAGAGTGGTCGATTGCGTCTGATTCGAAATCAGATGAACCGCAAGGTTCCGGGGGTTCGAATCCCTTCCCCTCCGCCAGGTTACTTTGATTGATCTTTATGAAGCGCCGCGAAATCAGCCCCATGAAATTCCTTCGGTTCCTGTGCCTCTTGGGAGTTCTGCTGGCCGCCGCGCCCGGGGCCTTGCTCGCCGCTGACGAAGTCCGGCAGAAGGTGGCCGAGTATCAGAGCAAGGGCTACAACGTGCTGTTCATCGCGGTCGACGACCTGAACGACTGGGTGGGCTGCTTCGGCGGCAACCCCCAGGCCATCACCCCGCACATGGACAAACTGGCTAAGGAAAAAGGGGTGGTCCTGCAGAAGGCCTATTGTCCCTCCACGGTCTGCTGTCCGAGCCGTTCGGCCATCCTGACCGGCAAGCAGGCGGCTTCGACCGGCGTCTACGGCAATCGGCAGAACCTGAAGAACGCCCCGAAGGCGAAGGATGTCGTGACCCTGCCGGAATACTTCGCGAAGCACGGCTATCACACCCTCTCCACGGGGAAGATCTTCCATAAGCACCCCACCGCGAAAGGCATGGACGAAGGTCAGTGGGCGTTCAAAGAGTTCGTGGATGCCGGCGGCAACAACGGCGGCATGCTCTGGTCAGAATCTCCCGCCACTCCGAAGGATGCAGGCGCCGAAAAAGCCCCGAAGGAAAAAGGGGAGGAATTCCGCTGGGGGGCCGTCACCGCTCCCGTCGAACAGACCAAAGACTATGTCTCCAGCAAATGGGCCGCCGATCAACTCAAGCGCGACTTCGACGGTAAGCCCTTTTTCCTGGCCCTCGGGATCTCCAAGCCTCACTTGCCCTGGGAAGTCCCGCAGCAGTTTTTCGACCTCTATCCCTTGGATAAATTCAAGACCGTCGAGATCTTCCGCGACGACCTGAAGGACATCACGAACAAGGCGGGGAAGGAACTATTCTCGCCCGATCCGCGCTTCCTGGCCGCCGACAAGGCGAACCTGCACAAACAGGCCCAGCGCGCCTACCTCGCGAACATCAGTTACGCCGACCACTGCCTCGGCGTCGTCTTCGACGCCCTGGCCAAGAGCAAATACGCCGACAATACCATCATCATGATCTGGGGCGACCACGGCTGGCACCTCGGCGAGAAACTCAAGTACGGCAAGACCGACCTCTGGGAAGAGTCCGACCGGGTTCCCTTCATCGTGAGCGTACCAGGCGTGACGAAGCCCGGGCTGAAGAGCGACGCGGTGGTCAACCTGCTCGACATGTACCCGACGCTGGTCGAGCTCTGCGGACTGCCCGCCAATCCCGAGAACGAGGGGCGTAGTTTCGCTCCGGTGCTGAAGGATCCGACCCTGGCGTGGAACCACCCCACCCTGACCACCTACAACAACGGGAACCATTCCGTCACGGACGGCCGCTACCGCTTCACCTATTACGGTTCGAAAGGCGGCGCCGAGGAACTGTACGACCATTCGACCGACCCGCTCGAGCACCGGAACCTAGCCGCTCAGCCGGAGCATAAGGAAGTTATCGAGCGCCTGCGCCTTGCGATGCCGAAGCATAATGAACCGGATGCGCCGACCAATAAGCTGAGCCCCGAAGAGAAGAAGGATATCGCGAAAGGCGCGCGGAAGGGGAAAAAGGCGGCCGCGGATACCGTCAAATAAAGCCCCGCGGGCTGCCCTGACTGCCTCTGGGTAGGGACGCGTCGGCGACGCGTCCGCCCCATGGCCCGTTTCCGTCGGTCGCGACACCGTCGCGCCCCTACCTTCTACGTCCTAATTCCAAACGGATCTCTTCCGTCACATCTTCCAGCCGCCGCACCGCGCTCTGCAGGATGGTTTCCGCCACCTCCGTGTTGGGGATGCGACGATAACCCGCGAGGATCGCCTCGACCGAGCAGACGATGAACGGAGCCGGCGCTTCGACCAGGACGAATTTCACGCCCTTCTTCTCCGCGTTGAGCTGGGCGACGAGCCGACGCATGGCCTCGAGGCCGGCGCGGCCGCTGATGAACTCCAGGTTCGTCTGCAACGTCATGCACTCGGGCGCCTCAAGGGCGTCGAAAGCCAGCCGATACTCGGCGTCGTTCCGGATGAAGCCGAAGCCGCCCTGATAACGTTCGGCCGACAAGAGCGGCCGCGGCGGCGAGTCCGTGACATTCGCGATGGCCCGCTCATACAGCAGCTTCAGTTCTTCGACCGGAATCAGCATGCGAGGAGAATGATAAAAGAGAGGACTGAGTCGAGGGCTGGATTGATTAGGGCCATAGCTAGGGCTGGGGCTCGGGCTAGGCCGCCGAATGGTGGCCGCACGGCCGGGGTGAGACACCGTCGGGCCCTCCGGCCCCCTTCGCATTTCCGCCAACCGCTTCAACCTGTCACGGGCAGGGCCGGGACCGCATCACGACATAGCTGTCTAGGGTAGGGCTGACCACCCTTGGTCAGCCGCGGTTGAGCGAGGGCGCTCAACCCTACCCAAGACAGAGGACAGACCATGGCGCTATCCCTACCTTAGAGACACCCCCGCCAATCATCCGGTCTCCGGTTTCCTCTCGGATGGATGTCTCCCTTGTCCACGTGTCACCGTGTCAACGTGTCCCCTCGCGGCTCCGCCGCGCCGCCTCACTTCTGCGCGGCGCGCATCCGGAGGCTGGCTTCGGCGAACGCTTCGCCCATGAGCGCGAAGGTCTTGGCGCAACCAAGGTAATGATAGCCGCCGTTGGACGCGCCGCGCTTGAGCATGCCGGCTTCCTCGGGCGTGATCAGCTTGGCTTCGTAATCCTTGAGATAGGCCTTCTGCTGCGCCTCGGTCATCTTGCCGTCGGCGTTGGCCGAGCGCTTGCCCTTGTTCTTGAGCTCAAAGGCCATCTGGCGGACCTTGTCCTTCTTGTCCTGGATCGCGCCCAGCTTCTCGTCCCAGAACGGTGCGGTCCGCACGGCGGTCACGTTCCCTTGGAACTCCGCCCGCGCCGCCGGCGCGGCCATGGCTTCGCGGAAGGCGAGGTTGTCCTCGCTGCCGGGATCCTTGCCGCCGACGCCGAGCACGCCGATCACGAACGGCAGCTTGGGCGCGCCGAGGTCCTTGCGGACATCGCGAATCAGCGCGCTCATATATTCCGAGTAGAGCGCGAAGCGGTTGCCGGCCGCGCCCTTGGGCTGCTTGGGATAGAAATTGCCGTCGACCATGTCGTTGAAGCCCTGGAACCAGACGAAGCCGGCCAGCTCGTAGCCTTCCTTGGGATCGTAGGCCGGACAGACGCGGCCCGGGTTCGCGAGCACCTGCTTGGCGTGCGCCATCATCAGCCGATAATAATGTCCGGAGGCGGCGAGCGGATGCCGGTCCTTCTCGAGGTCGGTCGGAGTCCGCGGATACGGCCCCGCGCCCGGCGAACGGAAATCGTAGTTCAACGACTTGCCGCCCCAAGCGGCCTTGATGATCAGGACGGGGCCGTTGCCGGCGCGCTCCATCGCGAGTCCGAAAGTATACTCCGGCCCGATCTTGCCGCCGTCCTTCGTCGGATCCTGCCGCGAGCCGTAACCGGTCGTCAGCGGACCGAAGCCCTCGCCGTTCTTCTCGCCGATACCTGTGTAGTAGGAGATCCACACGTTCTTCGCGGCCGCCGGCTTGCCGTCGGGCCCAAGCATGCGCTTCAGCAACGGCGCCGTCGCGGGATCCTCGCCGATATAATCGATCGTCTCGACCTTCGCATGGCCTTCCATGTTCGACTGGCCGACGAGGATGTAGACCTGCAGGGGCTTCGCCGTGACGGCGCACGCAGCCATGACGAACCACGCGAATAAGGGGTATCTCATTCCTCCCTTATACCCATCCCGCCCCATCCCGCAACCCCGAGGTAGGGGCAGCACCGCGTGCTGCCCTGGCTGCGTCTGACTTGGGTAGGGTCGGAACCGCGTCACGACATAGCCGCAGCTGAACAGAGGACTGAGTGGATTAAACCAGCCACCTGCCAGCCGGAGCTGCCACCCGAAACGGATGCTTTCACTTTGGCACCTTTGCACCGGCCGCTGCTACCACCCCGCGGCCCGGCCCTCGCGGGAGCGCGGATCATGGGCGCCGACAAAAGGTCCGTCCTTCACCGGTTGGCCAACCGCTTGGGTCGAGCCGATGATGTCCACTTCCTTCAGGACATGCCCGCGGCGGCGCAGGTCGTCCTTCAGGGCGGAGGGCATCGATTTCTCGACCCGCAGCTCATCCGGACTCCACTGCTGATGGAAACGGGGACGTGCCAACGCCTGCGCCGGAGTGTCGCCTTCGTCTAAAATATGCAGCAGCGCCAAGAGGGTCTGCGAAATGATCGTCGGTCCGCCGGCCGCGCCGATCGCGAGCACGGGGCGCTCACCTTCGAAGACCAGCGTGGGCGACATGCTGGAGAGCGGGCGCTTGCCGGGCGCCGGGAGATTCGCCTCCGCGCCGACCAATCCGAACGCGTTCGGGGCTCCGGCCTCGGCGGCAAAATCATCCATCTCGTTGTTCAGCACGACGCCCATGCCGGGGACGACGACCTTGGAGCCGTACGAGGTATTGATGGTCGACGTACAGGAGACCCAGTTGCCCGCGGCGTCCGCCGCCGAGAAATGCGTGGTGTGCTTCTCGAACACGTGCTCGTCCGCCCGGGGCGGCGTCCCGTGGTCCTTGACCAGCGTAGCCTTGGCGACATCGATCTTCGCGGCGAGGCTCTGGCCGTAATCCTTATCGGCCAACCCGCGTGGCACCTTGGTGAAAGCGGGGTCGCCCAACCAGAAAGCCCGGTCCGCGAAGGCGAGCTTCATGGCCTCGGCGACGACGTGCGGGAAATCCTCAGACCGCACCGACCCCTTGGCCTCGAGGATGTTCAGGATCTGCGCGACATGCACGCCACCCGAACTGGGCGGCGGCATGCCGACGATCCGGCGGCCGTGATAAGTGGTCTCGAGCGGCGTGCGTCGCTTGAACGTATAAGCGGCAAAATCCGCCTCGGTGATCAGGCCGCCGTTCTCGCGCATCCACTTCGCCGTGGCCTGGGCGAAAGGCCCGCGGTAGAACCAATCCGGCCCCCCGGCGCCGAGCGCCCGCAAGGTCTTCGCCAGCTCCGGCTGCTGATGGATCTCGCCTTCCTGGAGCGGCGTGCCGTCGGCGCGCAGGAAGATGGCGCGGGAAGCCGGGAACGCGGCGAGGTCCTTGGCGACCGCGGCGATACGCGAGGCGTAAGCCCGCGGCACGGGGAAGCCGGCTTCGGCGATCTGGGCGGCCATCTCGCAATGGACCTTCCACGGCAGCTTGCCGTAACGGATCACGGCCTCATGGAAGACCGCGGCCTGACCGGGTATCGCCACGGCGAGCGCGCCCGTCCGGCTGAGTTCCGGCACCGCCTTGCCCTGACGTAAGAACATGTCGGCCGTCGCCGCGGCCGGCGCGGTCTCGCGGCCGTCCAGCGCGACGACCTCGCCGGACGGGAGGCGGAGCAGCAGGAAGCACCCGCCGCCGAGCCCGGAGTTATGGCTGTCGACCACGCCGAGTACGAGGCCGGTGACGACGGCTGCGTCGACCGCGTTGCCGCCGCGACGCATGATCTCGACGCCGGCTTCGCTCGCCAGATGGTGCACCGCGGCGACCATGCCGCGCCGCGGTTCTTCCGCCGCCCGACCGACGAGGGTCAACAACATGAGCACGATCAGGGGCCACCGCTTCATGCGTCCACCGTAACCGCGAGTTCGCCGGCCGCAACCCCTTGGTCGGGACGCGTCGGCGACGCGACATAGCTGCAACAGGTGTTTGCGGTTAGCGGTTGGCGGCTGGGAACATGCCGAGACCGGAGGCATGGAATTCACGCACCCCTGTCTGCTCCGCCACCCGAAGCGCTGCGCCGTTCTATACTCAATACTCTATACTCAATACTCTCAAACGACCCCGTGCCCCCGTGCCCCCGTGTCAACTTGCCCCCTCACGGCCCTTACCTGGCCTTCAGCCACCCGAGGTCGAAGCGCGCCAGGCGAATCCCGGCCGAGCCTTCGTAGAGGCAGAAGATCTTCGCGCCGTGCGACCCGAGGTCGGAATAAGCCGAGGGGCCCGCTTCGAGGGTGCGGCTCACCGGCCAGGTGCGGCCGTCGTCGACGCTGAGCATGACGGTGAGGTTCTCGCGCTTGCCGCGGCCTCCAGGGACTTCCTGGCCGGCCTTGTCGAGGGCGACGCGCCGCGGGGCGGAAAAGAGCAACGCGGGCGAAGGCCCGGCCAGCGTGGTCAGGCTCGCCATGCAGACGGGCTCCCAGAGGTCGGCGTGGAAGGCGGGCTTGGTCCAGCCGGTCGCGCCGTCGGCGGCGTAGGCCACGAGCTTGCGGTTGGGCTTGGCGACCGTGCGCGAGACGAGCATGACGCGGCCGTCGGCGAGTTCCGCGGCCACGGATTCGTTCGGGCCGCCGAGCTCAGGCTGATTGGGCATGGCCACCTCGCCCGCCTGCCACGTCAGGCCGCGGTCATCGCTGACGATGGTGCCGGCGAAGGAAGGTCCGTGGTCGCCGACCTTGCCGTAGGCGAGCCACACGGGGACGACCATACGGCCGGATCTGAGCTGGATGCCGTGGCCAGGGCCGGTCGCGATGACTTTCCAATCCTGATATTTCCGGAAGGGCTCGAAGACGGCGGTGATCTCCGCCGGGGCCGACCACGTGCGGCCGTCGTCCGTCGAACGACACAGGAACGCGCGCGCGTAGTTGACGCAATAGAGCAAGGTGATGACGCCGGTCTCGCGATCGGCGACCATGACCGGATTGTTGACGGTCTGCTCTTTCTCGCCGCCGGTCTTCTTACGCGGGTTGCCTTCGAGGCGCGGGCCTTGGTGCGCGAGCTGCGTCGCCGCCGACCATGTCGCGCCGCCGTCGACCGAGCGGCGCATGCGCACCTCGATCTCGCCCCAGTCCGACTTCCCGTCGCGGCGGGCTTCGCAATACGCGAGCAGCGTGCCCTTCGGCGTCACCAGCAAGCCAGGGATGCGGTAGACCTTCACTCCATCCATCCCGAACGGAAAGACGTCGGCCTGCTCGCAGGTCTGCGCCGACAGCCGCCCGGCCAGGAGCATGAGGACGAGGAGGACGCACCGCTGCATGCGCCTTACATACCCCTTCCCTGTCGCCTCCGCAATCCGAAGGTAGGGTCGGGACCGCGTCACGACATAGCCGCAACTGAACAGAGGGCTGCATGGATTAATCCCGCCGCCTTCCACCT
>CANKZO010000112.1 GCA_947488485.1 Opitutia bacterium | reverse complement strand
TAAGCCGCTCACCGTCTACGATTTCTGGGCCACGATCCTCCATCAGCTCGGTATCGATCACGAGAAACTCACCTACCGTTTCGGCGGCCGTGATTTCCGCCTGACGGATGTGCATGGCAGCGTCGTAAAAGATATCATCACGTAAAGAATTAACCAATAACAACGAACTATAAACATGCGCCCCCTCCCCCTCCTCCTTTTCAGCCTGTCCCTCTTCGCCGAAGAGAAACTCACGGGGGTCATCATCCACGAAACGGGCCAAGAGCCGCTTGCCCAAGGACTGGCCTTTCATCATGGCTCCTGGAAGTTCGCCGACGGCGCGATGCTCGGCGAACAGGTCCCGACCGAGAAACATACCGCCACAATCAAGATCTTGACGGCCTTCGACCAGATCAAGGCGGAGTGGAAGATGAAGTTCCTCGATCCTAAAGAGAACTTTCTCTTCGTCTCCTGGCCGGCTGATTCGGGCGCCCATGCGATGGATTTCACTTTCCTGCCTGATAGCGGTAAGTTCGAGCTCATCCGCCCTGCCTTCAAGCACCTGAAGCGCGAGGTCCTCGCCAAAGGCCAGCTGACCGATCTCACTAAGGATTGGCATGAGGTCGTCTGCATCCACGACGGTGCGAAATTCACCCTGACGATCGACGGCGTGACCATCAGCGCCTCCGATGAAGCGTTCAATCGTCCCATGGGCCCGTTCTACCTCAACGGCGGCGGCTTTAACGGCGCCCGATATCTCGTCAAAGACCTCAAGGTCACCGCACTGCCGGGCTCACCCCAGACCCGCGCTTTCATCCCCGTCAAGCTGGCAGCACCTGCGCCGAAGAAGAAGTAAGCCGTAACTGGCATCACCCGCCCATTTAAAGCCCACCTCCTTAGCCCCATGACCCCACGCCCCAAGGCCTATCTACCCCTCACCCTACTCATGAATCTTTCCCTCATCGGAGCAACGGCAGCAGGCAATGCGGCCGGCGAGACAGAGCTGCGCACCTCCCACGCTCAACCGTGTTTCGTTCTCGCAACCAAAGAAGTCGAGCTGGCCATCACGCGGACCGGTGGACACATGGCGCCGGTGACGTTTTTCCGGGATTCGGAAAAGCCTGTGAAGCCCTACTACGTCAGCCCTTGGCAGGACGAACCCCCTTCGGCCATGCCAGCCCCAGTGCTGATCTCCTTGCGCGGGGATTTCTTCTGCGTGCCTTTCGGCGGAAACAACGAAGCGGTCGCGGGCGAAAAGCATCCGCCGCACGGCGAGATTGTCGGTGACGCCTGGCATCACGTGGGCACCAAGAAGACGGGCGATGTCACGACACTCACGCTGGGGATTGAAACCAAAGTCCGTAAGGGACGCCTGACCAAAGAACTCTCACTCGTCGACGGCCAGAATACGATTTACTCCCGAAACCTCATCGAGGGCTTCACGGGACAAGCGCCGCTCGGCCACCACGCGACCCTTGCGATGCCGGAGAAAGAGGGAGCCGTCCGTATTGCCACCAGTGCATTCCGCTTCGGCATGACGAATCCTGGGCTCTTCAGCGACCCGAAGCATCGCGAGTACCAAGCCTTGCAGCCCGGTGCCAAATGGACCGACCTCGCCAAAGTACCTTCCGCCTGGAAAGACGCCCCTGCTGCCGACCTCACCCGCCTCCCCGGCACTTACGGCTTCGCCGACCTTGTGCAGGTCGTTCACGAGCCTTGGGCGAAGACGCACACCCCTGCATGGACGACAGCCACTTACGCCGACGCGGGCTACGTGTGGTTCTCTCTAAAGGATCAAGACGTGCTCAACAGCGCAATCTTCTGGATGGAATTCCACGGCCGCCACGGCCACCCGTGGAACGGACGCAATAACTGCCTCGGACTCGAAGATGTCACCGCCTTTTTCGCCGACGGCCTCGCGCCTTCGATGAAAGAGAACGCCCTCACGAAAGAAGGCGTCGCGACCACCGTCGCACTGAGTGCCACCAAGCCGACCGCCGTGAACTACATTCAAGGCGTCATCAAGATTCCCGCCGGGTTTGAAAACGTGAAGACCCTTGAATTCGCCCCCGGACAGGTGACGTTCATCTCGACCACCGGCCAGCGCGTGACGACCCCCGTCCGCCATGAATTCCTGAAGACTGGACAACTCTGACCCCACCCCGACCCCCCTACCCCCATGATTCGCTCCATCCTTACGGTGCTTGCCTGCGCCATCGCGTTGCTTTCCGGCTGCGGCAAGCCCGCCAGCTCCGAAACCAAATCCAAGGGCACCATCGGGGTCTCGCTGCTCACGCTCGATAACCCATTCTTCAAAGTCATCGGCGACAACATCATCGCCGAAGGCAAGCGACGCGGCTACGACGTCATCGTCGTCAGCGCCGACAAGGACGTGGCCAAGCAAGGCAACCAGATCAAGGACTTCATCGTCAAGAAGGTGAGTGCCATCGTGCTCAGCCCTTGCGAATCTCGTTCGATCGTCCCCGTCATCCAAGAAGCCAACGCCGCCGGCATCCCGGTGTTCACCGTGGACATTCCATGCAATGAGCCCGGGGTGAAGATCGTGACACAGATCGCGACGGATAATTTCGCCGGCGGCAAGGAAGCCGGCGTGGCGATGATCGAAGCGCTCGGCCAGGCCGGCGGTAAGGTCGCCGTCCTCCACTTCAAACAAGCAGAATCGTGCCGCTTGCGCGTCAAAGGCTTCTACGAGGTAATCAACGCCCACAATGCCAGCGGTAAGGCCAAGATCGAAGTGGTCGCCGAACTGGAAAATGGCGCCGCCAAGGACGTCGGCTACAAGGCGGCTGAAGACGCACTGCAAGCCAACCCCGACCTCCGCGGCTTCTTCGCCGACTGCGATCCCGCGGCCCTCGGTGCCCTTGGGGCACTCGAAAAGGCGGGCAAGACCCAGCAGGTCGTGATTATCGGATTCGACGGACAACCTGAGGCCAAACAGGCAATCAAGGACGGGAAGATCTACGCCGACCCGGTGCAATTCCCCGATAAGATGGGCATTCAGATCGTTGATGCGATCATCCGCCACTCCAAAGGAGAAACTCTCCCGGCGCAGATGCTCATCCCTACCAGTCTCTACCGTAAGGCCGATGGCCTGAAGGATCCTGAGCTAAAATAATCTGCCGAGCCAGGAATGGGCCAGGCGTAACCAGGGTCACGACTACCCGCCCCCTGCGCTTATCCATAAAATTTAACATACTTAATCTTCCTATGTCTTCACAGAATTTCCTCCACGAACTCGTCGGCTCCATGTCGCAGGGTGCCGCCGGCAATCCCACGGTCGCCATGGTCGAAGCCGCTTTCGCCCATCACGGCCTCCACTGGCGCTACGTCAACATGGAGGTCACCCCGGACGACCTGGGTGCCGCCGTACGTGGCGCCAAAGCGATGGGTTACCGGGGCTTCAATTGCAGCCTTCCCCATAAGGTCACCGTCATCCCCCACCTCGACGGCCTCGGTGAATCCGCCGCCGTGATGGGTGCGGTCAATTGCGTAGTCCGCCGCGGGGAAAAGCTCATCGGTGAAAATACCGACGGTAAAGGCTTCCTGAAATCGCTGGAAACCGCGGTCAACCCCAAAGGCAAGTCCGTCGTCCTCTTCGGTGCCGGCGGCGCCTCCCGCGCCATCGCGGTCGAGCTCGGTCTCGTCGGCACCAAGCGGATTACCATCGTCAATCGTTCCGAGGCACGCGGAGCCGAACTCGTCACGCTCCTGCGCGAGAAACTGAAGATTGACGCGCAACTTGTCGTCTGGAATGGCGATTACGCGGTGCCCGCCGAAACGGATATCGTCATCAACGGGACCTCCATCGGCCTCTACGACCCGGCCGGGCGTCTGGAGCTCGACTTGAATTCACTCCAACCAAATATGGTCGTGGCGGACGTGGTCTTTAATCCCGTCCGGACGCGCTTCATCACCGAAGCCGCCGCCCGCGGTTGTCGGGCCATCGACGGCCTCGGCATGCTGGTCAACCAAGGCATCGTCGGCGTGCAATACTGGACCGGCCTCACCCCTGATGCCGCGGTGATGCGCCGGGCGCTCGAAGTCGCCATGGGGGTATGAGCGAAAACGCGCCACTCCTCACGATGCGGGGCATCGTGAAGTCGTTCCCCGGCGTAAAAGCGCTGCGCGGAGTGGACTTCACCCTCGGTGCCGGCGAAGTGGTGGCGTTAATGGGCGAAAACGGGGCAGGGAAAAGCACGCTCATGAAAGTACTCGGCGGTGCGCACCAGGCGGATGAAGGTCTCATTGCGATCGACGGACGCGCGACACCCTTCCACTCCCCGCAGGATTCGCGGCACGCCGGCGTGGCGGTCATCTACCAGGAGTTCAACTTGGTCCCCGGACTAACGGCCACCGAAAATATCTTCCTTGGGCAAGAGGAGACCCGAGCCGGCTTCATCGCGCAGGCGCCAGAACGCGCACGTGCCACCGCCCTCTTCCAGCGGCTGGGGGTGGAGATCGACCTCGACCTCCCCTGCCGACGACTCACCACGGCTCAGCAACAGCTGGTCGAAATCGCCAAGGCTCTCGCCTTTGATGCCCGCATCATTGTGATGGACGAGCCTAGTGCCGCCCTGACTTCCCATGAAGTGGAGCGCCTCTTCGTCATTATCCGCGAGTTGAAGCGCCAAGGTATCGGCGTCATCTACGTCAGCCATCGACTGGACGAAATCTTCGCTATCACCGACCGCGTGGTCGTCCTGCGCGACGGCATCAACGTCGGCGAGCGACCTACCAACCAGATCACCCGCAACGAGATGATCGAAATGATGGTCGGCCGCGAACTGAAGGATGAATTCCCCGCCCGCACCTCGGCCGTCGGCCCACCTCGACTGGAAGTCTCCCACTTGACACGCGGACGCGCCGTGCAGGACGTCTCCTTCACCGTCCATCGCGGTGAAATCCTGGCCCTCACTGGCCTCGTCGGCGCCGGTCGCACGGAAACAGTCCGGCTCATCTTTGGGGCGGATCGACGTGAGTCGGGTGAAATTCGCCTCGATGGAAAACTGCTCGCGATTAATTCTCCCCGAGACGCCATTCAAGCTGGCCTCGGATTACTGACCGAAGACCGCAAATTACAAGGACTCGTCCTGGGGCATTCCGTCCGTGAGAACTTTGGCCTGCCTAACCTCGAACGCCTCTCCCGCCGAGGCTTTGTGCAACTGACGCAAGAGCGCGAGGAATTGGCTGGCTACATCGCGCAGCTCAAAATCAAGGTATCGGACCAGGAGCAACGGGCGGGGAATCTTTCCGGCGGGAATCAGCAGAAGGTCGTGCTGGCCAAATGGCTGGCACGTAATTCCGAAGTCTTGATCTTCGACGAACCCACGCGCGGCATCGATGTCGGGGCGAAGTTTGAAATCTACCTACTGATGAACGCCCTCGTGGCGGCGGGTAAATCCATCGTAATGATCAGCTCCGAACTCCCCGAAGTGCTCGGCATGGCCGACCGCATCCTGGTCATGCACGAAGGCCGCGTGACCGGCGAAATCGCCGATGCCCGCCAAGCCACCCAGGAACAAGTCATGTCCCTCGCCCACGCCTGACCATTTCGAACTTATGAAAATCACCCGCCTTCTCGCCGACTACGGCATGCTCATCGTGCTCGGTCTCCTGTGCGCTTTTTTCAGCGTAACGACCTACAGCGACCAGTCGCCCAAAGGAGCCGCCGCCGCCCAAGAGGTCGCCGCCGCCATTGGTCAGCAATTCGGACAAACGCCGCGCGTGCTGATTGCCGTGAGCGATCAACCCGATGATGCCGCCTTTGCGGCAGGCATAGCCAGCGCCCTAGGCGCTAACGGTGCGCACATCGTCGCCACGGCGAAAGGTGGGCCCAAGGAGGCCCGCGATGCCCTGGTAAAAATCGCCGCCGCAGGCGGAAAAATCGATGCGATTGCCTGCACCCAGGTCTCGGGAGCATGGCTCGTTTTTGCCGACTTGAAGGCCGACTTCCCTTCACTGGGCGACCCGCACGTCATCACGCCTCCCAGCTATCGCTGGCCGAATTTCCTAAAGTCTGAAAACTTGCTGAACATCGCCAACCAGATCGCGGTGATCGCCATTGTCGCGATTGGCATGACGATGGTCATCATCACCGGCGGCATCGACCTTTCGGTCGGCAGCCTCCTGGCATTGTCCGCGGTACTCGCGACGAGATTCATCCGCGATTACGCTGGCGGCATGGAAGCCTCCATCGGCGGCATGTTGCTTGCATGTATCGCAGCCATCATCGCCTGCGGCCTCGTAGGGGCTTTCTCCGGAGCCATGATCACACGGTTCACCATCCCGCCCTTTATCGTCACCCTCGCGATGATGCTCGTGGGCAGTGGTCTAGCCTACACCCTCGCGAAAGGTGAGGCCATCTACCAGATTCCCGACTCCTTTGTCTGGCTCGGACGCGGAGCGGATGCCTTCAGCCTGCCAAATGCTGTCGTCCTAATGCTCGTGCTATACGCCCTGGCGCACGTGCTCATGTCGCGGACTAAATTGGGGCGCTACCTTTATGCGGTCGGCGGCAATAGTGAGTCGGCGCGCCTTTCGGGCGTCCCCGTGAAGAGTGTCCTGATGTTCGCCTACATCGCCAGCGGCCTGCTGGCCGGACTCGGCGGAGTCATCATGGCCTCGCAGCTCAAGAGTGGCTCGGCGACCTACGGCAATATGTATGAACTCTTCGTCATCGCCGCCGTCGTCGTGGGTGGCACAAGCCTCAGCGGTGGCGAAGGCAAGATGCTCGGTACGCTCACTGGCGCCTTCACCATCGCTGTAATTCAGAACGGCATGAATCTCACCAACGTCGAGAGCTACACCCAGAAGGTGGTCCTCGGTCTCGTGATTCTTGGGGCCGTACTCCTCGACAAGATCCGCCAGACCCGCTAATTTGACTTACCCTCTTCCCCCCTTCCACCCCATGCGCCTTCTCCTCGCCCTCCTCCCCTTCTTCGCCCTCGCGGCCGAACCTAAGCCCATCCGCGTCTTGGTCTGGGATGAGCAACAGCCTGAGCAGGTGAAGGCCTACGGCGGTAAGTTCCTCGGCGAGACGCTCGCCGCTGAACTCGCGAAGAATAAAGATCTCGAGGTTAAGTCCGCTCGACTCGCCGATATCGACCAAGGCCTCAGCGACGCGGCTCTCGATCAGGCCGATGTGCTGATCTTCTGGTGTCACCGCAAAGTGAAGGAACAGGACGACGCCCGCGCCGAAGCCATCGTGAAGCGCGTGCAGGCCGGCAAGCTCGGCTTCATCGCCCTCCACTCCG
>CANKZO010000111.1 GCA_947488485.1 Opitutia bacterium | reverse complement strand
AGGTGCTGCGTGCTGATCGCGCCCGGCGCGGCGTGGGCCATCGTGCGGCCGAGCAGGCTGGTGAGCGCGGCGGCGCCGAGGGCGTTGGCGCCCGTGCCGAGGAAGCGGCGACGGGTCTGGAGGGTGTTCCACTCGTGGAGGATGGACATGGCGATTATTTGTTAAGGAGTTCGTCGAGGTTGAGGAGTTGGCTGCAGACCATCGTCCAGGCGGCCAGTTCGGAGCGGGGGATTTTCTCTTCGGACTTCGCGTCGCCGACTCCGAGGAGGGCGGCGGCGTCATCCGGCTTGGCGACATAATGCGCCCGCAGTTTGCCGAGTCCGTCGGTCAGGATCGCCGTCTCGGCCGGCTTGAGCGGACGGCAAAGCGTGCGCTGGGCGGCCGCGTTGAGGCGGGAGACGTCATCGCCGGATCCCTGCAGGGTGTGCTGGGCGAGGATGCGCGAGGCTTCGACGTATTGCGGGTCGTTCAGCATCACGAGGGCCTGCAGAGGCGTATTGGTGCGGTCGCGGCGGACGCAGGTGACCTCGCGGGAAGGAGCGTTGAAGAGGTCCAGGCTCGCGGGCGGGGCCATGCGGCGCCAGTAGTTGTAGAGCGAGCGGCGGTAGAGGTTCTCGCCCATGTCGGCCTTATAGACTTGGATGCCCACGCCGACGACTTCCCAGATATTTTCCGGCTGGTAGGGCTTGGTGCCTGGTCCGCCCATGCGGGGCGAGAGCGTGCCGCTGACGGCGAGCGCCTGGTCGCGGAGCATCTCGGCGTCCATGCGGAAACGGGGACCACGGCTGAGCAGGGCGTTGTCGCGGTCCTTCTCGACCTTCTCCTTGGTGGTGAGAGCTGCCTGACGGTAGGTCGCGCTGGTGAGGAGCTGCTTGTAGAAGCGCTTCACATCCCAGCCATGGGTGCGGAAATCGATCGAGAGCCAGTCGAGGAGTTCGGGGTGGGAGGGCAGGCTGCCCATGATGCCGAAGTCTTCGGAGGTCTTGACGAGGCCGGTGCCGAAGAGCTCCTGCCACATGCGGTTGACCGTCACGCGGGTGGTCAGCGGATTGGCGTCGCTGATGATCCACTTCGCCAGGCCGAGGCGATTACGCGGGGCGTCGGCGGGGAGCTTGCCGAGCGCGGAGGGAATCTCCGCGGGGACGGCGTCGCCTTTCTTATCATACGCGCCGCGGATGAGGATGTTGGCCATCGCGGGGCTATCCATCTTCTCTTCCTGGACGTGGGTGAGCGGGCTGCGGCCACGGATGGCCATCTGCTCGGCGGTCAGCTTCGCGACGGTGTTCGCGGCGAGCTTGAAGGGCTCGTGGCGGTTGAGCAGGAAGTGTTCGCGCAGGGCTTCCTTCTGCTGGGCGTTGGGCTTGCCGGCGAGCGACTGGCGCAGGGTGCCGAGCTTGGCGAGCGTCGTCACCTCGCTGGGGGCGAGGGCGCGGGCGTAGAGGAAGACATCCTGGATGGAACCATGGAAGGCTTCGCTCTGGCTGCGCTGGCCGATGCGGGTCGGGGTGGCGGCCTTGGTGTCGGTCTTGAGCTTATCGATCTCCGCGCGGGTCTCGGCGAGGACGCCGTTGACGTAGATCTTGACGCCTGCGGCCTTGCCACTGCCGTCGTAGGTCATGAACACATGCTGGTAGGCGGTGTTGATGGCATTGCGCGTGGTCGTGACCTTGATGGCGTCATCGGGCCACTTGCTGATGATGTAGACGCCGAGGTTGCGGCCGGCTTGGAAGAAGTTCCAGCCTTGCGCCTGTTTCGGATCATCCATGCGCGCGATGATCGCGCCCGTGCCTTCGACCTTGTCGGCCTTGATCCAGGCGCCGGCGGAGAAGGCCTGCTTGGTGCCGAAGTTGCCGGCCTCGCCGAGGACGAGGTGGGAGCCTTTCTTGAAGATGGGGGCCGGACCTGTCTTGCCGTTCTTCATCCAGGCGATCGGCTCGCCGGCGGCGGTCGTGCCGGCGGGCAAGCCCTTGCCGTCGTTCAGGGCGAGGCGGGTGACGAGGTCCTTGGCAGGGATATCGGCGTCGAGGTCGGCGGGCTTGGCCTTGGCGAACCACTGCTCGAAGAGCGGCGTGCCGAGCTTACGGGCCGCGGCGACCTGCTCGTTGCCCTTGGCGATTTCGGCAGGGAGGGCGTCCCAGCGCGGGCGATCGACGTCAGAAGGCAGGTAGATGACCGGGCCGCGGCCGTCCTTCACGTTGCCGTCGAGTCCGCCCTGGGTCGTGTTCCGGAAGAAGGCCGACATCGCGTAGAAGTCCTTCTGCGAGAACGGATCGAACTTATGGTCGTGGCACTGGGCGCAGTTGGTGGTCAGGCCGAGGTAGACCCAGCCCATGGTCTGCACGCGGTCAGCGGCGTAGTTGGCGAGGTTCTCTTCGACGATCGTGCCGCCTTCGTTGGTGGTCGGGTTACAGCGCTGGAGCCCGGTGGCGATGCGCTGTTCTTCGGTCGGGTTAGGGAGGAGGTCGCCGGCGAGCTGCTCGACCGTGAACTGGTCGAAGGGCTGATTGCGGTTGAAGGACTTCACCACCCAGTCGCGGTAAGGCCACATTTCGCGGTAGGCGTCGAAGTGCAGGCCGTGCGAGTCGGCGTAGCGGGCGGCGTCGAGCCAGTAGCGGGCGCGGTGTTCGCCGTAGGCCGGCAGGGCCATCAGTTCGTCGATGAGCGCGGAGAGCTGCGCATCGTTGAGGCGGCTGCCGTCCTTGGGCAGGTGCTTGGTCAGCAGGGCGGGCGAGGGCGGCAGGCCGGTGACGTCGAGGCTGACGCGGCGGATGAGCGTGGCGGCGTCGGCTTCAGGCGCGGGCTTAAGGCCGGCGGCGTCGAGCTTGGCGCGGACGAATTGGTCGATCGGGTTCTTGGCCCAGTTGTCATCGGAAGTCTTCGGTAGCGGCGCCTTCTGCGGGGCAACGAGCGACCAGTGCGGCTGCCAAGGCGCGCCCTGTTCGATCCAGCGACGCACCAGCGCGATCTCGGCGGGCTTCAGCTTCTTGTGGGTTTCCGGCGGAGGCATGATCTCATCCTCGTCGGTCGAGAGCATGCGCTGGTAGAGGGTGCTTTGGTCAGCCTTGCCCTTGATGATGGTCGGCGGCTCTTCCTTGCCCTTCTTGTCGACGCGGGCGGCGAAGAAGCCGGCTTCGGTGTCGAGACGTAGGCCGGCCTTGCGGGTGCCAGGATCCGGACCGTGGCAGTGGAAACAGTTTTCGGCGACGATCGGGCGGATGTCGCGGTTGAACTGCACGGTTTCTTCGGCCGCGAAGGCGGCGGACAGGAAGAAGGGCAGGAGCGCCAAGAGGGGCTTACGCATGGGGAAGGGGTCGGTATGAATTAAAGGGCTAAAGGACGGAGGGAAAGCCGGATTGGGGCAAACATGACATAAGAGTGGGCGCCCCGGCGGGTTGTTCCCCGCCTAGGTGTTTAATACCACCTTAATTGACGACGCGTTAGCCTAGAATTCCCAGCGGCGAGCGGGTCCGAGGTGGGGGGTCAGGACGATGTCGTCGAGGTCGACCGAGGCGGAACCGGCGGGCAGGTAGAGGCGAAGGATGCTCGTGGTCGCTTTAGGGTTCAGCTCGACGGAGATCGTCTGCCAGACGGCTTCACCGGAGGTCCGGTAGGGCACAGAGAGGATTTCGGCTCCGCCCGCCGCGCCTAGGAGGGCGATACGCCCTTCGCCGGCCTGAGGGGCGCGGATGCGGAAGGAAAGCGAAGCCTTGCCGGCGTAGGTGCCGGCGCCGACGCCGATGAAAGAGTCAGCCCCCTTGGACTCGATGTGCAGGGCGCCGTCGATGACCGAGGCCTTGCCGGCGCGATTCTTCCAGTTGCCGGGGAGGTCGTCGGGCGCCAGGGCTTTCTTCTTGGCCGGCACTTTGGGCGCGGCCTTACCGAAATTCGGATTGAGCTTCGGAATCACCGCTTCGGTGTCCTTGAGGAAGTCGGCGATCAGTCCGTTGAGTTCCTTCACGAGCTCGGGCTTCTCCTTGGCGAGGTTACGGCGTTCGCCGAGGTCGTTCTTCAGATCGTAGAGCTCGAGGTCATCCGATCCGTCGTCATTACGCGCGTAGAAGCGGAGGAGCTTCCAGTCGCCCTTACGAACGTAGGTGCCGGCGTAGAAACCGTCCATGACGGAGTCGCGTGTGGCGTTGCCGTGCGGGAAGTGGCAGAAGACGCGGTCACGGGACGACGTGCCGCCGAGGAGGGCGTCCGTCTGGTCGAGGCCGTCGACCTTCTGGTCGGGCTTGCTCGCGGCGCCGCCGGCGCGGAGCAGCGTCGGGTAGAGGTCGACCGACTGCATGAGGAAGTCGGAGGTCGAGTCGGCCTTCACCTTGCCGGGCCAGACGACGATGCCCGGCTCGCGGGTACCGCCTTCATAGAGCGAGGCCTTGCCGCTACGGTAGGGCAGATTACTCGTCGCGGGGATCTCAGCGTAGCCGTCGGGATCGGTCTTCTTGGGCGGGTAGGCGTAGCCGCCGTTGTCGGACCAGAAGACGATGATCGTGTTGTCGGCTTCGCCGGAATCATCGAGGTGCTTCAGCAGGCGGCCCACGGAATCGTCGAGGCTCTTCACCATCGCGGCGTAGAGCGGGTTCTGCTGCGGGTTCGCGGGGTCGGTCTTCTGCTTGAAGTGCTCGATGTAGTCCTTGCGCGCATTCCACGGGGAGTGCACGGAGAAGAGCCAGAAGTTGACGAAGAACGGACGGCCCTTGCTGGCACGGATGAACTTGCCGGCCTCGTCGGCCATGCGCTCGTCGACGTGACGACCGGTGTCGTCCTTGATCGCAGGGTCGGTGATGAACTGCCAAGGCGCGAGGTAGCCGCCGCCGGGGCCGGGGGCCTTGGGCGTGTGCGGCCAGTCTAGGTCGAAGCCTTGGTCGCGCGGTTCGTAGGTGTCGCCCGCTTTCAGGTTATGGCCGAGGTGCCACTTGCCGAAGTGCGCCGTCGCATAGCCGGAAGCCTTCAGCGCCTCGGCGATCGTATGGTAGTCGGGCTTGAGGCGGGTGACGCTCTCGGCGACGAGTACGCGGACTTTACCGTTCTCGTTATTGCCGAGGCTTTTCTCGAGCTGCACCATCGGGAGATGGCAGACGGGCGCGGTGATGCCGGTACGGGCCGGGTATTGGCCGGTCAGGATGCTCGAGCGTGTCGGCGAACAAAGCGGGCTCGCGGAATAAGCCTGCGTCAGGCGGACGCCGCGGGCGGCCAGGCGGTCGAGGTTGGGCGTCTCATGATACTTGCTGCCGAAGCAGGCGAGGTCGCGGCCGCCGAGGTCGTCGGCCAGGATCAGGATGATGTTCGGCTTATCTGCGGCGACGAGCGCAAGCGGGGCGAGGAGGATGGACAGAAAAGTTGACCAGTTGACCAGTTGGCCGGTGGGCCAGAAGGAGCGTCGTAGGGGCAGCATGGAAGTAGGGGTAGAGGTAGGGCGATCAGTGGGGGAGGCCTTTGAGGTCGGCGGGCATGACCTTGTCGTCCTTGGCGAGTTGAGCGTCGAGCAGGGCGAGCATCTCCTTGAGCTTGTCGGCGCGGGTGGCGGCAAGGTCGGTCTTCTCGTAGGGGTCTTGGCTGAGATCGAACAGCAGTGCGGCACCCTTCTTCATGCAGATGACTTTCCAGTCATCGTGCAAGAGGGTCTGGCCTTGGGAGTGGGCGATGTAGACCGTTCGGGCGGCCGGCGAGGCTTCATCGTCGGAGATGACCTTCCAGCGGTCGAGTCCGTCCCACTGCGGATCTTTCTCGGGGCGGAAGCCGGCGAGTCCGGCGAGCGTCGGCAGCCAGTCGCCTACATAAAGCGGGGCGGAGACCTTGCCGGGCTTCAGCGTGCCGGGCTGGTTGGCGAACGCGCACACGCGGATGCCGCCCTCGAAGAGCGTGTTCTTCTGGCCGCGGAGCGGGTCGTTCTCGCTGTTGAACGGCGAGTCGGCGACCTTGCCGGCGTAGGCGTTCTGGAGGCCTTCGATGCCGCCGTTGTCGGACGTGAAGACGATGAGGGTCTTCTCGCGCTGGCCGGTACGCTCGAGCGCATCGACGAACGCGCCGACCTTGGCGTCGAGCTGTGAGACCATCGCGGCCATGCGGAGGCGGGATTCATGCTTCACGGGGTCATCGTGGAATTTCACGCCGTCGTAGTTCTTCTTGTATTCGGCCGGCGCGTCGACGGGCGTGTGGACGGCGTGGAAGGGGACGTAGACGAACCATGGCTCATCGCCGCCTTGGGTGATGCGTCTCAAGGCTTCGGCGGCGATGAGCTCGGTGGCGTTACCTTCTTCGTGGAAGAGTTCCCCGTCGCGGTGCCAGGTGTCCTCATAAGGATTACCTTTGCGATATTTGTGCGTCCACGGATCCGCCGCGCCGGTGAGCGTGCCGTAGCTGGTGTCGAAGCCGTAGGCGTTCGGAATCCACTCTGGTCGCGCGCCGAGGTGCCACTTGCCGGCGAGGTGCGTACGGTAGCCGGCGGCCTTGAGCGCGGAGGCGAGAGTCAGGGTGCCGAGGGGCATCGCGCGTAGGTTGCTCGGACTGAGCGCCTGCGGGCCGAAGCGACCGGGGCAACGTCCGCTCATGAGTGCCGTCCGCGTCGGGGTACAGACGGGCTGGACGTAATGACGATCGAGTTCGCGTCCCTCGCGCACGAGCTTGTCCATGTGCGGGGTCTTGCCGAAGCCGCCGTGCCAGCCGACGTCGGACCAGCCCAGGTCGTCGGCGACGATGAGCAGGATGTTGGGGCGGTCCGCGGCGGCGAGGGGCGACAGCGCGAGCAGGCAGGCGAAGAGGGCGCGAGCGTTCATGAGGTCAGGAGAACCTAGGCCCCTGACGCCTTCTGGACAGGCTTTTTATATGAGGGGATAAGAATCAGCGGCCGAAGTCCGCGATATCGGCCTCGCCCTTGGCGGGACGCAGTTCGATCGTGCGGAGGCGTAGGCCCTCGGCCTGGTCGCCGAGATTGAAGCGAACGTGAATGGCTTGGCCATCGACGGGCAGGGCGATGGTCTGCTCGGAGGGGCCGGCGGGAATCTCGAACCGCACGAGATTCGCGGGCAGGAAGTCGGGCTGGTCCTTGGTGCGCCAGCTGAGCGAGCCTTGGGTCGCGACCTTGGCGTCGCCCTTGATAAGCGCCGTCACGGGGCCTTTCAGCGTGAGGCCGGTCTTGGCGAGGAAGGGCTTGGCGTTCTTGGCGGCCTTAGGGTCGGCGGTGATGAGCAGGGCGCCGTCCTTGGTCGCGATATTTCCGTTACGGCAGAGCCAGCCTTGGACCGATCCGGCGGGCTCGTTCTTGCGCGGTGCGG
>CANKZO010000110.1 GCA_947488485.1 Opitutia bacterium | reverse complement strand
GGGTGGAGATGATGAGGATCTCCCGGATGCCCGCCAGCATGAGCACGGAGAGCGGATAATAGATCATCGGCTTGTCGTACACCGGCAGGAGCTGCTTGCTCATGACCTGGGTCAGAGGGTGCAGACGAGTGCCGGAACCGCCGGCGAGGATGATGCCTTTCATGAGAGTCAGAGTTTGCCGAGGCGCTCGAGGCGATAGGATCCGTCGAGGATGCCTTGGGTCCACGCGGGGTTGTCGAGGTACCAGCGCACGGTCTTCCGGAAGCCGCTCTGGAAATCCTCCTGCGGAGCCCAACCGAGCTCAGCGCGGGCGCGGCGGGCGTCGATGGCGTAGCGGAGGTCGTGGCCGGGACGGTCGGTGACATAGGTGATCGCGGAGTCGTGCGGCTTGCCGTCGGCGCGCGGGCGGAATTCATCGAGGAGCGAGCAGAGCAGCTTCACGAGGTCGATATTCCGACGCTCGTTGTCGCCGCCGATGCAGTAGGTGCGACCCGGGCGGCCCTTCTCGACCGCAGCGAGGAGCGCGCGGGCGTGGTCGTCGACGTACAGCCAGTCGCGGATGTTCTCGCCCTTGCCGTAGACCGGGATGGCCTCGCCCCGTAGGCACTTCAGGATGACGACCGGGATGAGCTTCTCCGGGAACTGGTAAGGGCCGTAGTTATTGGAGCAGTTCGTCACCACGACCGGCAGACCGTAGGTGTCCATCCAGGAGCGGGCGAGGTGATCGCTCGAAGCCTTGCTGGCGCTATACGGGGAGTGCGGATCGTAAGGGGTCGACTCGTTGAAAGCCGGATCCGTCGGGCCGAGGGAGCCGAAGACCTCGTCGGTCGAGACATGCAGGAAGCGAAACTTATCCTTGGCGGCACCTGAAAGGGAGCGCCAATAACCCAGGGCGGCCTGGAGGAGCTGGAAAGTGCCGGTGACGTTGGTGGCGATGAACTCGCCCGGGCCATCAATCGAGCGGTCGACGTGAGATTCGGCAGCCAGGTGCATGACCGCCTCCGGCTGGGCGGAAGCGAAGGTCCGGCGCATGGCCTCGGCGTCGCAGATATCAGCCTGGACGAACGTGAAGCCCGGCTTGCCCTGCAGGTCGGCGAGGGAGGACAGATTACCCGCGTAAGTGAGCTTATCGACGACCGTGACGGCATGGCCGCCCGCGACCAGAAGACGGGTCAAATTCGACCCGATGAAGCCCGCGCCGCCGGTGACCAAAATACGCATAAGCAGTGGTCAGTAATTTCGGAGAACGGAGGGTTTTAAGCCAGAAAAAAGCCTTCGGGCCTCTCTTCATGTCCCCTTGCCCCCTTGCCCACTTATCCCCTAACTCCGCCCATGTCCCAACGGCCGCTTGGTTTCGGTATCTGGGGAACCGGCATGATCGCCGAGTTCCATGCGAAGGCGCTCGCCGAAATCGCCGGCGTGAAGCTCGTCGCGGCCTATAACCGCACGCCGGCCAAGGGACGCGACTTCGCGGCCAAGCACGGCATCACGTTCGCCGAGACGTCCGAGGCTCTCCTCGCCCATCCGGACGTGGACATCGTCTGCCTCTGCACGCCGAGCGGCGACCACCTGGCCCCTGCCCTCGCCTGCGCCAAGGCGGGTAAGCATGTCGTGGTCGAGAAACCCCTCGAAGTCACCCTCGCCCGCTGCGACGCACTCACCGCCGCCTGCGCCCAGGCCGGCGTGACTGTCGCCGGTATCCTGCCCCGCCGATTTGGCTCCGGCGCGGTCGCGCTGAAGGCCGCACTCGAAGCGGGCCGCTTCGGCAAACTCACCCTCGCTGGTGCGCTCATCCCCTGGTGGCGCACGCAGGCCTACTATGACTCCGCTGCTTGGCGCGGCACGTTCGCCCTCGATGGCGGCGGCGCCGTGATGAACCAAGGCATCCACACCATCGACCTTCTCCTCTGGTTCCTCGGCGCGCCCAAACGCGTCTCCGCCACCGCCGGCCTCGTCGCCCACGACGGTATCGAGGTCGAGGATATCGCCACCGGCTGGATCGAATTCGCCAACGGCTGCCGCGCCACGCTCGCCAGCTCAACCGCCTGCTGGTCCGCGACGGGCTTCCCCGCCGAGATCCGTATCCATGGCACGACCGGCGCCGCCGTCCTCCGCGACGACAAGCTCACCGCCTTCGAATTCGAAAAGCCCCTGCCCTCCGATGCCGCGGTCATTGCTCCGGCCACCGAAGGCGGCGGTGCCGGCGCCAATGATCCGAAGGCAATCGGCCATGCCTGGCATCGATCTAATCTCGAAGAAGCCATCGCGGCCATCCGCGCCGGCAAGCAACCCGCTGTCAACGGCGCCGAAGGTCGGAAAGCCGTGGAACTGATCCTCGCGCTGTATCAGTCGGCTCAGGCGGGTGGGGCGCCAGTCGATCTACCCTTAGCCCGAGATCCTGACTTGCGTGCGTTGGGTAAGAAAAGTTGACCAGTTGAACGGTTGGCCAGTTGGCCAGAGAGGGGAAGGCACCTAGGGACTAAGGAGTGGGCAGAGTGAAGCTAAAGTCCTCAGCGTTGTTTTCGTGAGAACCTGAGAGTTCGCCAGATAATCGGGGAATGGAAAAACCACAGGCTACCAACACCGAGCCTTTCACCTTCCGAGACCTGATGGTCTGGAAGCAGTCGCGGGCTCTCGCTTCTGATATCTACCGGATGGCTGCTACGCCGAATCTGCGAAGCCATTATGCCTATTGCGACCAACTCGGACGAGCTGCTTTATCCGTTCCCTCGAATATTGCCGAAGGCAACGACCGCGGGACCAACAAGGAGTCGCTGAGGTTCCTGCTTATCGCCAGGGGCTCCTTAAGTGAGCTGGAGACTCAGCTTTGGATAGGTCATGATCTCGGCTGGATCGAGACGGCGGAGTATCAACGGCTATCGGAAAGGAGAGCTGAAGTAGCGAGGTTGCTCGGTGGCCTCATCCGCATGCGACAACAGCGCCTAAGGTCATCCGAATCCTAACCTGCCCACTGCTCCCCTCTGGCCAACTGATCAACGAATCAACTAACGGTGCATCTCTCTGGCCCACTGGCCAACTGGTCAACCGATCAACTAGTCTTTCACCTCTCCTCGAAACTCCTCCACCGCTCCGCCGTGGGCGGCGTCGATTCCGCTCCGGGCGAAGACTTTGAAGAAGGTCATGACGACTATCTTCATATCGAGCCAGAAGGTGCGGCGGTCGACATACCAGACGTCGAGGGCGAACTTCTCCTCCCAGGAGAGCAAGTTACGGCCGTTGACCTGCGCCCAACCGGTAACACCGGGCTTCACTTCCATCCGGCGCGCCTGAAAGGGGCTGTAACGCGATACGTAGCGCATGAGCAGCGGACGGGGGCCGACGACGCTCATGTCGCCGAGGAGGACGTTCCACATCTCGGGGAACTCGTCCAGGGTCGTCGAGCGGAGGAACTTGCCGAAGGACGTCAGGCGCTGCTCGTCGGGCAGCAGTTCGCCATCGGATCCGCGGGCGTCAGTCATGGTGCGGAACTTGACCATACGGAACGGCTTAGCCCGCAGGCCCGGACGCTCCTGAATGAAGAGCACGGGCGAGCCGAGTTTGAGGCGCACGAGGATCGCGACGACGAGCAGGAGCGGGCTGAAGAAAATCAGCCAGCCCGCCGAGAAGACGATATCGAACGCGCGCTTGAGCATCAGCGGCCCGAAGAAACAGGAAGCTCGATGAGCTGCACGGTGGCCTCTTGGATGAACGCACCGCCGGTGAAGGCGAATTCATATTCGAGCGCGGTCGCCCACGCCGGCGTCATCGCGGGGACGATGGTCTGGCGAGCCTGACAGACCTGGGTGATTTCAGAAGAACGGCCAGGGCCGGTAAAGCGGAGCGTCACGCTGACCTGTGCTTCGGCGACGTTGAGGCGTTCAGCCCAGGTCCAGAGCTGCAGGCGCACAAGCTGACCGGCGCGCAGTTCGACTGGAGCGACGATGGGGCCAAGCTTCCCGGCAGGGGCAATCAAGCGAAGGCCAGCGGGCAAGCGATCGGCTTTGTTCTTAGCATGAGGGGCGAGGTCGAGAGCATCCTTGGCGTCGGGCGACGAGAAGTCGTGGCGATGCGCAACGGGGGCGTCGGACTGCTGCGCGACACGGTAGGCCAGCCAGCCGTTCGGGACATCGGTCTTGGCCCAAGCTTCGAGCGGAGCGGGATCGCCTTCGACAAGATAACGCTCCGACCACTGCGCACGCGGGTTCTCGGCGGGGAAGGTGCTCCAGCGGACGGGCTGGCCGTAAGCGCCCCAGACGCGATTGAAGGCGGACTCCTTAGCCGCATACGCGGACTCGACCGCGGTGAGGTGACGCAAGGCGTCGAGGCGGGCTTCAAAGGCCGGCACGACCTGGCGAGCCTGCACCGCTTCGCGATAACTCAGATAGAGCGCCCAGGTCTCAGCGAACTGCTGCAGGCGCCACGCCTGACGGCGGAGGCTCGGCGTCTGCCTTACAGCTAAGGTCTGCGCATCCTGCGCCGAACGGAGGGCGGCCGAGATTGCCGCGACTTCGCTGTCGGAAAGGACGAGCGCCCCGCGCTGGTCCTGGAAATGGCGAAGGAAGGCATCCTTGCCCCCGATCTGCGCATCGCGGCGCCAGCCGGACTCGATGTGCTCATAAGCCTCAAGCATCGGCGCGGCGCCGGGCCCATAGGCAGCGTCGAACCACTTCACGAGGAGGGCACGCGCGTCGGCGGTCTTACTCTCGAGGAGCTTAGCGGCCAGCCAGAGCTTGGGAGCATCGAAGGCCCAGAGCGGATACGCTTCGGCATACCAGCCAGTCGCACCCGCGGTGTGCGTGGCCCGGATGGAGCCAGTGAGTGCGGTGAAGTTAACGCGCGGCGAGGCCACAGGCGCACCATATAGGTAATCATAGACGCCGAGGCGCTTCACGCCGGACTTCGCCCAGGCGGCGAGATTGGCACGATCTTGCGCAACGAATTCCTCAGAGCCATAGCCGATGCGATCCATGCACACCCACGGAAAGATCTCGGGGCGCAGCTTGATGGTCGGGGCACGCAGGGTCTGCATGTAGGCCAGCGATCCGAGGGCGTGACGCTTGCCGTCGTTATCCCCGCCAGGAGCCCAGACGGAATCCGCGACTTCGTTCAGGAACCCAAAGACGTAATCCGTGCGCACTGGGCGATCGCGGAACCAGCCCTCGGAGGGTGCGCTATCGTCGAACTTGAAAGTATCGTTGACGCCCATCGCGACGGAGAAGGCGCCAGGATTCTGGCGGAAGAATTCGCGGGCATAGCGGGCGCCGATTTCCGGCGCGCGGGGATTGTCGAGATGCGGATTAGGATCGAGGGCATTACCCTTCGGCTCGACCGGCTTGCCTCCGACCATCGGGAAGAGCAACGGCTCTTCCTGCCAGACCTTCCGGTCGAAGACGCGGTAGAGGGCATGGGAGAATTCCGGGGTGCGGCCGTAGCCGACGGAGAACGCCCAGTCCTCGGAAAGTTCGTTCAGACCGCTCAGCTGACGCCAACGGAAGTCGGGCGTAAATTCGTCGGGCAGCGGGAAGCCGATCTGATATCGCGGCTTCCATTCAGCACCCAGCTCGCCCGGGAAAGCGAAGAAGATGCCGAGGTGCTGTTCGCAGAAGCGCCCGACCGCGATGCGGGTGGCGGCGGGATTGTTACCGACGAGGTAGACCGACTGGCCGACGACCGCGCGGCGCGCGGTGTCGCCTTCGGCGACAGGAGCGGAGATGCCGGCGAACTTCGCGCCGACGGTCTTGCCGACATAGATGGCGAGTTCGGGACCGCGGACGCCCTTGGTCTCGTGCACGATGGCCGGACGAACGCCCGTCACGCGCTCACACCAATCGGCCAGCGTGCGGGCGGCGTGTAATTCATCGAGCTCGGGTTCGACCGGGAGGACGATCGGCGCCCAGGCGCCGGCATCGAATAAACCCCCGGCACGCGCGATGACGGTAAGCAGCATCAGGCAGGTCAGTGCGAGGAAGCGGGGCATGGGGTGAAACTAGGGGGCAAGTGGGCACGGGGGCAAGGGGACATGACTAACTAGAGGCTCGGAGGCCCAGAGGCTCGGTTGAACAGAAAGAGGCAACGTGAGTTGACCAGTTGACCAGTTGGCAAGGGAGGCAGCGAGGTAGGGACGGGGCCGCGTCACGGCATGGCTGTCTCGAGGTAGGGTTGAGCGCCCTCGCTCAACGGGTAGGGATGCGATGACATCGCATCCGTCGGGGGTTCAGGGCGGACGCGATGTCATCGCGTCCCTACCTCCCAAATCAGGCACAAAAAAGCCGCGCTGGGTGCGCGGCTTTAGGGGGTTAAGGAGAGTCAGGTTTTGAGAACAGGTAATTGACCCCGCCGTAATCGCGGAGGCCAGAAGCCAACCATCGCTCGACGTCTGTGCGCGACACCAGTCGACGCTCCAGATCAAAGGTATGGCAGACATAGCCCGCGGCCCAGAACAGCTCGAACAATTCCATGAATCGCGGGTTGATCTGGCCTTCTTGATTCTCGCGAAAGGAATGCTCCATGATCCACGCGGGCGCAATCGGACGGGCGAGCAGCTCGCGCGCCCCAGTCAGCACCGCGAGCTCGTGACCTTCGACGTCGACCTTAATGAGGATACGGTCGGTAGCAGGGCGCGAGCTCATCAGCCGATCCAAGGTCTCTACCTCTACTTCGCGGGCATAGGTGCTCTCCATCCCGCCCCAGTTCTTGAGGAGGCTAGCGCCTTCGCCGCCGCCATAGAGTAGGCATTTTCCCTTCTGTTCACCGATAGCTATATTGAGGGCCTCGGCTTTTTCGTAACGGTTATGAACTAGGTTTTCCTGGAGACGGCGGAAGTTCAGGTCGTTCGGCTCTATGGCCAAGACCGGCACGCCTGAATGACAAGCGATCAGGGTGTACAGGCCACAGTTAGCGCCGACATCGACGAAGAGATTCCGTCCGCAAAGTAGTTCGCGCAATAGGGCGACTTCACCTGAAGCGACACGTGATTCCGGCATACTCTCGACGCCGATGAAATCGAAGCCCAGCCCCGTCGGACGCATCCGCTGTGCCGCAAAGAGGCGCTGGTCGCGCCGTAGCCGATACCACGCCGCGAAGCCCGGAAAGAATCTGTCGGCTATCTTTTTGATCATGGATACAACTGCTTCACCAGCGAACGTGCCACGGCCACGGCGTCGAACTGGGTACGAGCGACTTGGGCGGCTCGCTCGCCCATGGCGGCGAGCTCCACATCAGACGCGGCCAACACGGAGCGAAGGGCCTCCGACGCGTCTGCCGGGTCACGAATGACGA
>CANKZO010000109.1 GCA_947488485.1 Opitutia bacterium | reverse complement strand
TCGGCGTATTCCACGAACCCGCGATGATCAGCGTGTCGGGCTTAAGCAGGTTCAACTCGGCCAGCACGCCCGGATTGAGATGGGCGTGTACGCCGGCCAGCGAGGGATGAAAGCCGCGCAGCACCGTATGGGCATGGCGGATCTTCGACGCATCGTAAGGCCAATACCTTCCCGGTTCCGTCTTCGCGCAATACAGCACATGGAAACGCTTCCCCGCCCGCGCCGCCTCTTCCGCCAAAGCGTCGAAGAACGCCGTGCGATAAGGAGTCGGGATATTGGTGAGGATGACGAGGCTCATAGGGCAAGCAGCTGTCTCAATTTCTGGAAGTTGCGCTCATTATCGAAGACCTGCCGATGACGAAAATGGATCTCTTCCCAAGCCGCCGCGTCTAAAGAAAGAGAAGCCTCGATTGCCCGGACAAGGCCATTTGCGAAGTCATCCTCAGGCACTACCATTGCCGACGCCCCCAGGCGGACCATCAACGAACTAACCGCTCCCCTGCAAGGCGTCACCACGACTCGCAACCCTTCGTCCAAGGCTTCCACCAAAGTATTTGGCATCCCTTCGTAAAGAGAGGGGAGAATGAATAGGTCGGCCTGGCGAAGCTCCGCACGGACGTCGTCGGAGTGACCAACCAATTTCACACAATCCCCTAGGCCAGCCTTCCGTATGGCTTCCTCAAGGCGTGGACGATCGTATCCCTCGCCGATGATACGCAACGTAGCCCCCGGCCAATGAGCGGCCACCTTGCCGAAGGCCCTAATCAGCCGGTCGAATCCTTTGATCTTATCGAGTCTCCCTACCGCCACGCAACGCAGCGCTGGGCTGAGCGGACGGCCGGATGCAGTCCCTGCGGATCTATTGGAAATATTGGGTATCTGCCAGGATTTGTCGGGGCAAAGACCGAGCTTCAGGTGGAACCGCTCGGCGAAATCGGAAAGGTGGACGAACGCGTCTACACGCCAGAGCAGATATCGATAAATTGCCGCTGTCTTCCGGTCGCGGCGAAAAGTGTCCGCAGGATTAAACGGATCGACATAAATAATCCTCTGCCCAATCAGGCCAAGGCCACGGAAGATGATCGCCAAGCCGGCTAGCGTTCCTGCATTTGCCAAGATAGCCGCCTCTGGATGCCTCCGCAGGAGGCGCAGCAGGCGACCAGCGGAAAGCAGCGCCCGGCCGCCACCCAGCCCCTCGAGCTTAACGGCTGGCGACAGCCGATAGACGCCTTCACCAGTCGCCGATTGGGCAACAAGCACGACATCATCACCACGGCCGGCCAGGCGGTTTGCCCATTCAACCGCATCGCGACAGGTACCGCCGATTCGCATCTCAGACGTCAGGATGAGCACCTTCATGGTCTTGAGCGAAAACTCGCCATGGCCCGTTGCAGCGGAAATGGCATGAACATCCTGACAGTGGGACGCCACGTTTCCTTCATGAATTCATAGAGCGAAGTTCGACGCTCCGCCATGTCCTTAGCGGCCGAGAAGAAGTCCGCGAAACTAAGCCCTTTCTCGTGAGCGGCCGCCCAGAGTGCCCACTTTGCCTTATGGAACCGAAGGCTAGAGACCGCATGATCAATGCCGGGCCCAAGCCTGCCCTCATGCCGGGATTTCCATTCGACGGCATCGGCGATCATCTGATCGACCATCGCCTCGCACTTGCGGTAGTGAACGGCCATCTCAGGACCACGCCTGGAGCCAGTGCCGTGGCTAAGATTGTTCGCATGACGGCGCCAATGCACAAGAGGCTCGGGCAAGAAATCGCAGGTTCCAAGCAGCATGGCCCGAAATGCGGCCGGATCGTCTTCGGCATAAAGCCCGTCGCGTAGCGGTGAGAATGATCGGAATACTTCGGCGCGATAGGCGGCTGCCGCACCGCAGGAACTGCGGCTTCGCAAGAAATGCTCGCCAGGGGCTAGGTCGGCGACACTCAGCGCCGTTGGCGTAAGACATCCGGCGCAGTTATCGAGCATTCCAGACGGGCTTGAAGTCTCATCTATGATCAAAGCGTTGGATACTACGGCGAAAGTTGCTGGCCGAGATGAAAGATAGTCGTGCACCACTTTTAGCCGGTTTGGCATTGAAACATCGTCGCCGGCCAAACCGAAGATTACGTCGCCGGCGGCAACCGCCACCGCACGCGCAAAGCTGCCAGTCACTCCAAGATTTCTCTCGTTGCGGATAAGTCGGAGCGGAGCGGAGGGATTCTCACGGATGAAAGCCTCGACTATCTTCGGCGTGGCGTCTGGCGAGGCGTCGTCGATGACGATGATTTCATCGGCCTTGAGTGTCTGGCCCACGGCCGACCGCAAGGCCTCGAGCACGTAACGCTCATGCTTGTAGGCAAGAACTATGATGGAGGTTTTCACGGCCTAGGAGGGGTCGATATCATTACGCACTTCTCCAGTTTCATCTATGCGGATAAATTCAGGAGGAATCATGCCATGCGGAGAGGAACCAAATGCCCCCGCGTTAAAGAAGCGGGCCGGCGCGATGCTTATATGCCGACCGCCAGTGCCTCCGAGCCAACGTGCCCATAGGCTGAAGCTGCTGTTGGCGGTGATCGCGTGCTCACAGCGGGACATCAGGGCCATGTCGACCCAGTCGGGCGTGCCGTCTACCGTCGAGACGATCACATCCCCGGACTCGGCGAAATCGTCACGGCACCATCCAGGGTCGTCGGAGAAGATGAAGAATCGAGCCGCTGGACGCAGACGACGGATAACCTCCCTGGCCGCCTGATAATATTCCTTGGTGCAGATACCAGAGAATTCCTCCTTATTTTCAGGCCTCAAATAATCTCCGCGCCGCACATGAAGGGCAACAGAATCACTTCCAGCGATAAGATCGGCCCAGCGACCGGAGTCGGTAGGCAATGGCTGCTTGTAGCGGAAATTGCGCCGGACCTTCGCCTCAACGGTTTTCATATACTTGAAGGAGGGAAAGTAGCCGGAGACAAACCCCCGTAAATCGTTCTCAAGGAAGATCGCCTTGAATTTGACTGTGGTTTCTTCGCTGCGATCAAATTGGTCTAGTCGCAAGCGGACGCATCGTTTCATCTTCGCTGGCGGCACGTGAGCGAAGCGGTCGGGCATCTCGAACACGTCCTCGAGCAAGTATGGCCGATCCGGACGGCCTCCCTGATAGCTGGAAAGATCAATCCTTACTCGCGCGGGGAAGGCGTAGTGGAGAGCCCAGGCATAGGCATACTGAAACATCTGATTCCCAAGGCCTCCCTGAATCCGGTGAATGCGGTCGGCCTCCAGATAACGGCTTGTCACGCTCCATAACGGAGAAGGACGGAGCCAGGGCCGGTCCGGCTGGGGGAAGATAGGTAGGCTACGTATCCAGCGTCTCATTGATTAAGTGATTTTCCCAGGCTTGACGCGCTTATTTCCCTATGACCTGAGGTCATAGATTGGTGCTCCTTGAAGCGGCTTGACGAACCTGAAGTCGATATGCCCAAGCGCATGCAACCGCGACGAGAGCGACAGGCACACATCCTGCATATTCGTTCAGCTGCCCGGCGGCCCACCACTGGCCCGCCGCCAATATACCTGCCAGTGCGAACGCCGAGACATGCAACTCTCGGCCGAACCACCCGGCCGACCTCACCCTGAAGACAACGGCGACGGCGACTCCGTAAACGGCAGATGAGATGGTGAAGGCGATCGCGGCGGAGATCAGTCCGAAGTGGCTAATTAAAAAAATGGGCAACATGGCCCCAATTAAGGCGCCGATTGCTTCGAGTAAGATAACTGTCCCGGTCGCACCTCGGGCAAGGAGCCAGAAGCCCAGCGGCCAAGTCATAAGGCGTATAAAGACGCCCCAAGCCATCCAGTTAAGCAGAGGCAAGGCGGCATCGAAGCTACTGTCGTACAGCAGATGCAGGCTCAGCTTCCCAAGTGCCAGTAACGCCATGACCAAAGGAGCTCCCAATAGCAGGCCGGCTTGAATTTGCGTCTCGGTGATTCCACGCGCGTCCGCCTCGTCCTTTGCGGCGGCGACTCTCGGGAAAAAATCGGCCCCCATCGCTGCGAAGACGAAGCCCGGCAGGCTCCCTGAAATCGCATAGGCGGCTTGGTAGTAACCTGCACCGGCGAGTCCCTCCTGTGTGACAATAGCCCCCCTAACGAGCAGGGAGGAGAGTTGCCCAAGCCAGCCGACTACCATGAGCGCTCCGCCTAGTTGAACGAGGTATTGAATATCAGCTTGCTCGACCTGTACTCCGCACACTGAAGGGCAGGCGGCTCGCGCCGCGCGCCAAAGTACAAAAGCCGGGACGACGGCGGCGAAAAAGATGCTGAGCGCGATTCCGATTGTGCCCCAGATATAAATCGCTGGCAACCCCACCAGCAGGCCAGTAAGTGCACCGAAAATTTGCACCTTGGCCAGCGAGGAAATCTTGCCGGAGGCTTGAAGGATTGCCGACCAAGCCGACGAGGCAATCACGCAGGGCACGGCTAGGGCCGCGATGCCCATCTCGGTCGCATAAAGGCTGGATGAAAAAGTTGCCCAAGTGACTGGCCAGAAAAGTAGTAGGCCAACCGCTAGTCCCAGAGCACTTAAGCGCCATCCTAGACGCCGGACGGCCGCGATCTTAGCGTGCCTATCTGCTTCGGCCGCCCCAGCAATAACCCTAACACCCGAAGTGCCTAATCCCCACCCGGCAAAAGAAGAGATATTGCCGCTGAAGGCGTTAAAGAAACCAATTAGCCCCACGCCTGCGGCGCCGAGGGTAAGAGCGATGACCTTAGCGCGTATGAACGCCGCCGCCAAGACGACGACCTGAGCTCCGCCCATGAGAGCACTGGTGCGGAAGATGCGGGCGAAGGACATTGTATTTCGAGGATAGGAGGCCCTGAGGGCCGGAGGACAAGAGGAGGCTAGAAGGCGTGCAAAGGTGCAACCGGAGCGATGCTCCTGTGCAAAGGTGCAAAAGTGAAATTAAGCCTAGGTCGAGGCTACGTAAGCGGCGAAGAAGTTGCGGCGGTAGGCGGCCCAGGTGTACTTTTCGGCTTCGACGCGGGCGGCTTGGCCGATTTGGAAGAGTTCGTCGCGGTGGGTCAGCGACCAGTCGAGTTCACGCTGGATGGCCTCGGTGCTGCCCGGCGCAATGAGCAGGCCGTTCTGACGGTGCGTGATAAAGTCAGCCCCACCGGTGCTGGTCGTGCAAAGCACCGGCACGCCGCAGGCCATGGCCTCGAGGATGACGAGGCCGAAGCCTTCTGCGATGGAAGGCAATACGACGAGGTCGCAACGTTTCAGGTCCGCGGCGAGTTCGGCGTCGGACAGTCCGCCGCGGATCTCGACGTCGACGGACTCGAATCCTCGGATGAGGTCTCGATCGACGGATGTGCGGGTGTAGAGGATGAGCTTAGCGGCACCTTTGGGGAGCGCGGCCATGGCCCCGAGGAGATAGCGGGCGCCTTTACGCTGGGAGAGCGCGCCGACGAAGCCGACGGTGAGCGGCTGGGCCGAGGGCGCGACGGTCCGGGCGGAGAACAGGTCGAGGTCGACGCCATAGCCGACGACATGAGCCGGCGCCCTGGAGCCAGCGACGGCCAAGGAGTGCTTCGTGAACGAGCTGGCGCAGATCACGGCGTCGGCCATCGCATAGGTCTCGTCATTGTGTGCGAAGAGCGGGGACATCTCGGTCTCCTCCATGAGTGAGGCCTTCGCTTCAGGGACTTTCTCGATCTCTTTCTGAAAGAGTTCCCTTAGGTACTTTCCGTTAGGGTGAACCTGGAAAAGCACCCGGGGCAGGCCAGAGCCCTCCATCATCCGGAAAGCCGCGTCGGCGTAATAACTATAGGCGATGAGCGGGGCGCGGCGCGCCAAGGCGACCTGGCCAGCTTTTTCGCTGAGCAGCCGGTCAGCGATGGCGAAGTGGGGCGAATCTTTCCGGCGATTGAAACGCGCCTGAAGGGTCTGCACGAAGGCGCCATACGAGCGGACGGCTTTCGTGGCGGGAATGTCGGCGTGATGCCGGACCTTGGCGAAGCGATGGAAGTTCTTCCCGCACAGCCCAGTCTCCGCCCAGAATTTTGAGAAATACGCCTCGGTGACCAGGGCCTCCAAGGCAAGATTCTCCTGCAAGGCCAGGGCGGACTGATAACGGTCACGAGGACCGGCGAAGACGATGACGGCGGAGGGGGGCAAGGGAGGGAAATTAGAGGCAGTGCAAGGGTGCAAATCGGAGCGGAGCTCCTGTGCAAAAGTGCAAAGGTGAGATGAGGGGTAAGAACAGGGGTTGGGGGAGGGCTGACTATCCTTGGTCGGCCGCGGTCGTGCAGGGATGCTCGACCCTACCCAAGGCACCTAAGTCAGCACGCAGTGCTGACCCTACCTTTTGAAAGCCTTCTTCACGCAGTCGATCACGCGGCTACGATCTTCTTCGCTCAGGCCGGCGCCGGAGGGAAGGCAGAGGCCTTGGTCGAAGAGTCGAGCACTGACTTTTCCGCCATGCATTTCGGCGGAGGCGAACACGGGCTGGAGGTGCATGGGCTTCCAGACAGGACGGGCTTCGATGTTCTCGGCTTCGAGCGCGAGGCGGACCTGCTCGCGCGTGACACCAGCAATCGCGGGATCGATGGTCAGGCAGGTGAGCCAGCGGGTTGACTGTCCCCAGGCGGCTTCGGGCTGCATGGTCACGCCGGGGAGACCCTTGAAGGCTTCGGCGTAGGCTCTGAAGTGCCCACGACGGCGCGAGACCTTGCCGGACAGGCGCGTGAGCTGGCCGAGTCCGATGCTGGCCGAGATATTGCTGAGGCGGTAGTTATAGCCGATGGTCGAATGTTCGTAATGCGGAGCGGCATCGCGCGCCTGGGTGGCGAGGAAGCGCGCTCGCTTGGCCAATTCCGCGTCATCGGTGACGAGCATGCCGCCACCACCGGTGGTGATAATCTTGTTACCGTTAAAGGAATGGATGCCGGCCAGGCCGAACGAGCCAGGCGAGGCCTCTCCATAAGTGGCACCGAGGGCTTCGGCAGCATCTTCAATAAGTTTCACGCCGTGCTTATCGCAACAGGCCTTGATGGGAGTGATATCGGCCGACTGGCCGTACAGGTGCACGAGGACGAGGGCCTTGGGCGCTTTACCGGCCTTGGCTTTCTGTTCGATGACGGCACAGGCGAGCGCGGGATCCATGTTCCAGCTGCGTTCTTCCGAATCGATGAAGACGGGCTTGGCGCCGAGATAGGTGATGGGCGCGGCGGAAGCGACGAAGGTCAGCGACGAGCACAGGACTTCGTCACCCGGACCGACGCCGGCGAGGCGCAGCGCAAGATGCAGGGCCGCGGTGCCCGAGGATACGGCAACGGCATGTTTCGAGCCGACGAGCATGGCGAAATCTTGTTCAAACGCGTCGAGATTCGGGCCCGCCGGAGCAATCC
>CANKZO010000108.1 GCA_947488485.1 Opitutia bacterium | reverse complement strand
GAAGCGGTTTACTGCGGGTTCAAGTCCCGCTCTTAGCACCGTTTTAAAACGTCAGATAGTTCAACGGACAGAACGCTCGGCTACGGACCGGGTGATGTGGGTTCGATTCCCCCTCTGACGACCATTTTCCCACCCGAGGTATTTCTCTGATCCACCGAGCCTCTGAGTCTCTGGGCCTCTAGTGTCTCTCCCTCCGGCCCTCGTGTCCTCCAGTCCTCGTGTCCTCGACTCCGGCCAACCGGCCAACAGATCAACCGTTCAACTAACACCGCTACCACATTTGCACTTTTGCACAGGAGCTCCGCTCCGCTTTGCACTTTTGCACTAACTGATCGCCCCCTTGTCCCCATGTCACCTTGCCCACGTGCCCCCTAAATTCACCGGCCCTTAGTTCAGCGGTCAGAACAGCGGGCTCATAATCCGCCAGACGCGGGTTCGAATCCCGCAGGGCCAACCACTTTAACAACATGAATAATCCCACCGATCCTGCCGACGCTTCGTCGCCGGCTCCCCAGTCTCAGCCGCCTGCCGACGACAAAGCCTGGCTCCAGGCGTTGCTCTTCCCCGACGGCTCCGCGCTCATCGATTACGGCGACGGCATCCTGCTCATCGACGAAAAGCCGCCCTACGGTAAAGGGTAGGGAGGCGATGACATCGCCTCCGCTGTCTCGAGGTAGGGGCAGCACCGCGTGCTGCCCTAGCTGCCGCCGGGTATGGATGACCGGCCCGGTCATCCTCGGCGCAGCGGGGTCTGGCTTCATCTCGCATAGCGATGATGTGCCTGACCCCGTTTGCGCTGTCCTTAGCCTCACCCCGGTCGCGACACCGTCGCGCCCCTACCTTTGATGCACCCCAGCAAACTATCCGGTTTCCGGTCTCCCCTTGAGCGCTGTATCTCACTTTTGCACCTTTGCACGCGGCACCGCCGCATTTGCACCTTTGCACTTTGTCTAGTCTCAGCACTCCACCAACTCGCCCAACCTCACGTGAACGAGCACGCAGCGGATTTTATTAGGCTCCAACCCACACAACTTCCCCACCGCGATCCGATACAAATCCATCTGGCCCTGATACATTTCCCTGAGGGCTTCTACGGAGCAGTCGTTGGTCTTGTAGTCGATGACGGTCGCGGACTGGCCGGGAATCACGTGCACGCGGTCGAACACGGCGCTGAGGAGTTTCCCTTCGTGCACCAGGGCGGCTTTCCGCTCCAGCCATAGGGTGACTCCCTGGGGGGCTTCTCCCAGAAGCTTCCGCACCTCAGCCGACGCGAGGCACTTCCGCACGAGCTCGATCGCCGGCGCCTTGAGGGCTGCGGCTTCAGGCGCGATGTTCGCGTTCTCAAGTCCGCCCAGGAATCCTTCGATATCCCAGCCGAGGCTCTGCATGAGCCCGTGGACGAGATTGCCGAGCTCACGGCCACCGGGTTCATCGCTCGACGGCTTCCATCCGTAAATCTTTCCATCCGCCGGCTTCGACGGACGGAGCTTCTCGAGCACTTGCGCCGGAGTATAGCGCTTTGCGATGATCGACGCGCGCCCTCCAGCCTGTCGTCGGGCCTTGGCTTCTTCTTCCTGGGTGCGGGTTTCGATCCACGCAGCACCTTCGCCAGCCGCCTGCCAGGCCATCGCGGCTTCGATACCGCCGAGCGACACATCCTTAGGCTTACCCAGCTTCCCGAGCGTCATCTCGATCAACCCCGCGAAATCAGCCTTGCCGGACCCTAGCTCCAAATCGGTGAGCTTGTCCTCGCTCAGGGCGGTGGTCACGAGCATGAGCCGATGCTTGGCGCGGGTCATGCCGACGTATAGGCGGCAGAGATTACCATAGGCGCTCTCGGATTTCGCCCGCGAGACGGCCGCACTCAGGACGGGGTCGAGGTGGGCGACGTTCGTGCCGACACTCGCCAGCAGCCACTTGGGGCGGAAATCCTGGCCCGACGTCGGCATGGACAGCAGCTCACCGGTCCGCAGGTGGGCGATGGGCTGCCGCGAGTTGTTCAGGCACGGCATGTACACCATGTCGTACTCCAAGCCCTTGGAGCGGTGGATGGTGATGACCTGCACAGTCTGCGGGTCCGCGCTGTCGCGCAGCTGGCTAGCAGTGCAGAAGACCGTGAACTCGGCCAGGTCGCGTCGTCCGGAGGCATCATACGCCAATGCCACCGAGCGCAGCTGCCCGAGGCGCTTGCGGATGAAGCCCGTGTCGCCCGTCAGGTCGACGTCCTTGGCCAACAGGTCCGCCAGGCCTTCCGCCCCGGCTTCGGCGAATCGGTTCGCGAGGATCTCCGCCGCTCCGTCCCAGCCTCCATGGGCCTTGAGGAACGCCGCCGCGGCCGGCGATATCTCCGCCATGCCCTTGGCCAACCCGTTGTCGGGATGCACGGTCGCCTGGATGAGCGCCAACAGGCCGGCGGTCACGGGATTATCCTCGATGACCGACGTCTTGGCCTCGTCGGTGGCTTCCACGCCGAGCATGCGCAGGATCTGGGTGATCTCCGCCGCCTGCTTGTTCTTCGAGACGAGGATGGCGCAGGTGAGGCCCGGGCGGAGGCGTCCGTCCGGCATCAGGATGCCCGGGGTGGCCTTCAGGTGCTCGCCGATCCACTTCGCCTGGAGTTGGTCTTCGGTCTCTTCGCTTTCCTTGGGCTTGGTGATCCGCACCCAGGCGGCTTCGCCCGGCTTGGCCGGCTTGCCGGCTTCGGACACGGCCTTCTGTTCGTGGAAAGTCTCGCTCCAATCCGCCGCGGCGGTCTCGGAGTAGAGCCGGCCCAAGCCTTGTTCGGCATGCCCGCCGAGCACGGCGTTGACCATCTCGAGCACCGCCGGCGCGCAGCGTCGGGTCTCGTCGAGGCTGAGGTTCACCCCATTCCGCGCGATGGCCTGGTGGAGATTACCCAGGAGCTTCCGGTTACCGGCGCGCCATTCGTAAAGGCTCTGCTTGAGGTCGCCCACGACGAAGACGCTCCGGTCTTCCTGCGGCTGTTCGACGATCTCGCTGATGTTGCGCTCGAGCACGGCGAACTGCTGGGTGCTGGTGTCCTGGAATTCGTCGAGCAGCCAGTGCTTGATCGTGCAGTCGAGGCGGTAGGCCATCTCGTCCTTGTCGAACGGCTCCGCGTTCGTGAGCAATGTGACGTAGTCGCTAAAACCCAGCAGGCCCGTCCGGCGGTTCTGCTCGTCGTAGGTGGCTTCGTAATCCCCGAGGCAGCGGTGCAGGGCCTGGGTCTGCTTGAGGCGGGTGCGGACAAGCTGGTCAATCGATCGCCAGACCAGCCGGCGCATGGCGTCGGCGGCTTCGATGGGGACGTCGATCTGGCCGCGGAAGCTGATGATGCCCGAAATGCCCACCGGGCGCTGTAGGGTGGCCGCGAAGAATTCGGCGAGCTCGTTGGCGGTGCCGTTATCACAGCGCTGGCTCGCGGCGGCTTCTCCGAGGGTACGGCAGGCTTTCGGGTATTTGTCCGGCGAGCCGAACTGCTGGAGCAGGAACGCCTCCACCTTGGCCCAATCGGCCGTGGCGTCGACGGAGTCGGCCGCGCCCGCCCAAGCCGGCTGTCCGCCGTCCCAGATCAGGTCGGGGTTACCCCAGAGGACCGCGTCCGGCGAGCTCACCAGCAGGCCGTGGTATTCCTTGGCCATCTCCGCCAGCGATTCCAGCGGGTTGGCGATCTCCTCGCCGTCGTTGTAGTCCTTGAGGTTGGCCAGCATCGCCGTCGCCTCGGACGGCTCGAGCTTCTGGACGATTGTCTGCACGGCCCGCAGGCGCAGGGTGTCGGTCTCCTGGTCGGGGATGGTCGTCGCCGCGCCGCTGCTCAGGCCGACTTCCAAGGGGAAGTTGTTCACGAGCTTCGCGAAGAAGCTGTCGAGCGTGCCCATCGTCAGTCGGTTCGACGACAGGAGCGCCTGTCGGAGCATCTCGCGGAACTTCGCCGCCCCGAACTGCCTCGGGTCGAGACCCAGTCGGGCGCAGAGGTCGGCCCGCTTGCGGTCGTCTTCGGCGGCCTCGCGCAGTTTGCCGATGACCTTCACGATGAACTCCGCCGCCGCCGCGCGGGTGAACGTCAGGGCGGCGATCTCCTCGTGCTTCACGCCCCCGGCGAGGAGCTTCACGATACGGTCGGAGAGCTGGAAGGTCTTCCCCGTGCCGGCCGAAGCCAAGATGGACGTGTTGGGCAGGGTGCTCATCGGGCGGCCTCCTGGTCGGCGCTGCGGACGGTGCCGAGGCGCGTGGGGTCGAGGTATTGGTCGGCCTTACGGCGCTTGAACGCCTCCAGGACCGGGTAGGGGCCCGGCTTGGCCGCCGGCTGGAAGTCCTTGGACTGTCCGCCAGAAATGCGCTCGCAGATGCGGTCGATGGCCGCGGCGGCGAATTCCCTCACTTCGTCGAAATCTTCCCAGATAACCGCCGCGGCCTCACCGGCCGACGGCAGGATGATGTACCCGACTTGCAGGCGATGCCCATGCACGCGTGCGTCCTTGTCGGACAGGTTGCGGTGGTAGACGGCCAGCTGGAGGTCATCCCAGCGGTAGGTGTATTCCTTGGCCTTGCCGCTCTTGAGGGTTTCGGTCCGGGGGAAATGGAAGTCGGGGTTCTGGCGGGAGTTCGACTTCAGCTTGGTCGAGTGCACCTTTCCGGGCTCCTTGATCTCGTCGAAGCTCTTGTAGTCGTAGACGCGCCAGGTGTCGCTGGCCGCATGATAGTCCAGTCGGTCGAAGCGTCCGCCGACCTCCACGCCGTGGCAGGTCATCTTCGGGAGTCGGCCTTCGACCTCCATGGTCTCCCAGCCATCCGCCACCAGCGAAGCCTGCAGGGAAGCGAAGGCGCGCAGGCGTTCCCGGGCGGTCTCGCGCTGGAAGACCAACCCCGGCTCGGGGTCGGCGCTGAAGCTGGCCGCGAAATGGGCGTCGAGGCATTCCGAGAGCCTCTGGGCGATCCGCTCGCGGTCGGCGACCTTGCGCAGGGAGACATCCTTGCCGAACTGCTCGAGCGCCGCGTGCAGGAGCGTGCCGAAGCCGGCGCGGTCGAGTTCCAGGTCGTCGTGCGAGGTCTCGCGCATCCCGAGGGCGTGCTTGAGCCAGAAGTCCGCCGGGTTGGTCAGGTAGTCCTTGAAGGCCGTGGCGGAGATGCTGCGGCGGAAGGACGTGACCTGCTCCGCGCGGGCCGCGGGGTCGAAGCGCAGCGGGGCGGGGATCTGCCAATAGGGTTCCGGGGCGGTCTCGAGTTCCTGCTCGAACAGGTGTTGGACGCGCATCGAGAGCTCGTCGTCGGCGCACTGGAACAGCAGGCGCGAGGGGCGCAGGCCGTCGCCCTTGTCGTCGAAGCGGGGCACGATGACGTCGAAGCGGCCGTGGGTCCGGTCTCCGTCGACGGACTCGCGGGAGCGTCGCAGGCGTTCCAGGGTATAGGCCGCGTTGGCGAAGTGGTGTTCCTGGGTGGTCAGGCCGAGCTTGGCGCGCAGTTTGGCCGGCAGGAAGGGGTGGGCGTGGCTGGCCCGGGGAATCAGGTCATCGGTGAGCCCGAAGACGACCAGGTGCGGCACGGGGTCCCACGGGGCTTCGATCCAGCCCGGGAGGTTCACCGGCTGCAGGGCGAGGCTCTGGCGGAAGCGCTGCTCGCCCGTGAGCGTGAGCGCCAAGCGCACCCACTCGGTCGGGCTGAGCGTGACGCCATGCTGGTAAGCGCAAAGGGAGCGGACGGTTTCCTCGAGGGCGTCGGCGACTTCCTTTGAGAACTCCAGGCTGAGCGGATCGCCCGACTTCGGCGGATCAATCGAAAGCACGAGCAACTGCGCAGCCAGTTCACGCGGCGGCAGGGCGGCGAGTTCGGCGATCTTCTGGAGGATGGCCTGCAAAGGCTGACGGAGGCCTTCGACCTGCTTCCATTGGAAGCGGCCACTTCGATCGCTCTCCGGCGGCTGCGGGAGGTTCAGGGCGAAGTCGAGCGTTCGGCTGAGTTCCTGTGGAGGCTTCAACTGGCTGAGCGCATCGAGCAGCGTATTGAGCGGATGGAACGGTATGCGTCCACCGGTCAGCCGTTCGGCGAGGGGAGGGTGGAGCAGGGCGCGACGCAGGGTCGCGAAGGTCGGCGTGTCCAGGACGTCGAGCAAGGCGCGCAGGCGATGGTGGAGGACGTGTCCCGCGTGGGTTTCGCCCAGAGGGTTGACTGCTTCGGCGCCGAGGCTGCGGAGCTTGTCAGCGATCAGCTCCGGGTAGGTTTCGCGTTCGCACGGGGCGACTGCGAAGGCCCCGTGGTCGGGCTTCGTGTGGTCGAGGAGTTCGGCCAGACGTTCCGTCGCGTGGGTCGGGTCAGTCGCCAGATGGACCGCGTCCTTGAAGTTCGGCCAAGGCGTCTGCCGATTCGCCCAGCGGGCGGGGTCGGGTCGACCCCAGGCATCGAACAGCGCCGCATCGGCCTCGTCGGCGCCGATGATCACGTGGATGTTCAGGCGGTCCTTGCGACGTTCCAGCGCTTCGATCAGCAGCGGCTGCGGTTCCAGCAGGCCCACCAGCCAGACGTCCGTGACCCCTTCCGGCATCCCGTCGCCCTTGGCCAGTTCCGTGCGGACCTGGTTGTGGTCGCGCTGGCCTAGGCGCTTCAGCACGTTCAGGTAAGCGAGTTCTAGACGGTGGAGGTTGTTCCAGCGTTCCGGATTCGTCTCCACCACCGCGGCCACCGCCGCGAAGTCATGGCCATCGCGGGAGGCGCCCAGCTGATCGCGCAATTGCATCAACTGCTCCGCGAACTTCTTCGCCTCTTCGAACGTGAAGTCCGGTGTCGACTCCGCCGGGAACAGCGCTGGGAAATCCGTTCGCGAGAAATGCGGACTCGTCAGCACCTCCACCCACGCCAGCAAGCAGGTCTCCTTGGACGCCACGTTCACGTGGGCATCGCCCCAATTGAGGAACCTGTCAGGCGTTTGGAATTCAGGGAGAAGCAGTCCGTCGGCCTCCTTGGCCAAATGCTCTTGAATCAGCCGGCTCGCGAAGCTCGACGGTACTATCACCCTATGGCTGCCAAGGTCGATGAGCCCTCCGGCTTGGTCTTCAAGTAGGCATGAAGCCACCGCGTGGGCGAGGGGCTTCGAGCATCCAACGAATGTGGGCTTAAGCAGAGACATTTAGCGCCCCTTTCTTATGCCTGCCCATGAAGTTCGTGCAACCTCTCCCCAGCGTTCCGCTGAAAATAGTTTGGGTGACGCCTACTGTCCGCCTTCGAGGAGTTCCCCGGGCATGGGGTGCTCAAGCTTCCAGATAAAGCTGATTGGGCATTCGCCTTTATGTTCAACGTGCTGAGCCTTACCAAGGTATTGAAAGGGGGCGGTGACCGGCCCGATGGAACGGGTGCTGCGGACAAACAGGTGGACGGAGTATCCTTTCGCGGCGTGGTTGATTAGATTCTGTCCACTATCCGACTTCTGGGTGGTGTTGG
>CANKZO010000107.1 GCA_947488485.1 Opitutia bacterium | reverse complement strand
GGTCGCTGGCGGCGTCGCTATTGAAGCCGGATAGCAAAGGCAGCTGACGTGTGGTGTCGATGTGGCCGAGTTGTTCGGGTCGCGTCAGCGTATCTAGCGCTTTAAGGCTGGTCAGGCCGGCCACGACTGGGCTGCGCAGGGCGATGATTCGGTCGGCCGAGCTCGCCCCCGCTGATCGCCCGTCGGCGAGGTTGATGCGGGCTTTCACGCCTTCGTCGCCGATCCAATAGGCATAGCGCCCTAACGTATCTTCGTCCGGCAGGGTGATCTTAGGTAGGCTGACCAAGCCGCTCGGCTTGGAGCCGACGGCGGGCAGCGCACTGCCCTGGCCGACGAGTTCGATCATGTCCTGAGTCGTGCCGACCGGCGGCGTCTGCCATGGCGCCCAGTAGCCGGCAGGGTAGTCGGGCGAGCTGCCCGTCTGAAAAAGGGAGACGGTCTGCGTGCCGGCCGGCTGATCGCCGAGGCCGGAGACGAGCCAGGCAGGCGGAAGGTCCGGCTTGTCGGTGCGCCACACACCGGTCCACATGGGGTTGCGGAACTTATAGGCGAAGATGACCTCAGGCTGGGTGATGTCCGCGCGCGCGGTGGCGCGTCGGTCGGGCCCCGCTTCTTGCTGCAGGTGAGCGAGCGCGAGACGCATCGAGACGAGGGCGTTCAAGCGAGCGCGCGTGGCGAGCTGCTGGTTCATCGCGGCGCGGGACTCGATCGTGATGAACGCGGAGAGGGTGACCAACAGCATGACGACGCAGGCCATGACCGTCAGGGATAGGATTAGGCTGAAACCTCGGCTGCGGGATTTGCGTTTCATGCCATGCCGCGCGTTGCGACCTGAGTAATTACACCTATTTTTCAAGGTGAGGCAAGCGGTCAGGCGTCACAAATGGCTGGCTGACAAATAATTGTAAAATATTGGGTCAACTTATAAGGATTATATCAAGCGTATGCGGCGAGGTCGACCGGCTCTTGCACCTAGGCCTGCCCTCAGGCACTCCTAAGTCATGCTGAAGCGCCACCCCCTGCTTTCGTCGGTCCTGCTCGTCGGAGGGGCGCTCGCCTTGTTCTTCTGGACCCGCCCGGAGGCGGTCTCCTCGCCGACGCCGCCGGCGCCGCCTGTTTACGGCAGCTGCCCGCCGTCGCGCGATGGCATCGGCAAGACTTTCATGGGCCGCGAGATCTCCCACGTCATGGGACATCCCGGCATCGGATGGCTCGAGCGCACCGACCGTGAGAAGGAGGAGGCGCCTTCCAAGGCCATCGCCTTGCTCGAACTCGCTCCCGACGCGGTCTTGGCCGACATCGGCGCGGGCTCGGGTTATTATTCTTTCCGCATCGCCCGCCTGCTGCCGCAAGGGAAGGTCGTCGCGGTCGATATCCAGCCGGAGATGCTCGAGTTCCTGAAGACCGAAGCCGCGAAGCTCGGCGTGAAGAACGTGCAACCCCATCTCGGGGCGATCGACGACGTGAAGCTGCCGCCGGCCTCGCTCGACGCGGCCCTGATGGTGGACGCGTACCATGAGTTCGATCACCCGGCCGAGATGCTCGCCTCGCTACGTGCGGCCCTGAAGCCGAAGGGTCGGATCTACCTGCTGGAGTTCCGCGCCGAAGACGAGAACGTGCCGATCAAGCCGCACCATAAGATGACCGAGGCCCAAGCGCGCAAAGAGTTCGCGGCGGCTGGTTTCCGGTTCGTCGTGAATAAGCCGGGCCTGCCGTGGCAGCACTTGCTGATCTTCGAGAAGCCCTGAGGCGCCCTTTACGGAGCGCGTCGCTCATGCGCGGACTTCACGCTGAGGCCGCCGGCCGGGAGTTCGGTGATCAGATAGGTACTCCGGGCGTCTTTCTCCGGAAAGACCCGCAAGGTGCGTAGCGGCTTGGCGTCGCCGTCAGCCGTGCGTATTTCGATGCCGGCGTAGCCATGCTCGTCGGGCGTGGGGCGGAGCACCGCCGGACGGCCGGCGGCAAGCGTGAGTTCGCGTCCGCCTTGTCGCAGTCGCAGCGGCCTCTCGCCGAGATGGATGAAACGCAAGGTGCCGAAGGGGTGTTGGTCCGGAGAATCTTCCAGGGCGGTGATCCGCCAGCCTTGCTTGTCTTCGGCGAAGAGCAGGAGGTAGGCGCCGCCGTCCCGCAGTCTGATCTGACCGCGCGGGATGAAGCGGGGTTTCGCTGCGACCGGCGCCGTGGCTTGCGGCGTCGACGAGTTGCTGGGCTTGGTCGAACGGGCCAGCTGAGCCTTGGCCCTGGCCGCCGTCGCGGCGGCCGCCTGCTCGGCGGCTTTCGCCATCAAGCTCTCCGCCTGGCGTCGGAGATTCTCGCCGGCCGGACCTTCCGCGGCGCCGGCCGTGAGCGTCGCCGCCTCCTGCGCGAAACCGGCGTAGGCCTCGTCGGCGCGTCGCGCGATCGCCAGTTCGGTGGCGGCGGCTTCTTCTGCGGCGGAGGGTGGGGCGCCCTTCGCGGGACTGGCCAGCCGGCCGAACTTCAGCTCGGCTGGGCCGCGGTAGGCTTGGGGGGCGGAGAAGAAGTCGCTCGGGATAAGCAACGGGACGGAGCGGCGGCCCGACTGGTAGGCCGCGTCCTCGAGCGGCGCGGACCAGGCGAGCGCGCGGAACATACAACGGATCTCGCTCGTTTCCTTGGTCTGGCCGAAGACGAGAGCGCAGCAACAGCTCAGGAGGCAGCGGATGATCATAGTTCTTCGAAGCGGAGTCGTCGCAACGAGGTGAAGTGGAAGCGTCTTCCGAATATCCGGTTCGCGGGTCGGAGCGCCGGGTTCTTGAGCCGGGAATCGGTCGGATGCGTCACCGGCGTCTCGGCCGGTTGAAGCGGATCCATGAAGTCGGGCAGGCGCTGGACGGTGGCTTCATACCAGATGCCGACGGTCGAGGTCTGGTCGCTCGCTTCGGCGTAGACGCGCATGACGAACGTGTCGGAGCGGGCGGTCAGGCTAGGCGCTATCGCCTCGAGCAAGTCGGATTGCAGCAGGGATCCCGGCGAGCCTTCCGCCATCGTCGTGGTGCCGTTGGCCGAGCCCGTGGCTTCGCCGGAGCGGAAATTCATTCGATAGGACAGGTCCGTCCAAGGCGTCTGGCCTGGTCCTTGTCCGGCGATCTGGGCGCCGTCCGTGGAGAGGGGGAGGCCGGTCGCGGCGGCGTGGGTCAAGGCGGCGCCCCCGGCTTGGGCCCGGTGGATGCCGTTCTGCAGGCACCCGCCATGGCCGATGAACGGGTAAGTGTTGCAGAGATAGCGGTTCACGAACTGCGCGAGGCCTTGGAACGGGATCGGCACCGAGGTGCGCGTCGTCGCGGTCGCGCCGCGGAAGGTCCGCGGTTGGTCGTGGTTCGGCGCGACGTAGTTCTCATTGCGATGCGGGTAGAGCGTCCGCCAGCGGATCTCGTCGACGATGCCTTGCGCCAGCAGGCGCAGCTGCCGGTCGTCGAGGGTGCGCAGGCCGCTCCATGCGGAGTCTTCGTTCGGGGTCGAACGGAGCGGCGAGGGCACCGCGTCGAGACGGTTGGCCCGCGGATATCTGGCATCGCCTGCGGCCGGTTGGCCCGCTGGCGTCGTCCCAGAAGGCAGCCGTTTGGTCGCTCCGAGCAGGGCAGCCCAGGCGTGCGGCGAGACGCTGTTCACGTTGAACGCGCCCTCCGTCATGACCGCCGCGGCGACGGTCCGGTGCGAGCGGAGCTTCGCCGCGGCGTTAGGCGTGAGGATGGGGCGGAGCCGCACGTTGCCGAGCCGGGTCCGCCCGGCGGCGAAGTCATCGACGACCTGCGTCATCGTCCGGGTCTCCGCTCCGCCGACCCAGACGGGCCCGGCGCCGGAAAGGAAGTGACGGTCGAAGAGCGCCGCGTTGAGCAGGTAGGAGCGGTCGAGGTCGGTGTTGTTCTGGGCGGACCGGTAGTTCCAGATCCGATGCCGCGGGATGAACGGCGAAGCGAAGCTGTTGCCGGCCACGAGCAAGGGATCCTGGTCGCGCAGGTGGATGTTGGCGTGGGTATATTCGGCGAGCGAGACCGGTGCGGAAAGCGGCACGGAGGTGAAGACGGCGGAGGTCTGCCCGGCGGACGAAGAACTCAGTCCCCCGAAGGCCCGGGCGCCGCTGACGTCGGTCTCGAGGACTTCGGACCAGTCATTCGCCCCCCGGATTGTCATGCGGAAGCTGCTCGAGGTGGTAGCATGGCCCGCGGGCATCCCGCCCGGCGACCAGCCGGTGGCTTCCGGACGGGTGATCGCGGCCGTCGGGTTGGATCGTGTGAACAAGGGGAAGGGGAGCGCGTCGCGTGGCCAGCGCACCGAGTAGTCGAGCACGGCGAGCACCGCCGGAGGCATGCCGGGCGCGGGGAGCATCGCTCCGGGCGGAATCACCTTGGCGGGCGCGGTTCCGCTGCGGCCCGCGCCGAGGTCGTTGGAGAGGAGTTCGGTGACTTCGCTCGCGGCGTTGTAGAGGCTCTGGTCGTTGGAGTTGCCGGTCTCGTTAAGTCGGTCGCCCGGCCAGGACGAGATCATGTGCCGCACGTAGAAGGGGCCTTGGCTGCGGAACTGCACACGCAACGTGTCGGTAGTGTTGCGGATGAGCGGTCCGCCTCCCGGGGTGAGGCAGGGGACGTAGAAGCCGCCGAGGAAATCAAAGCGCGGGACCGTGGTACCGAGACGGGAGAAGGGCAGCGGTTCCGGGCCGGGCAAGGAGAAGACCCGGAGTTCGCCCGGCTCCAAGGTGAGCGGAGGGATGTAGACGCGCATGCTTTCCGACGGGTTCGGCGATCCTCCGGTCCGCAGGGCCATGGTGAGCAGGTCGTGCGACCAAGGGCCGGCTGAGGAGGAGCTGAAGTCGAGGTGCCACTGGTTCCAGTGACGGAACGACAGCCGCATCGCGGCGTCACCGCCGATGACGGGCTCCATGCGCAGCGCGACGTTGTAGGGATTGTGGAGTACGGTCACCGGGCTCAGGACGAGGCGGAGTTCGCCGCCGGCGTCCTGGAGTCCGAGGACCAGTAGCTGCCGCGCCACGTAAGGCGCGACGCCAGGTTTCAGCGGGCGCGGCGCGGGCGTCCCTCGGATCGTGTCCGTCGCCCACACGTCCTCGGTCGTGTCCATGCGGTTATACAGGTGTCCGTAGTGCGCGGTGCTGGCGTTGATCAGGTTGGCGAGGGACACCGTGTTAGGGAAGTGGGCCCGGGCTTTCAGGACGGGCGCCTCACCGGCGCGGGGCGTCAGTTCGCGGTAGAGCAGGTGGTGCGCCCGCAAGGCTTCCCATAGCGGCCCGCGCATCCGTGCGACGGGGCGGGCTGGATCCTTGATGGTGTAGATCGGAGCGACGAGCCGGTCGACCACGGGCGAACCTTCCTCCCTGCAACGCAGCAAGGTCCGGGCGTCCGCGAACACCGACGTGGCCAGCGAGGGGGACGTGCCCGTGACTTGATCCCAGGGCGAGTAGACGTAGGTCGCGCCGCCCGCGCCGCCTCCGTATTCCGTGAGCCGGAATGCGTCCATGGGTTTCTCGAAGAGCGTGGAGAGATCCACTTGGAGTCCGCCCCAGAGGGCGTCGGCGAGCACGCCTTCCGAGCGTAACGTCGCCTCGGTCCATGCGGTCTTGGCGAGCGCCTCCGGTGTGCCGCTGATCCCGGAAGGTGGCGATAGGACGAAGTCGGTCAGGTTCCTCACGCGCTCATCGATTGGTGTGCCGTCATGTCCGGCGAAGCCAGGGATGAACTCACGGGCGATGCCGCCGGAACCACGGACCGCCAGGCGCCGGCTGAGGTCATCGGCCGTCGGGCCCGTGACGCGAGAGTCGGCCACGTCGAGGCGAGCCTTCACGCCTTCGTCGCCGATCCAGTAGGCGTAGGCTCCGGCGGCTTGGTCCGGTAGGGCTACTTTGGGCAATGCTACGCGGCCATCCGGCCGCCCGGGCGATTCAGGCGCGGCTTTGATGATCGCCGGCGATGCGTCCATCGGCCCGTCGCTCGTCGCGGCGCCGACGAGGGTGACTAGCGATGTGGCCGGCGGAACGTAATCGGTCTGCCAAGGCAGCCAGACGGACTCGGGATAATCCGGCACGAGGTTCGTAGGGCCGACGGGCAGCGACGGGTCGAAGTTCGCAGCCAGCGAGACGGCCTGCGCGCCGGCCGGTCGGTCGTGCCGGCCGCTGATCAGCCAGGCCGGCGGCTGCATGGGCGCATCGTTACGCCAGACGCCGGTCCACATCGCGTTGCGCACCCCGGTCCAGTTGCGGCCCGGTTGCGTGTGGGTCACGGTGAAGTCGGCCCGCGCCGTCGCGCGTTGGTCGGGTCCCGCTTCCTGTTGTAAGTGGGCCAGCGCGAGACGTACCGCAGCCAGTCCGTTGAGCCGCGCCCGAGTGCCGAGCTGATGCTGTTTGGCCAGCCGCGACTCGATGGTGATGAACGCCGCTGTCGTGATTATCGTCAGCGTGAGCATGGCCATCACCGTCAGCGTCAGCACGAGGCTGAAGCCGCTGCGCGCGAATGACCGCGCGGCGGGGTGGGTGGCGCAAGGTACCGTCACCTAGGGGATTATCCCTACGCTGCGTCTGTCTGCAACCCCTTACCCACCCCTGTTTTCAGCTACCGACGCTCTTCTTGATGTCCTTCAGCTGCTGGAACTCAGGCTTGGCGGTGTAATACTTGTCGAGCGGGTAGCAGCCGGAGATGAGCCCATTGCGCGGCGCGGTCGTGCAGTCGCTGAAGGTGCGGCAGATGAACTTCATCTCCATCGCGCCGTTCTTCGCGGCGTCGGCCAGCATGGCCGGATAGCTGAGCACCGCGCGTCCCACGCCGATGGCGTCGCTGCCGCCGGTGCGCAGGATGTGCTGCGCGAGATGCGGGAGATATTCCTGGACGTAACTGAGGCCGGAGCTGACGACGATCATGCCGGCCGGGGCCTGAGCGCGGACTTCGCGCACGACGCGGACCTGCCGGGCGACGTCGATCAGCGGGTCATGCGCGGGTTGGTAGCCGTCGCTGGGCGGATAGGCCGCCGGACGCTGGAGGTGCGGATTGTAGTAAGGCGAGCCGGCGGTGGTGTTGAGGATCTTCACGCCGAGTTCGCCCAGCAGCTGCACGAAGGCGAAGGTCTCGGTGAGGTCGATCTCGGTGGGCTTGGCCTGATTCACGCCGAACGCGTAGCGGTAGGGCAGGAGCGAGGCGTGCTCTTCGGGGATGCCTGGGCCGAGCTTGCCGGGCTGGCTGAGCGCGGGGTCCGGTCGGAACGGGACCATGTCGAACAGGCTCAGCCGCACGCCGATGTCGATCGGGTTACCGTCCGCGCGGATGCCCGCGATGATGTCGCGCAGGATGCGGGTGCGGTTCTCGAAGGAGCCGCCGAACTTGCCGGGGCGCGTGTGCGCGCTGAGGAACTCGTGCAGGAGGTAGCCGTGGCAGTGCTTGATGTCCACGAAGTCGGCGCCGCAGTCGCGGGCCACGCGGGCGGCCCGGACGTAGCAGCGGATGAGCTCCTCGAC
>CANKZO010000106.1 GCA_947488485.1 Opitutia bacterium | reverse complement strand
GGCTTCCATCTCTACCAAGGCGTCCAGTTCTGCGGCGCGACCGGCAGCTATCGCGGCGACGTCTTCCGGAAGTTCCCGCCGATGCCCGGCACGACCGGCGGCGAGGACGGTCCGGCGATCCTGCGCTCGCTCCTGCTCGGCTCCGCCGCGATCGACGCGGAGATCCTCCTCGATTGGCGCTGGCACGGGGCGAACATGTCCCACGGCAGCAAACCCAAGGGCCTCCGCTGGCGCGCCAAGCTCCGCCGCGCTGCCGCCTGGCCCGCCGGCCAGAAGGTCCATCGCCGCGGTTACCTCGCTGACCTCGCCCACGCCGAACGCGAAGGCCTCGCCCCGCCGGCAGTCATCGCACGCTTCCGTCAGCTCGTCGATGACGTCCATGCGCAGGCCTCGGTGAAGTTCCACTGCACTCACCCGAACGCCCGCTGGAAGGCGATCGGCATGGCCATCGGCTATTTCTGGCGCGTCTCTCCGCGCGGCACCGTCTGGAAGGTCCGCTTCGTCGCCAAGGCGCTCGCCAAGAAACTGCTGCCCGGCCCGCTGCGGGCTGTCGTGCTCTTCAATTTCTCGAAGTTCTGAGCCCGCGGTCCGTACTTACCCTGGGGGTGCCGATTTGGCGCTCAGGTATAGGATCTAGGTTATAGGTTCCATAGGCTTAAGGGATCTTACCCTGGTCGCTTCGGCGGAGCCGGCTAGCGCCCTCGGTAAAACTATAGTAGCAAAAGTTAATACAGCCTTCAGGATGTCAGCGTCATGAGAATCTACGCATCCGTGAAGTGGCGCATCTTGGCCATGGCGCGGATGTTGGGTTACCGCGGCGATCCCCGGTTGTTCGGTGTCGAGGTGCCGCTGAGATTGGTGCCTTCGGACGTGATCCGACAGCAACTAGACGCTGGTTCTTATGAGGCCAAGGAAGCCAGGTTCATCCAGGCATACCTTCCCCTTGGCAGTGAAGTCTTGGAGCTGGGCGCGAGCTTGGGCATCGTCTCGTCAATCATCCTCGGGCGGCGACCGTCGCGCTTGGTCTCCTATGAGGCCGTTCTCGGCTTGGCAGACATCGCGCGGCAGATGGTCGCCCATAATCATCCGGATGCGCCGTGGGAGCTGGTCCACTGCGCCATCGCCGACGAAGGGGTCTCAGAGGTCTCCTTCGCCTGGTCGCCGGAATACACTCAAGGGGGTTCGGTGGCTCGCGATCCCGGTGCCAACGAGGGCGTGACTCTGCGTGTCCCGGCGGCATCGCTGGCGCACGTCATCGAGCGCCATGGTCTGCCGGACTCGTCCTGGCTCGTGATGGATATCGAAGGGATGGAGTGGGAACTCGCCCGTCGCCAGGCGGGGGGACTTCGCCATTTCGCGGGCATCATCGTGGAATGTCATGACATCACTGACGAGGGCCGTCATGTCCCGCACAGGCAGGTCCTAGAGGAGATCACCCGCGCGGGCTTCGATATCGTGGACCGCCGCGGTAAGGTTGCGGTGCTGATGCGTCGTCGCTGAAGCGTCGCCGACTCCGCTCAGGCCCTTGGGCCGAACTTCCGCTGCGGCGGCTGGGTCGGCGGCACGGGTTCGATCTGCACGCCGGCGCACGCGGGGTGGCGACCAAAGGTGCCGTAGCTCTCGGTGTCGAAACGGGTCGTCATGCCGCGGGCGGCTTCGGCCACGAGTACGCGGCCGTCCGGCTGGATGAAGCCGACCTGGACCATCGTCGTCCCGTCCACCTTGCGGGTGTGGGCCATGATCTTGTCGAGGAAGTCGTTGGCGTCCGGGCCGGGCTTGAGGGCGAAGAGGATCTTCTTGATGAGGCTCGGGGCGCGACGGAGCGTGGTGACGGCGTGGGCGCTGAGCGACCACTCGCCGCGCTCTTCGCGCCAGTTGAGGCGGGCGTCGACGATGACGTGCGAGCCGTCCATGAGCAGGGGGAGCTCGCCATCCTTGAGCTGCGCGGCCGCATCATAGGCTTCGGAGAACATCATCACGGGGATGGTCACCGAGCGGGAGGCGACGGTGAAGAGCGCCCACGGGCGATTATCCTTCTTGGAGATCTTCTTCTCGAGGCCGCCGACGATGCCGCAGATGCGGACGGTGTGCCGCTGCTGCTTGTCGAGGTCGATGCGGTCGGGCGTGACGACCATCGTGGCAATGGCTTCGTCGAGGCCGTGGTATTCGGCGAGGGGGTGGCCGCTGAGGTAGAAGCCGAGCAGCGACTTCTCGCCGTTGAGCATCTCGAGCTTGGGCATCTTCTCCGACTTGCGGAGGATGAGGTCGGTCGGGCGGGCGGCCCCGGCGTCCTCGGCCCCGAGAAGATCGAAAAGCGAGCCCTGACCGCTGGCGCGCTCCTTGCGTTCGCCGGCGAAGTGACGGCGGACGGATTCGATGGAGTCGACGAGGTGACGGCGGTCTTCGCCGGTGAAATCGAAGGCGCCGGCGCGCACGAGGCAGTCGAGGGTGCGGGCGTTGAGTTCGAACTCGCCCATGCGGCCCACGAAGTCGGCGAAGTCCTTGAAGGGGCCGTTCTTCTCGCGCTCGGCGACGATATTGCGGGCGGCCTGCTCGCCGACGCCCTTGATGGCTCCCATGCCGAAGCGGATGGCGTTGTCCTTGATGACCGGAGTGAAGTCGGTGTCCGACTGGTTCACGTCGGGACCGAGCGCCTTCATGCCGAGGGCTTCGACCTCTCCCATGAATTCGGCGAGCTTGTCGGCGTTGCCCTGTTCGGACGTCAGCACGGCGGCCATGAACTCGACCGGGTAGTTGGCCTTCAGGTAGGCGGTGCGATACGAGAGGATCGCGTAGGCGGCGGAGTGCGACTTGTTGAAGCCGTATTCGGCGAACTTCTCCAGGGTGGCGAAGATCTCCTCGGCCTTCTTCTTGTCGATGTTGTTGGTCGCCTTGGCGCCCTCGACGAAGATCGAGCGCTGCTGCTCCATCTCCTCGCGGATCTTCTTGCCCATCGCGCGGCGGAGCATGTCGGCGCCGCCGAGGGTATAGCCGGCGACGACGCGGGCGGCTTCCATCACCTGTTCCTGGTAGACCAGGATGCCGTAGGTCTCTTTGGCCACCTTCTCGAGGAGCGGGTGGGCGTATTTGACGTAATTGGGGTCGTCCTTGCCCTTGATGTAGTCCGGGATGAACTGCATCGGGCCCGGACGATAGAGGGCGATGAGCGCGACGATCTCGTCGATCTGCGTGATGTTGAACTTACGGCAGAGCGACTGCATGCCGCCGGATTCGAGCTGGAACACGCCGATGGTCTTCGCCTCGTTGAGGAGGGCGAAGGTCTTGGGATCCTCGAAGCCGACCTTCTCGATGTTGAAGTCGGGCTGCTTGCGATGCTTGCGGACGAGGTTCTGGGCGTCGTCGATGATGGTGAGCGTCTTGAGGCCCAGGAAGTCCATCTTCAGGAGGCCGAGCTTCTCGACGGGGTCCTTGGCGTATTGGGTCGTCAGGTCGCCTTCCTGCATCGTCACGGGGATGATGTCCGTCAGCGGGCGGTCGGCGATGATCATGCCGCACGCGTGCTTACCGGAATTACGCACCATGCCCTCGATGACGCGGCCGGTCTCGATGATGCTCGCGGCCTGCGGGTTGATGGCGACCTCTTCGCGGAGCTCGTTGGACTTCTTGAGCGCGTCCTCGAGCGAGATATTGATGTCGTCGGGGACGAGCTTGGCGAGGCGGTTGGTCTCGATGAACGGGAGGTCGCGGATACGGGCGAGGTCGCGGACGACCATCTTGGCGCCGAACGTGCCGAAGGTGATGATGTTGGCGACGCGGTCCTCGCCATACTTCTTACGCACGTAGCCGACGACCTGGTCGCGACGACGCATGCAGAAGTCGATGTCGAAGTCGGGCGCGGACACGCGCTCGGGATTCAGGAAGCGTTCGAAGAGCAGGCCGAAGCGGATCGGGTCGATGTCGGTGATCTTGAGGCAATACGCCACGATCGAGCCGGCGCCCGAGCCACGGCCCGGACCGACGGGGATGTCCTGCTTGCGCGACCAGTCGATGAAGTCCCAGACGATGAGGAAGTAGTCGACGAAGCCCGTGCCCGCGATGACGCCCATCTCGTAGTCGACGCGACGGCAGAGCTCGGCGTGGCTGGTCTGGCCGGGGCCGGGGACCTTCTCGTCCTTCCATGCCTTGGGGTCGTCGTAATCGACGCCGTAACGTTCCTTGAGGCCGGCCTTCACCTGCTCGAGCAGGTAGGAACCGTTGGCGCGCATGGCTTTGCGCTTCTCGGCTTCGATGACGAAATCGCCCGGCTTCCCGGCGGAGACCAGCAGGCCGTTCTTGAGCTGCTCGTAGCCGTCGAGGATGGCGTCGATCTTGTCGGAGGCCTTGGGCTTCACGCCTTCGCTGAAGATGTAGACGGGGTAGTTGTTCTGGCCGACCGGCAGCTTGACGTCGCACATCTCGGCGATGGCGACGGTGTTCTTGATGGACTCGGGGACCTCGCCGAAGACGCGGAGCATCTCGGCCTCGCTCTTGAGGTAGAACTCCGTGGCGGAATAGCGCATGCGACGCTCGTCGGCCAGGCGGGCGCCAGTCTGGATGCAGAGCATCGCATCGTGCGCGACGGAATCGCCGGCGTCGACGTAGTGGACGTCGTTGGTGGCGACGACGCGGAGCTGGAATTCGCCGGCGAGCTTGAGCAGGTCGGCGATGATGCGCTTCTGCTCCTCGAGGCCGTGGTCCATGAGCTCGATGACGAAGTTCTCGCGGCCGAAGATCTCGACGAACTTACCACAGGCCTTGCGGGCGGCTTCGTAGTCGCCGCGGAGGAGGGCCTGGGGGATGACGCCTTGGAGGCAGCCGGAGAAGCCGATCAGGCCGTCGGCGTGCTTGGCGAGTTGCTCGAGGTCGGTGCGCGGCTTGTAGTGCAGGCCGCGGACGTGCGCGTCGGAGACGAGCTTGGTGAGGTTCTGGTAGCCTTTGAAATTCCGGGCGAGCACGCCCATATGGAAATACTTGTGCTCGCGACGATCGGGCTTGTCGGTGAGCGCGTGGTCCCAGACGAGGTAGAGCTCGCAGCCGAGGAGGGGCTTGAGCTTCACGTCGCCCTTGGAGCGCTGCTTGGCTTCGTTCCAGAAATCGAAGAGGCCGAAGAGGTTGCCGTGGTCGGTGATCGCCACCGCGCGCATGTTCATATCGCACGCGCGCTCCATCAGGCGGTCGATGCGGCTGCAGCCGTCGAGCATGCTGTAGTCCGTATGCACGTGGAGGTGCACGAAGTCTCGGCTGATGGTTTCCGGGTCGGCCATGCGGGACGGTGATAATAGGGAGCCGTCGGAGGGCAGGGGAAGGGCATAATCCGGCGGGTTATCCGCGGACTTATGCACAGCCGGGGCTTGCCCGTCGGCACGGCCGGGCCAGACTCGACCGCATGAGCTCCCCGCGCCTCTCGCCGCCTATGCAGGCCCTCCTCGGACTGGCGCTCGGCGTCGTCTACGGGCTGGTCTGCCGGCTCCTGTTCGACCCGCAGAGCGGATTTCATCGAGCTCGTCCGCTCCCAGAGCTCTGGGCCATCATGAGCCTGAGTTTCATCTTCCTTGTGCCGCTGGCGCTCGGCTTCCTGGTGATCTGGTTCGGGGAGTCCGAAAAGAGCTGGGTGCGCCGCGTCTTTCAGCCTTGGCTCGCCGGCCTCGCCTTCATGGCGGCGACGATCGTCTTCCATCTCGAGGGACTCATCTGCGTCATCCTCTGGCTGCCGCTGGTCTTCTTCATGTCCACGCTCGGCGGAATCCTCGCGGGCGGTCTCCGTGACCTCCGCGCGTCGGATGGTTCGAAGCGCCTCTGCGTGGCTGTCGTGGCCCTGTTGCCCTTCGTCGCCGGGCCGCTGGAATCCCTCCGCGCACGCGAGACCGAGATCCGCACGGCCCACACGTCGATCGAGATCGCGGCCTCGCCGGCGCAGGTCTGGCGGCAGATCCGCTCGGTGCCGCGCATCACCGAAGCCGAACACGGCCCGTCGTGGAGCCATCGGCTGGGCTTCCCGCGTCCGACCGAGGCCGTGCTCGAAGGCACCGGCGTCGGCTCCATCCGCTACGCCCGTTTCGAGGGCAACGTGCTCTTCGTCGAGAAGGTGACCGAGTGGGAGGAGAACAAGCGCCTGTCGTTCTCGATCGAGGCCGACACGAAGAATATCCCGCCCACGACCTTCGACGAACACGTGACCATCGGCGGACCGTATTTCGACGTCCTCCACGGCTCCTATTGGATCGAAGCACGCGGCCCGGACCGCGTCGTCCTGCACCTCGCGAGTGACCAGCGCCTCTCGACGGGCTTCAACTTCTATTCCCAGTGGTGGACCGTGTGGCTCATGAACGACCTGCAGTCCTACATCCTGCGGATCATCAAGGCCCGCGCCGAAAAAGCGGCCTGAGCGACCGGCTTACTTGACCTTCACGAAGGTCCGCTTGCCGGCCTGGATGATCAGCTCGCCGGAGGGCTGCGCGACCTTCAGGGACGGGTCGGAGACCTTGTCGTCGCCGATCTTGACCGCGCCGCCTTCGATGAGGCGACGGATCTCCTTCTTGGAAGGGAAGAGGTTGGTCGCGGCGAGGAGGTCGACGATGCTGACTTCGGCCGCGCCGCCGGAGACGGCGGCCCAGGCGAACTCGGGCATGTCCGTGCGGACGCCGCCCTTGGAGAAGACGTTCTCGAACTCGGCGCGCTCCTTGGCGCCGGCGCCCGCGCCGTGGAACATGTCCGTCAGGCGGGTGGCGAGCTGCTTCTTGGCTTCCATCGGGTGGCCGGCCTTGAGCGCGGCGAGCTCTTCCGGCGTCGAGAGCAGGAGGAGGTCGTAGTAGACCCACATGGTGGCGTCGGGCACCGACATGATGCGGCCGAACATGTCCTTCGCGCCGTGGTTGAAGGCGATGTAGTTGCCGAGGGACTTCGACATCTTCTTCTCGCCGTCGAGGCCGACGAGCAGAGGCATGCCGAGCACGGCCTGCGGGGCCATCTTGTCCTGTTCCTGCAGGTCGCGGCCGACGAGCATGTTGAAGAGCTGGTCGCTGCCGCCGATCTCGATGTCGGCCTTGAGCATGACGGAGTCGTAGCCCTGGAGGAGCGGGTAGAGGAACTCGACGATCGAGATGGGAGTATTCGACGCGTGACGCTTGGCGAAGTCATCGCGCGCGAGCATCTGCGCGACGGTCATGCGGCGGCTGAGCTGGAGGGCGTCGAGGAACGACATCTTGCCGAACCACTCGCTGTTGCGGCGGACCTCGGTCTTCTGGGGGTCGAGGATCTTGAAGGCCTGCTCGAGGTAGGTCTTAGCGTTCTCCTCGATCTCCTGCTCGGAGAGCACGGGGCGCGTCTCGGACTTACCGGTGGGGTCGCCGATGCGCGTGGTGTAGTCGCCGATGATGAGGACGGCCTGGTGGCCGAGCTCCTGGAACTGGCGGAGCTTGTTGAAGACGACCATGTGGCCGAAGGTCAGGTCGGGACGGGTCGGGTCGACGCCGAGCTTCACGCGCAGGGTCTTGCCGGCCTCGAGGCGCTTGAGGATCTCCGCCTCACCGATGAATTTCTCGGTGCGGGATTTCATGACCTTCAACTGTTCCGCGGG
>CANKZO010000105.1 GCA_947488485.1 Opitutia bacterium | reverse complement strand
TACGCGCTAAACTCGGATCGGATGGGAAGGTCACCTCCGCTCACTACGCCAAGATCCAGGGCCGAATCGCCAGTGGTTATGGGTGGGTGTCGTTCCGCTATTATTACAATCCGGTGGCGGATGACCGGCGGCTGGTCTTCGATCCGGAGCGGAATCTGCTAAAGCCGGGGCCGGGCGCGAAGGTTGATGAGGTCATCCGCTACCGGGCCTCCGAACGCTGACCCGCCCTACTCCGTAATCAGCATTGAATCAGGCCACTCATATAATGAATATACCCCCATGACCAAGACCCTCAAGGCCTCCTTCCTCCTGGCTGCCGCGGCATGCACGCAGCTCGACGCCGCCAACTTCAACCTGACCTGGAGCGGTGCCTCCTTCAGCAACGGCGCCACGGCCACCGGCGTGATCGGCCTCGACCTGGCGACCATTCCCGCTGCACCAAGCCACACGCTCCCTTCCATCCCCAGCTGGATTACGAGCTTCACCATCACCATCACGGGGGCAAGCAGCGGCAATGGTACGTTCACGCTGGCCGACTTCAGTGCCTTTACCTTCGACTCTGGCACCCTCGCCCTGAATTACACCACCGATCTCTACCCGGTACTATCCTTCAATGGGAATTTCAACGTCCAAGGCTCATCGTTGAATGCTCCCGTAGGAGTTGGTCCCTTCACCATCAACGCAGATGCCGGTAACGGGTCGGACTTGCTTGTGCTCACGTCCTTCACCCCGGCTCCGGTCGTCCCAGCGGGCGTTCCCAATATCGCCGCGTGGATGTCTTCGCTGAATGGCGCAACCCGCCTGTACAACGCCGCCTCTACCCTGACTACACTCCAGCTCGAAGGCGCCCACCACCGCCCGATGCTTTCCTATGATCGCATGGGCAAGGAATCCCAGGCCTGGGCGACCGGCGACTTCGGTTCGTCCTCCCGTACCCGCGATATCCACACGACGACCGGCGAGGCCGGCATCAACTGGAACCTGGGCAAGAGTTTCCTCTTCGGTTTCGCGGCCGGCCATGGGGAGCAGAATCAGGATCTCGCCTTCGGCGGATCGGCCGCCACGAAAGGCGACTACGCCCTCGCCGAACTCGACTACCGTCCGGAAGGCAGCCAGTGGATCGTCTCCCTCATTGGTCTCGTCGGCTCCTATGAATCGAAGATCAATCGTGGCTACACCAACGGCGCTTCGACCGACTTCTCGAACGGCGTCGCCGACACGATCAGCCGCGCCGCCCGCCTCCGCGTCGACGCCCCAGCCCTCGTGACCTTCGGTGGCTTCGGCTTCGCCCCTTACGCTTCCTACTCGGTGACGCAGACCGTGGTCGGCGCCTACACGGAAACCGGCGGCGGCCTCCCGGCTTCGTTCAACGAGCAGGAGCATAACGCGACCGAAGGCCGCATCGGCGTCACCGCCGCCAAGGATCTCTCCGCCGCAACCAAGCTCCTCCTGACGGTCGAAGCGATTCACCGCTTTGATGGCGCCGGCCCGGCCCTCACCGGCCAAGACCTCACTGGCGCTGTATCGTTCAACCTACCTGGCACCGCCCCCAGCCCGGACTGCGTCCGCTTCGGCTTCGACGTGGACCATAAGCTCAACGCGAACACCCTCCTGAACATCTCGGCCCACGTCTCCACTGTCGGTGAAGCTCACGACGTCTCCGCTGCCGTCAGCATCCGCCGGGCGTTCTGAGCGCGAAGCTTTGCTTCGCGAGAGCGCCGAGCCTTACTATCAACCAGAACATGACTAACGCCCGCTGGCTTATTTCTTTTGGGGTTTTCCTCTTTCTCTGCGGGCTCGCAGGCTTTCTCTCCAATCCCGCCGCCGCCAAAACTGCCCTCATTTCCGGTTCCCTCTTCGGTGGCCTCTCGGCAATCTGGGGGCTTCTTCTGGCCAAGGGATTCGGTTTTGCCAAATGGATCGCGCTGGCGATGACCCTGATGCTTTGCGGCGTCTTCGGTTGGCGCTCCGTCGTCAGCTGGCAAGCCGTGGCTGATGGCGCCCCCAAGGTCTTTGCCGCCAGCCTTATCACGCTGATGCTCCTTGGGTCCCTCGCTACTGTCGGCAAGCTCCTCCGTCGCTAAGCGACTGGAAGCGGATGCGATGTCATCGCATCCCTACCCCCGCGCCGTCGCGTCGATCAGTAACCAAGCCCAAGTGGCGACGACCCCGTCAGGGCGCGCGTTGAGGCGATCGTAGTCGCGGATGAGCGACTTGAGTTCGCTCGGAGAAAGCCGCGGGTCGCCGGTCACGCCGCTACGATGGAGGTTTCGCAGGAAATCCAAGGCGCTCGGGTAAATCTCTTCGGACTCCAGGACGCCGTGCGCATGGACGTCGAAGTTCGCAGCCTTGAGCAAGGCGAGCCACTGAGGCTCATCCCGCCAGCGCACGGGTCCTTCGCCGATGAGGTCGCGCAGCTCGTTGAGGCAAGGATCGCACGGGACCCCGAGGAGGAGTCGTCCGCCAGCCGGCAACGCCGCACGCCAATGACGCAACACCGCGGCGGGATCAGCCGCCCAATGCAGCAAGCCAGTGGAAGCAAGCGCACCGGCTTTCTCGATGGGACCGAACGCATTATGCACCGACCAGTTGGCAGCCGGCACGGCCTGACGACCCAGCTCGACCATCGCGGGCGAGGCATCCGTGGCGTCGACGTTCACGCCCTGGGCGAGCAATGCGGACGTCAGGAAGCCAGTACCAGCGCCGAGTTCAGTGACGCGGACGCCGCGGCGGAAAGGCGCGAAGGCGGCCAACGCTTCGGCGAAGCGCTTCTGCGGCGCGGCATGCGCACCGTAGCTCTCAGCTCGTTCTTCGAAACGCATGGGATTAGGGGGCGAGGAACTCGCGCAGGTCGTGCCCGAGTCCCTCTATAATATGACAACCTACGATGGCTTGGCAAACGCCCGGAGCATCGAGGAGCGCATCCTGGTCGCCGACATAGGCTTCCCAGCCGGGGCTAAGCCCCTGACGCCCAAAGGTGATCAGCGAGATGCCCGCAGGCTGGGCGAGGAGGTCCAGACCGGCCTGCAGGTATTCCTTTTCGTAGGGCAAGGCGTCGCCGGCCATCGGGGCCAGACCGGCACGCTTGCGGAAATCAGCCAAGGCCGCCGGGGCGTCGGTATCAATCCAGCGACGTAACCACTTCACCTGGGTCTCGGAATGCTGCCCGCACTTACCGTGCTCGGAGCAGAACGATGTGAACGGGGCGAAGAGCAGCACCCTAGCCGGGAACTTCACACCGCGGGCGCCAGCTTCGAGCACGAGGTGCGCACCGAGCGACCACGCGATGACAGCGTCACAGCCAGAAAGGTTCTCCGCGGCGCCGACGACGGGCGGGTAGATGAGGTGCTCGGCGTCGGGCGCATGGGCCAGGGCAATGGCCTTCATCTCCTCGAGCGAGACGCCCCATCCGCCGATCCAGCCGATCTTCATGCGGAGACGCCCTTCAGGGCGGCGACAAAAGAGGACAGCACGGCAGGAGAAAGACCTCGGCGGAGTGAGATGCGGATACGTCCGGTGCGCACGGGCACCGTGGGCGGACGGATGGCGGAGACCATGAAGCCAGCGGCGCGCAGCGCGGTAGCGTATTTTAGGGTGACGTCGGAGTCGCCCAAGATGAGCGGGATGATCGGCGAGTCCCCTGACGGCACAGCGAAGCCGGCTTCCAAGAGCCCGTCGCGCCAAGCGTGCGAAAGCGCGTGGAGTTCAGCGCGCTCGCCCGACATCCCCTTCACACGTTCGACCGCCGCAAGGGCGGCGGCGGCGCAGGACGGAGCGAGGTAGGTCGAGTAGACGAACTCGCCCGCGAAATTAATCAGGGCATCGCGGACTTCCGGTGCATGCGAAAGCACGTAGGCACCCTGCGAGCCGAGGCCTTTGCCGAGCGTGCCGACCACGATGTCTGCGGCGGCGAAAGCGCCCTGGGCTTCCTGGAGGCCAGAACCCGTAGAACCGTACCAGCCCGTGGCATGGGCCTCATCGAGCACCCAGCAGAATCCAAAACGCTTCCGCAGCGAGGCCAGGCGCTTCAGGTCGGGGCTATCCCCGTCCATCGAGTAGACGCTCTCCGTGACCACGAAGATGACGCCGTCGAGGGCTGGCTCCTCGTGAAGCATGAGCTCGAGCGCATCGAGGTCGTTATGGGCGAAGCGACGGAGGCGGGCGCCCGAGGCCATGATGCCATCAAGCATGCTCGCGTGCACGAGACGATCGGCGAGGATGAGATCGCCCTTCTTCGGCAGGCCGCCGAGGACGGCGGAGTTGGCCGAGAAGCCGGTGTTCATCACTAGCCCGTGCTCATAACCCTGCCAAGCGGCGAGGGTCTGCTCGAGCTGCTGATGGATCTCGGTGTAACCCGTGACGAGCGGCGAAGCGGAAGAAGACGCGCCCCATTCATGAAGCGCGGCCACGCCGGCGGCGATGACCGCAGGATCATGGGACAGGGCGAGGTAATCGTTATCAGCAAGGTTGACGCGGGTGTCCGATGAGGCGCGAGCCGTTAGCTTACGGCGCAGCGACGATCCTTCGCGCTGGGCGAGGGACTGACGCAGGCGCTGCAGCAGGGCTTCGTTCACCGCGGCAGGAAATGGAAGCGGGCAGACTTTTCGCCTTTACCCGATTCACCAAGCAGCGGAATCCAAGACTCGGCCAGGCCGGCACGGTTCGCAGCGGCGACTTCCTTCGAAGGCTTCTTGATGGCGTTGAGCCAGACACCGATCGGGCCGTCGTAACGGCGACGTAGATAGGAGATCGCGAGGCGCGCCTGGTTGATTGCACCGAGGCGATCTTCTACGACCACGATGGCGACGGTCGGCTTGATGGCTGCGGCGAAGTCCGCCCAGTCCTTACCCTTAGGGTCAATCGGTACGGCCACACCGCCAGCGCCTTCGACGACGCGACACGGCGCATGCGGAACGGCGCGATAGAGCTTCAGCAGCAGCGCGAGGTCGAGTGGCTTACGTGCCTTCTTCGCCGCGGCGAGCGGGGCGATCGGGGCGGGGAGCGTCAGCAGCGTATGCGCTTCAGCCCATTTGCCCGCCGCCTTCTTGGCGTCGGCCGGACGACCGGCGCCCGCGCCCGACTCCACCGGCTTGATGACCTGCGTAAAGCCGTCGCGGGAAAGGCGACGCGCGAGCAAGCCGGCGACGTGGGTCTTACCCACGCCAGTGTCGCTACCGGTGACGAAGATGAGGGCCATGTTATTTGCAGCCGCAACCGCCGTTGCCGCAGGATTCTTCAGTGGCGTTGGCCGCGGCGAATTCCGCGACGTTCGGCCATTCGGCTGGCTTGGCATCCGCCGGGGCGAGGTCACCGCGATGGATGCGACGGGCTTCATCCGGGTGCATCGGGTGCAGGCCGAGACGCTTCATCAGGTTCATGTCCTCTTCGATGTCGGGGTTACCCGTCGTGAGGAGTTTTTCGCCGAGGAAGATAGAATTGGCACCGGCGAGATAGCAGAGGGCCTGCGTCTCGTCGTTCATGTTGGCACGGCCGGCGGAGAGGCGAACCATCGCCTTCGGCATCAGGATGCGGGCGACGGCAATCGTGCGGACGAACTCGATGGTATCGACGAACTTGCGGCCCGCGAGCGGCGTGCCTTCGACCGCCACCAAGGCGTTGATCGGCACGGAGTCGGGCTGGGGGTCGAGCTGGGCGAGCTCGACGAGCATCTTCATACGATCGTCGACCGTCTCTCCCATGCCGAGGATACCACCGGAGCAGACTTCGAGGCCGGCCTTGCGGACGTTCGAGAGCGTCTGGAGACGGTCGTCGTACGTGCGGGTCGTGATGATCTTCGAGTAGTGCTCGCGGGAGGTGTCGAGGTTGTGGTTATAGACGTCGCAACCGGCCTGCTTGAGTCGGGAGGCCTGCGCTTCGCTCACCATCCCGAGGGTGCAGCAGACTTCGAGGCCGAGTTCCTTCACGCCCGAGACTGTATTCAGGACGCTGTCGAACTGCTTACCGTCGTTCACGCGACGCCAGGCGGCGCCCATGCAGAAACGGGTCGCGCCGCCAGCCTTGGCCTTGCGGGCGTCGGCGAGGATCGCCTGCGTCTCCATGAGGGCTTCGGTCTCGAGGCCGGTCTGGTTGTGCACCGACTGCGGGCAATAGGCGCAGTCTTCGGGGCAGGCGCCCGTCTTGATCGACTTCAGGGTGCAGAGCTGCACGCCGGCCGGATCCTGGTTGGCCTGGTGGACTTGCTGAGCCTTGAAGATCAGCGTGTTGAGCGGCAGGTCGTAGAGCGCTCGGGCTTCGGTGAGGTTGGGCATATATAGAAGGTTTTAGCGGTTGGCGGTGGGGAGAGATGAAAGAGTGTCGTCCATGGCAAGGCGGACAGCGCGGACGAGGTGCTTCACTTCGTCGGCCTGGATGGAGATCGGCGGCACGAACAGGATCGAGTCGCCCAGCGGGCGGATGACCAGGCCGTGGCGACGCGCGGCGAGGGCGACGCGATAACCCACGCGGGTGTCGGTCGGCCAGCGATCGGCGCCGGCGGGCTTGAATTCCACAGAGCCTGTGAGGCCCAGCTGGCGGAAGGTGCGCACGTGGGCGTGGCCGGCGAAGGCGGCTTCCATCTCACGACCAAGAAGGAAAGCGCGATCGGCAACCTGGCCCGAGGTCAGCATCGGCTTGAGTTTACGCAGTGACTCTCGGGCGACCGCACAGCCGAGCGGGTTACCCGAGAACGTGTGGCCATGGAAGAAGGTCTTCCCTTCGGAGAACGGGCCGAGAAACGCTTCGTAGATCTTTTCGGAAGTCAGCGTGGCGGCGAGCGGCAGGTAGCCCGCGGCGAGACCTTTCGCCAGGCAGAGGAAATCAGGAACGACGCCTTCGGTCTCGGCGGCCGTGAGCGCACCCACGCGGCCGAAGCCCGTGAAGACTTCGTCGAGAATCAGGTGCACGCCGTGTTGGCGGCAGAGGGCGGCAACGGCTTTCACGAAGCCCGCCGGCTGCTGGACCATCCCGGCAGCACCCTGCACGCGAGGCTCGAGGATTAGGCAGGCCGTCGTGGCGGCATCGCGCTCGAGGATTGCCTTCAGCGCGGCCAGCGAAGCGGAGGCATCGGAACGGCCAACCTTGCCGGCGCATTCGGAATAGGCCGGGGCGGGGAATGTCTGCGCGGCGAAGAGCCAGGGATTGAAGCGACGGTGGAACTCGGAGCGTTCGCCGACCGCCATCGTGCCGAAGGTGTCGCCGTGATAGGCGCCTTCCATCGAGATAACCCCGCGTTTGGCTTCCTGGCCGAGGAGCTGCCAGTATTGGAACGAAAGTTTCAGGGCGACCTCGATAGCGTTGCTACCGTTGTCGGTATAGAAGCAACGCGGCAGGGCTCCGTTGGTCAGCCCCGCGAGGTCTTCGGCCAGTTCGGTCGCGATCGGGTGGTTCAGGCCGAGGAGCGTCACGTGGGCGATCTTCTCGGACTGCTCGCGCAGGGCGCGGTTCAGGTCAGGATCGTTGTGACCATGGACGTTCGTCCAGACCGAGGCATTGCCGTCGAGGTAGCGCTGCCCTTCCCCGTCGATCAGCCAGCTGCCCTCGCCTCGGACAAGATGCAGGCGGGGGTTGTCCTGGTATTCCC
>CANKZO010000104.1 GCA_947488485.1 Opitutia bacterium | reverse complement strand
TCAGGCCATTGTCTTCGTAGGGATTATGCGAAGCGGTCAGCATGATGCCGGCGCCGCAGCCCATGGACTTCGTCAGATGCGCGACCGCCGGCGTCGGCATCGGACCGACGAGGAAGACGTCCATGCCACTGGAGACCAGCCCGCTGGTCAGCGCGGTCTCAAGCATGTAGCCGGAGATGCGGGTGTCCTTGCCGATGATGACGCGATTGTGGTTGGCCCCGCTGGAGCGCAGCACCCGCGAGATCGCCTGGCCGATGCGGAGGGCAATTTCCGGGGTGATCGGATATTCGTTAGCTCGTCCGCGAATGCCGTCCGTTCCGAAGAGTTTGGTCGCCATGGCCCTAATTCGGTAGAATCCATTAGGTTTGGCAACATTAAATGAGCGAAAAGCATCTTATATGACAGATATGAGCGTTTCGTGCATAAATACTAAATGAAGATTAAACAACGGTACGGTTCGGATGAATTAGGGTGGGCGGATAAGACCGAAAGAAATCGAGCGAGCAAATGCGGTGGTCTGACGCGTTAGCCGGCGGCAACCATGATCACCGATATGGCCTGAAGTTATTTGAGGGAGAATGAGATGAGGAAGCGACCCTATCCCTTATTCATCGTTCGACAGGAACTAGGCCAAAGCGTTGAGTGTCTGCACCCCTGATGCGCCCCTCGCACACCACTTCCCTGCTCTACCTGCTCGGCGCAGCCATCGCTTACGCAGCCGACGCGCCGGTGGACTTCAATCGTGAGGTGCGTCCGATCCTTTCCGACCGCTGCTACGGTTGTCATGGACCTGACGCCGACAAAGGTCGTAAGGCCGGCCTGCGTCTCGATGAATTTGCCGGGGCGACGAAGAAGTTGAAAAGCGGGGATGTGGCGATCGCACCGGGTGATCTCAAGAACAGCGCGCTGGTGCAGCGTATCCTGAGCGAAGACGAGGAAGACGTGATGCCACCCCCGGAACTGCATCGCCCGCTCTCTAAGCCGGAGAAAGACATCCTGATTCGCTGGGTGAAACAAGGCGCGAAATACGACCCGCACTGGGCCTTCGTGAGCCCGCAGTCTCATCCGACCCCAACGATTGCTGACCCTTCCTGGCCGAAGGATCCTCTGGATGCTTTCATCGCCGCCGCCGCGGCCAAAAAAGGGCTTCGTCCGTCGGCCCCTGCCGACCGTGCGACGCTGCTGCGACGCGCCTCATTCGCGCTGACCGGTCTACCCCCGACGATCGCCGAGGTCGATGCCTTCATGGCAGACTCTTCGCCCGACGCCTACGAGAAGCGCGTCGATGCCCTGCTGGCCTCCCCTCGTTACGGTGAGCATCTGGCGGTCTCCTGGCTCGATCTGTCGCGTTACGCCGACACCTGGGGCTACACGGGCGATAAGGCGATGTTCGCCTGGCCTTGGCGGGACTGGGTGCTGAAGGCCTTCAACGACAACAAGCCGTATGACCAGTTCCTGACGGAACAGCTCGCCGGGGATCTCCTCCCCAAACCGACTCAAGATCAACGCGTGGCGACGGCCTTCAACCGCATCCACCGCATGACCTTCGAGGGCGGCTCGATCGCCGAGGAGTTCCGCCAGGACGGTATCAATGACCGCGTGATGACCGCCGGCTACGGCTTCATGGGTTTGACGATGGAATGTTCGCGCTGCCACGACCACAAATACGACCCGATCTCGCAGAAGGACTACTTCTCGATGGCTGCGATGTTCGGCGACCAGAACGAGAACGGTCTGTTGTCCTTCCACGGTGAAGTACCGCCACCTTTCGTCCGCCTGTATAAGTCCGACGATGAACGTCGGAAGGAATCCGAGCTCCGCGCCGCCGTGAGCGCTGCCGAACAAGGTCTTATCACCACGCACACCGCCACGGCCAAGGCTGAAGTGAAGGTGCCCGCCCCGGTCGCCCATTTCCCGCTCGAAGCTTTCACGAAGACGGGCGTCGATGACACGGTCGCCGGCGGCAAGCCCGCCAAGTTCGAGCGCCGCGGCTCTCCCGATGACCTGCAGCTGGTGCCGGGCGTCAAAGGCCAGGCGGTGAAGTTCGACGGCGATGCCGGCTTCATCTTACCGGAATTCAAGCAGCTGGGCCGCTTGGATGCCTTCACGTTCTCGGCCTTCATGCGTCTCGGCGAAAAGAACGCCCGCGCGACGGTTCTGCACTCGACTGGCTTTTACACGGGCGACGGCGATGCGACGGGCATCGAACTGCTGGTGACCCAGGGCAAGCTCCGCTGGAGCATGATCCACCTCTGGCCCAACAGCGCCGCCTCCGTCGAAATGGTCGACGCTCTGCCCATCGATCAATGGCGTCGCGTGACGGCGACCTACGATGGCTCCTCGAAAGCCGCCGGACTCCGCCTCTACGTCGACGGCCGCGAAGTGAAGACGACGGTCATCCGCGACACGCTCCACGCCAAGCCCCGTGACAACGCCCTGGAGATCGGCTCACGCTCCCGCGATGCCGGCTTCCGCAACGGTTCTCTCGACGAGGTCCAGCTCTGGCGCACGGCTCTGACGCCCGCCGAGGTCGCCGTCCACCACGGGCTCGCCGTCGACTCCCTCCCCGCCTCGGTTCACGCGGAACACGCCCTGCGCCGGGCCGACCCGGCTTTCGCCCAAGCCTGGGAACGCGTCCAGCAAGCCCGCCGGGCTCTCGCCGCCCACGAGGAAACTGCGCCCGCCTTCTTCGCGATGGAACACTCGCCGCTCGCCCCGAAATCCTTCGTGCTCACCCGCGGAGAATACGACAAGCCCGACCTCTCCAAACCCTGCGAGCCGGGCATCCCCGCCCGCATCTTCCCGTTGAGCACCGAGCTTCCGAAGAACCGCCTTGGTCTGGCGAAGTGGCTGACCGATCCGAAGCACCCGCTGACTTCACGCGTCATCATCAACCGACTCTGGGCCCAAGTCTTTGGCGCTGGCCTCGTCGCCTCGAGCGAGAACCTCGGCATGCAAGGCGACCTGCCCACGCACCCGGAGTTGCTCGACACTCTGTCCGTCGACTTCATCCGCAGTGGTTGGAACACCAAAGCGATGCTCCGCCGTCTCGTGCTGAGCTCGACGTTCCGGCAGGCCTCGACCCCGACGGCGGAGGCCCGCGAGAAAGATCCGGCGAACTTGCTGCTGGCGCGTGGTCCGGTGCTCCGCCTGACAGCCGAAATGGTCCGAGACCAGGCGCTGCTAGCCTCCGGCAAGCTTGTCGAGAAGGTCGGCGGGGAGAGCGTCCAGGAATCCGCCAACCGTCGCAGCGTCTACACCTACCGTAAGCGTACCGCTCCGCCGGATAACATGCTCATCTTCGACGCGGGTTCCCGTGAGGTCTGTCAGCCGAAGCGGCTTAACACCAATACGCCTCTGCAGGCCTTGGTGCTCCTCAATAATCCCGGCTTCGTCGAAGCCGCCAAGCATCTCGCTACGCGCGTGAGCAAGTCGTCCGCCGACCCCGCCGAGCAGATCGCCGAGGCTTTCCGCCAAGTCTGCACCCGTGCGCCCCGCCCCGCGGAACTCGCCGCCCTGACCGAGCTCTACGCGACGCAGAAGGCCAACCCGCCGCAGTTCGCGCCAGTTCCGGTCGTGTCCAAAGCCGAACCGCAGAAAGCCGACCCCAAGTCGAAGAAGCAGGCCGCTCCGCCCCCTGCCCCGGCGATGCCGAAAATGCCTGCCGATCCGGCCCTAGCCGCTCTCACCCTCGTCTGCTCCACCATTCTGGCGAGCGACGCCGCCGTCACCTCCCGCTGACCATGTCCGCCGAACTTCCCTCCTATGACGGCCTGATGCAGCCCACGCGTCGGCACTTCCTCGGCACGTCCGCCCTCGGCCTCGGCGCCCTCGCGCTCCGCGGCATCGTCGGCGACGCCCACGCGGCACCCTTGCCCAAGGGCACCCACTTCCCGGCCAAGGCGAAGCGCGTCATCTATCTCTTCCAGGCCGGCGGACCTTCGCATTTCGAGACCCTCGATCCCAAGCCGCTGCTTCGCGAAAAACACACGCAGCCGCTGCCAGACTCGGTGCGTCAAGGCCAGCGTCTGACCGGCATGAGCGGTTACCAGGCCACGCTGCCGTTGGCGGGCTCGTTCACGGATTTCAAGAAGTATGGACAGAGCGGCGTCGAATACAGCGACCTGATGAGTCACACCGGTGGGGTCGCCGACGATCTCTGCGTGATCCGTTCGATGCACACGGAGGCCATCAATCACGATCCGGCCATCACGTTCTTCTGCTCGGGCAATCAGGTCGCGGGTCGTCCGTCGATGGGCGCCTGGGCCTCCTACGGACTTGGCAGCATGAACGAGAACCTTCCTGCCTTCATCGTGCTGGTCTCGCAGGACGCCACCAAAGACCAGCCTCTCTACTCGCGCCTCTGGGGCGCGGGCTTCCTGCCTTCCGAACACCAAGGCGTTCAGTTCAAGGCCGGCAAGGAACCGGTGCTCTTCCTGACGAACCCCGAAGGCGTCTCGCCGCACGCCCGCCGTGGCATGCTCGATGCGCTCGGCAAGCTCAATGCCGACCAGCGCGCCGCGGAACTCGACCCGGAAGTCGACGCCCGTCTGGCGCAGGCCGAGATGGCCTACCGCATGCAGACGAGCGTGCCGGAGGTCGCCGATCTTTCGAAGGAGTCGCCCGCCACCCTCGCGATGTATGGTGACAGCGTGAAGACGCCTGGATCCTTCGCCGCCAACTGCCTGCAGGCGCGCCGACTCATCGAGAAGGGCGTCCGCTTCGTCCAGCTCTTCCACCAGGGTTGGGACCAGCACGGCGGCCTGCCCAGCGGCATCAAGCGCCAGTGCAAACAGACCGACCAGGCTTCGGCGGCCCTCATCAAGGACCTCAAGCAGCGCGGCCTGCTGGAAGACACGCTTGTGATCTGGGGCGGCGAATTCGGCCGCACGGCTTACAGCCAAGGCAAGATCACCAAGGACACCTACGGCCGCGACCACCACCCGCGTTGCTTCAGCCTCTGGATGGCCGGCGGCGGCGTCAAAGGCGGCCATGTCCACGGTCAGACCGACGAGTTCGGCTACAACATCGTCAAGGACCCGGTCCACGTGCACGACCTGCATGCCACGATGCAGCACCTCCTCGGCGTCGACCACGAGCGGCAGACCTTCAAGTTCCAAGGACGTTACTACCGTCTGACGGACGTCGCGGGCCACGTGGTCAAAGCCGTGATTGCCTAAGTCGTTCGGTTCATTCGATAGTGAGGCCGATGTCCATGTCGGCGCCACCCTCAGCCATCTCCTCCCGGTCCTTCCGGCTGTATCTGGCGTCGATCGTCCTCGGCACGCTGGCCATCCAGATCCAGAACGTCGCCGTCGCCTGGCAGGTTTTCCGCCTGACCAAGGACGGAGGCGACAACGGCGCCTTGGCGCTCGGGGCGATCGGCTTGGCCGAGGTCATCCCTTTCGTCAGCGCGGTCCTCTTCGCCGGTCACGTGGCCGACACGAACAACCGCCGGCGCATCGCGATCGGTGCGCTGTCCGCGATGTTCTGCTTGGGGCTGCTTCTGTTCATACCTGAATTCCTGACCGACCGGTGGGCCCAGCTGACAGTCATCTACGGTGTGATCGTCCTCGGCGGTCTCGCCCGCAGTTTCCTCACGACCGCCCGGCAAGCGCTCATCGCCGAGATCCTCCCGCGCGACCTCATTCCTGGTGGCGTCCGCTGGCGTAACACGCTCTTCGAACTCGCCTGCGTACTCGGCCCAGGTCTGGCGGGCCTGATGGTATGGCTCGGTGAGAGCAACGGGCTGGCGCATGCGGAGAACGTCGCCTACGCGGCCATGTCGCTTTGCTTCGCGATCTCGCTCGGGCTGACCATCGTGCTTCGGCCGACGCATACCTTGCAGTCCCGTAACCCGGAGCCGATCTTTACCAGCCTCAGCCAGGGCATCGACTTCATGCTCAGCCAACGCGTGATGCTCGGGGCTTTCACGATGGACCTGTTCGCCGTCCTCCTCGGCGGGGCGGTCGCCCTGCTCCCGATCTTCGCCGATATGCTGCAAGTCGGTGCCTTCGGCTTCGGCCTCTTACGTGCGGCGTCCTCGATCGGGGCCGTCCTGATGTCTCTCTACCTCATCGTGCGGCCGCCGCTAGCCCATGCTGGTCCGACCCTTTACGGTTCGTTTGCCATCTTTGGCCTGAGTACCATCGGCTTCGCGCTCTCGATCGTGCTGGCGAACGCCCTCGGCCTCGGGCTGACGGCCGCCTTCGTCTTCTCCATCATATTCCTCCTGGTCGCCGGTGCCGCCGACGCCGTGAACGTGATCATCCGTCAGACGATCCTACAGACCTCTGTCCCGCCGGAGATGATGGGCCGCGTTTCGGCCGTGACCGCGGTCTTCATCGGCTGCTCCAATGAACTGGGCATGGCCGAGTCCGGTCTGGCCGCCCGCCTGATGGGCACGGTCAATTCGGTGGTCTTCGGGGGGCTGGCGACCTTCGGGGTGATGGGCCTGACCCACTGGCGTTTCCCCGAGCTCTGGCGGCTCCGGAAGGTCGGCCACGAGCCCGCCCGCTGACCCCGCTTGGGCTTGTGTCAGCCCCGTGAGGTGTTTCTTATCAGAACACCCCTATGAAGCTCCTCCGCTTGCTCCCCTGCCTGCTGGCTATCAGCCTGTTCGGCGCCGACCCCAAGAAGCCCGACTACGACGCTCAATACGTCCTGGGCCCTGATTCCCAAGAGAAGGCCGGCGTGCCCAAGGGCGTCGTGACCGATTACGAGATGACGGATTCGAAGACCTTCCCGGGTTACGGTCGGAAGTGGGCCCTCTACATCCCGGCCCAGTATGATCCCTCCAAGGAAGCTGCGCTGATGGTGTTCCAGGACGGCCCTGGCTATGCCTCTCGTACCGGCGCCTGGCGGGTGCCGGTGGTCTTCGACAACCTGATCGCCCAGAAGAAAATGCCGGTAACGATTGCCCTCTTCATCGCACCGGGCTTCGTGCCCGACCCGAAGAACCCCAACGGCAAGGACAAGAAGGGCAAGCCCCTCGGCAAGTCGAACCGTTCCTTCGAATACGACAGCGTCACCGACCTCTATGTGAAGTTCCTGCTCGAGGAAATGATCCCGCTCGCGGAATCCAAGGGTGTGAAGTTCTCCAAGGAGCCGGCCCGTCGTGCCATCGCCGGATCTTCGTCGGGCGGCATCTGCGCCTTCAACGCCGCCTGGCATCGCCCCGATGCCTTCAGCAAGGTCTTCACGACCATCGGCAGCTTCACCAAGATCCGCGCCAACCTCAGCGGCGGCAAGGAGACCGGCGGAGACGTCTATCCGGAATGGGTCCGCGCCAATCCGCGCAAGAACATCCGCGTCTACCAGCAGGAAGGCGCCCACGACCTGCTCAACGAGCACGGCAGCTGGCCCGAGGCCAACCGTAAGATGTCCGCGGCCCTTAAAGAGAAAGGCTATGACCACGTCTATGTCGAAGGTCAGGGCACCCATAACAGCCGCCACGGCGCCATGCTCCTCCCGGAGGCGCTGACCTGGCTCTGGCGCGACGTCCGCTAAACCGATGCGCCTCGCCTTCCTCTCTCTGCTCTGCCTCGGCGCCCTCGCCGCCGCCGCCGAGCCGACCTTCCAGCCATTGCT
>CANKZO010000103.1 GCA_947488485.1 Opitutia bacterium | reverse complement strand
ACAGACGTCGCCCTTGGCCAGCGCAGCGTGTGGCTTGATGACCGTCGGCGGATTACCCGGCCAGCTGTGCATCCCGTTAGCGAACGGGATGGTGATATCGATCCAGGCGGATTTGCGGGAAGGCATGGTGGGAAGGGATAGGTGCAAAGGTGCAAAAGTGCAAAGGTGAACGCGTGCGCTGAACGCGAGGGGACACGGGGAGCGCAGGGCTCAAGGGGGGCAGCATGGGGAAACCGGATTTAAGGCTGCGGCCATATGACCCCAGCCAATCATCCGGTCTCCGGTTTCCCATTGAGCGTGTATTGCCCGCCGCCTGCCGCCCGAAATCATATTCCTAACCGCCAACCGCTTCGACCTATTCCTACCTCTTGCTCGGTGCCGCCGTTTCGGTGACGAGGACGGAAGTATTCGGGGAGTGGCCTGAATAGAGCGCGAGGTAATGGGTGTCGCCGATGAAGGTGGCGTTGATATTACCGGCTTCGGTCGGGTCTTCGCTGCCGACGGCGATCGCTTCGGAGACGGGCCACTGCAGCGGGCGATCGAAGATGAAGTGCGGGTCGACGACGCGACGACGGAGGACGCCGCCCTTACCGCGTTGGTAGTAGTAATTGCTGACCAGCCCGGTCTTGGCATCGAGGACGAGGGTAGGGGTCGAGCCCATGACTTCGCCGATGTTCGTCTGGACGTGTTTCCAGGTCACACCGGAGTCGAGGGAGGTCAGTTGGTGCTGGGCGCGGGCCGTGGTGCCGCCGCCCCATACTTCGCAACGTCCGATGGCGAGGATCTTGCCGTCGCCGAGGTGGACAGCCGAGGGCTCGGTGGGCCACTGGGCCCTGCTCAGGCCGGACTCGACCGTGGTCTGCTTCCAGGTGGCTCCATCATCGGCGCTCGTGAGCGTGCCCCAAGCGTGGTCGTTACCCTCGGCATAGCCGCCGGAGAACCACAGGCACATCAGGCCGACCTTCGGCACGGTGAAGATGTCCGTGATCTGGATCGGAGCAGGGGAGAGCTTCGGGGTCGTGATCAGCGTGAAGTTCATGCCGTCCGTGGTGCGGTAAAGGTCTTGCTGCCATTCTTTACCGACTCGCCGGATCCAGAAGAGCGCCGCGCCCTTGGAGTCGAGGCCCTTGCCGACCGGCACCTCGCCGTAGCCAGGCGTGTTGGCCACCACGGTCTCCGGCGTCCAGGTGCGGCCACGATCCGAAGAAGTCCGCGCAAAGGCCTGACGGGCGTCTTCGTTGATGGTATGCGCGGAGCCGCGGCTATAGACGCAGACCAGCTTGTCACCGATGGCCTGCATCATCGGCCAGGAGTTGTAGCCCTTGGTGTCTTCGACGATGAAAGGCTTGGGGGTCGCGGGGAGCGGCGTGACTTTTACCAAGGCCAGGCCGGCAGGACGGATAAAAGTATTGCCCGGGTCTTTCGGCTCACGCTGGATGCGGACGCTAAGGGGTGCCCCCGGAACGATGCTCCGATAGGACTCCAGCACGATGGTGCGGGTGACGAATGCCTTGGTCGGCACGGTCGTCCGGACCGGATTGCCGAGATAACGTTCGGTGAGCGGGGCATTCTCTACCATCTGCGAAAGGTGGACGCGGTAGACGTCTTCGAGTCCCGGTTCGGCGGCGGCTTCGTCGGTCGTCACGACGATCTCGACCTTCACCGCCGCGCAGTCTTTAGGAAGCGCGACGAGGCCCACGACAGACTGGCCTTCTGTGCCGCCGGATAGCGACCAGACCGGGAGGTAGGTCGTTCCGTTGGTCATATTGACCAAAGAGGGCTTGCCCGTCGCGATCGAGAGCTGATGGGCCGTCAGGATGATCGGGTCATGGCCGGCGGCGAGCGCCTGGACGATGGTAGCCAGGAAGGTCAGCAAAGGCAGAGAGGCTTTCATGGGGCGATCGGAGTGTCGGCTTGTAGGGCCTAATAGCAAGCCAGCGGACCCATGCTCCCCGCCAATCATCCGGTTTCCCTTTGAGCATGTTTTACCCGCCAACAGCCACCTGTGGCTGCCACCTGCCACCCGAAACGAATGGCTCTCCCAACCGCTAACCGCCAACCCCTATCCGCTTGAACCTATTTCACCACACTCACCACCGCCGGATGCGCCAGCGAATTCCAGCAGGCATCGAAGAGTTTGGCGTCGGGTTCGCCGTCGCCTCCGTCACGGTCAGCTTCTGGCTTGGTTCGGCGGCGGAGCCGGAGGCGGCGCGCAGAAGGACCAGGAGGAGGCGGGGCATTGACCTGATTATTTTAGCGTCACGTCTGACAGGATCGCGTTATCGACGGTGACCGGCTGATGAGAGCAGAAGCCGATGCCGACATAGAAGGGGCCTTCGAGACGTAGTTCGGTCGAGGTGCCGATCTGCCGGAGCGGTTCGCCGTCGAGGCTTGCGAACATGGCATAGGTATCGCCGTGTTTCGTGATGCTGAGCCGGATAGGCTTGGCGTCGGGCGGCCTGCCCTCGGCCTTGAGACGGGCGCTTTCGGTGATCTTCTGTCCCTTTTCGGAACGTTGGGCCAGATGGATCAGGCCGCCACCGTGCAACCCCACCATGACCGTCTTCGAGTCGTCGCTCAGGTCCTGCCTGAACATGAGCACGGCCTTGCGGTCGAAATAGCCTTCCTGGTAGGGGAACTCGATGGTGGCGCTAAGCGTCGCATCACCTTCCATCTTTTTCCACACGTAGCGGAACTCGTCACGAGTGTACCAGATGTTATAGCCAGCCGAAGTCAGCCGGTAGCGGCCGGTGCGCGCGTCGAACGTGCAGTTGCCGGGCAGGAGGGGGCCGCCGACATCGGCCTGGCCCTCGAAGATGCCCATCGGCTGGTTCAGCACAACCGACGGACGATGGAAATCGGCGGGCGGCGGCACCTGCTTATGGAAGTTCGGCTTAGGCATGCCCGGTAAGGACCAGTCCGGAGGCACGGGCTTGGTGACGCTGACGAAGGCGAGCTTCTTGCTGTCAGGCGACCATGAGGCGACGTTAAGCGTGCCTTGGCCTCCGAACAACTTCACCAGATCGCGGATCGGGCCGCCGCCGACAGGCATGAGGCGGATGATCACGTCGCGGTTCTCGGGATGGTCATCGGCGATGACATCCCTGCTGAAACTGATGTAAGCGATCAATTTTCCGTCCGGCGAGACATGTGGGAACCAGTTACGACGCTCATCGGCGATGACCCGCTCCTGGGCGGAACCGTCCGGTTTCATCCGCCAGATCTGCATGGTGCCGTCGCGTTCGGAGTTGAAATAGATATGCTTCCCGTCCGGGGAATATTCGGGGCCGTCGTCCAGTCCCGGGTTGCTCGTCAGGCGTTTTTCGACCCCGCCCGCGGCCGGGATGGAGTAGATGTCGAAGTTGCCATCGCGTTCGGCGCAGTAGACCAGCGTCAGGTCGTCGGGCGACCAGCCGTGCCAGTAGGAGGGAGCGAGCGGCGTCACCAGACGTGCTTCTCCGCCCGAGATCGGCAGGACGTAGATCTGCGACTTTTTCTCCTCGGTTCGTGCGCTCACCGCGAGGAGCCGCCCGTCGAAAGAGATCCCGTGGTCATTGTTGCATTTCCTTGCCGCCCCGGTGTCGAGCTTCAGCGGCTTGGCGGCGCCATCGGCCGGAATGCGATAGATGCCGCCTTTGAAGTTGAAAAGCATATAGCTGCCATCGCGCGACCAATTCGGTGCTTCGATGTGGTCATAGGTCCGGTAGATCGTCTGACGCTCGCCGGACTCGATGGCGACGGTCTCGAGCTTGTACTCTAAGCTAGGAGCTTTGCCGGTAGGTGCGACGGTCTGGGCGGAGGCGGTCGTCAGGCCAATGCCAAATGCCAGCAAGGCTGGCAGCCAGGCGGCTCTATGGGTCAGGTGGGCGATGGTATTCATGGAGAGGGTAGGGTGCTCAGGGTTTGGGGTGCGCATATCGGCGTAGCGTGAGCTGCACATCGTCGGCGTAATGCCCGGCAAAGTGGAAGACCTCGTCCTTGGGCGACTGATCGCCGGGCATAGCCTTGAGTTCGATGACGAGGAAGTCGGTGTTTGGCGGCACAATCAGGCTGCCGGAGATCTTCTGCCAGGTCTTGGGGTCGTCGTCCGATACGGTCCGCCATGTGCTGTAGGCCAGTTCTAGGTGGAGATTGCCGACCCAGTTGGCGCGAACGACCGAAGGGTCTCCGCTGAAAGCCCACATGCTGGCCTCGAACTGCGTCGGCGGAACTGAACGCTCCGAAATGCGGTTGAACCAGGCAGACCAGTCCACCGTCGTCGATCCGTCAGAAATCGTTGCCCGTAGCGAGCGGAGGTCGATGAATTGATAGAGATTGCCATGATTGGCTCGGGCGGGTGCTGGGTCTTGCGAATCGGAACTGAGGAAACGGAGCATATGTGTTCCTTCATGGGGCGTGATGCCTTGCTCTGGGCCGACGCTCTTTGCGAAATCGCCGCTCCATACGCCGAAGCTGGAAGGGATGCCTCCTGCCAGTGGGGCTATGTTCGCTTCGAAGCCGGGGTCGGCGATCGGCAGTTGCCGGGGTGCGGACGTGACGAGGGTGAAGCCGAAGAGCAAGGAAGCGGAAGCCAGTCCGAGGATGAGACCTGCGGCGGCCGCGCTTAGGGTGCGCCAGCGTGAGGCCGTTGGGCGCGTAGCGGGACGACCGATGGCGGGCGCTGGGGCGAGCAAGGTGGCGATACCGTCGTCCCTCAGGTGTTCGAGGAGCGCATGTTCTTCGGCCAGTAACCGGCTCAGGACGGCACGGGCATGCGGATCATTGCGAACGATGTCGTTCAGGGATACCCTGGCGATCTGGTCGCCCTCCCGAGCGGATTCGAGTAGGAGCAGTAGTCGACACTCCAGGCTGACGTTTGGGTCGTTCATGAAAGGGAGGTGAGGCGTCGGGTGACGCAGTGGCTCAGCTGCTCGCGCAGCCGGAGGAGGTTCATCTTCAGGGCACTTTCGCCCCGTTCGAAATGTCGGGAGAGTTCCTTGATCGAGTGGCCGGCGACGTAGTGGAGTCGGAGCAGCTCTCGATTCTCGTCGTTAAGGCGTTCGAAGCATTCCCTGAGGGCTTCGCGTCGGTCCTCGTGTCGCGCCGCGCAGGTTTCCGATTCGTCCGCCATCGAGCGGACCACGTCCTCGTCGAAGATCAGGCGTTCTCGCCCGCGGTCGCGCAGGTGGGCCATCACCGTGAAACGGGCGATGCCGAAAGCCCAAGGGAGAAAAGGTCTGGAGGGATCCCACTCGGAAGCCTTTTGCCAGAGCGTGACGCAGGTCGTCTGAAGGACTTCCTGTGCCTCCTGCCGATTTCCCAACTGGGCGTGGCAGAAGGAACCGATGGCCGGCTGGTGCCTGGTCAGCTCCGCGATGAAGCGCTTTTCGTCAAAAGCAGAAGGGGCCATCGACTATTATTTACCACGGGGCGCGTCGTTAGTCACATTTATCTTACTGGCGGTTACTTTGAGATAGGTAGGTGAAGGCAGAATGGTGGATAGGGAGGTGTTGTCGTCCCCGCCTGACGTCCGAACCCGTCCCGTACCCGTGATCGCGACCTAAGACCTGAAGCTATATTTCCCACCCGCCAACCGCTAGCCGCTTCCGCCTACTTCCCCGCCTTCACCACCGCCGGATGCGCCAACGAGTTCCAACAGGCATCGAAGAGCTTGGCGTCGGGTTCGCCGTCGGTGACGACGAAGCGGTAGCGGGTGACGTAGGGTTTGCCGGGCTGGATGGAGAAGGCGCCGAGCTTCTGCGGGACGATCGAGAAGTAGGGCATGTCCGGATGAAGGCGCAGGGGCATCGGGAAGCGGAAGTTATCAGGGAAGCCCAGGACGGCCGTGCCGGAGAGGCCGGCGCTGGTCTTGCCGCCGAGATAACACCAGCGGGCGCGGGTACCGTCGCCTTTCTTGCGGTCAGTGATGCCCTCGGAGGTCAGGAAGCGGGCGCCGTCCTTGCCGTCCCATGCCTCAGGTCCGCGGAGGCCGAAACTTCCGTAGTGATACTGAGGCAGCTCGAGCGGGTCGTTCGTCGCGCACGCCTGTTCGGTCGTGAGATCGAACACATGCATGGGCTTAGGCGCGTCGGGGATATCGTAAAGGCGCAGGCTCCAAGAGTCCCATAGGGCCGTGGTCTCCTTCGGTCCGGTCAGGTCGACCATCCCGGTCATGGCGTCAAGCTTCTCGTAGACGGGGCAGGCATCCCCAGGCTTTCCGAAAAGTGATCCGAAGCCGTACCCAGCGCCATCCACTCGTCCCTTCTTGTTCTGCATGTTCCAGAAGTCGGTGGTGCGGCCTTGGAAAATCGCCTTGGTATAAGGCGTCCAGATACCGTGGTGGTGCGGATGATTGGCCGGGTAGTCGCCGGTGACGATGGCGCCGGAAGGCGAGCGGACCGGATGCAGGTAGCCGGCGCGCAAGATGTCGTCGCTGATCTCGGGACGTGGCTTCCTTTTCTTATCCGTGCGATAATTCAGCACTTCGCGGCCGTCGATGGACATCGTCACGCCGTCCTGGCCTTTCACGTTTCCAAGCACCTTCCCTGGGTTGTCATTTTCGCGGATATCTAAGGAGGTCGTCTTGTTCGCCGGCACGAAACCGAGCACAAGAATCAGGTGTCGGACCGGGTCCTGCGGCGTCTGACCGGCGGCGATAGCGGCGTTTTCGACATTCATTCGTTCCATTTCCCGGAGCATCTCGGCTTGCGGCCTAAACTGCGGATTCATGTTTTCCTCCTGCAGGGGGTAGATTTTGCCCGCCGCATCGAAGGCGCAGAGGCGCTTGAGATTCCTCTGAACGATGAACGGATAAAGGGGTACCCTTACGATCAGCGCTGCTCGATCGACAGGGGCCGGCGCGATGGTGATTGTCTGGGCGTTCAGGCCGACGGTGAGCAGCAGAAGGGAGGCGAGGAGACGCATGGGGTGGAACTCAAGATGGAGGATGAAAGATGGGGGATAAAGGATGAAGCGTCGTCAGGGGGCACGTGGGCAAGGTGACATGGGGACACGGGGAGAGACAGGGCTCAAAGGGAGACCGGAAACCGGGAGTGATGCTGCGGTGCATCGGGTAGGGCGGCCATTGCCATGGCCGACGTTCGCCTAGCCCGCGCGTCGAGCCGGGCAAGGTCACCGACCAATCCGATCTCCATTCGCCCACGGACGTGATGGCAATCTCGTCCCTACCTCGTTTCCCACGTGCCAGAACAAATAACTAAGAACAACGAACCAAGAACCTAGAACTTCTTTACGCCAAGATCTCCTTGATCACGTGTCCGTGGACGTCCGTGAGGCGGCGGTTGGCGCCGTTGTGACGGAAGGTGAGTTTCTCGTGATCGAGGCCGAGGAGGTGCAGGACGGTGGCGTGGATATCGTAGCCCTGGGTGAAGTGCGAGCGGTCGGCGGGCTTGTAGCCCCATTCGTCGCTCGGGCCATGGGTGACGCCGCCCTTGATGCCGCCGCCGGCCAGCCAGTTGGTGAACACGAAGGGATTGTGGTCGCGCCCTTTGCCGCCCTGGGCACACGGCATACGGCCGAACTCGGTGGTCCAGAGGATGAGGGTGTCCTCGAACATGCCGCGGTCCTTGAGATCCTGAATCAGAGCCGCGGTACCTTTTGCCATGCCGAGCGAGAGCGGGGCGTGGTCGCGGGCGATGTCTTCGTGGGAATCCCAGTTGCGCCGAGGGAAGCCGTTGTCGTTGC
>CANKZO010000102.1 GCA_947488485.1 Opitutia bacterium | reverse complement strand
CACCTTTTTACTTCATTCCCCCCATGATCCGGTTCACCTCCGCCCTGCTCCTCACTTCCCTCACCCTCTCCGCCGCGGAGTCCGTCCAAGACCGCATCGCGGTGGTGACGAACACGCCCGGCCTGGTGGCGTTCTGGGACTTCACCAAGCGCGAAGCTCCGGGCCAGCGCTTCACGGCCCACGTCCCAGCCGGCGCGAAGAACGACTACGCCCTCGACGCAGGTAATTACATCAAGGACCTCTGGAACGCCGGGCCGTCCGCCAGCTATGCCGACTTCCCGCTGCTGGGCTCAGGCCCGTTCGGCCAGGCAATCCGCATCAAGCAGGAGACCAACCCGGACTTCCGTCCCCTGCTCTTCGTCCCCCGCACCCGCCTGCATGACTCGCCGCTTGATATCAAGGGCGCCGGCAAGGCCGTCACGGTCGTCGTCTGGGCCATCCGCGAAAGCGGCAACCATGCGCTCGCCGGCATCTGGCACGAAGGCACAGACCTCAAGGAGAAGACCACCGAGGCGATCGCCAAGGTCGAACGCGGCCAGCGCCAATACGCCCTCTTCGCCGGCCTGAACAAGGAAGGCGCCGCCTGCGGCCACGTCTCCGAGAACGGTGCCAGCTCGTTCACGAACAAATACGCCCTGCATAAGTGCAATTCGGCCGAGCAGTCGCCCAAGGTGCCGCATGACGCCCCGTCCGAGGTGCTGGCTAAATCCTGGCAGACGTTCGCGATGACCTTCGACAGCAAGACGCAGCTGCTCACCGGCTGGCTCAACGGCCAGAGCGGCGACCGCTGGCTGGATAACCCGCAGAAAGACCGCCTGGTCTCTTATGCCGCCAATGCCTGGCTGCAGGGCCGCCTGGCCAAGACTCCCGGCCTGCAGGAAGGCGAAGACCCGAAGTTCCCGGCCGACCAGTATTACAACCCGCCAGAAGACAAGCCGGTCAAGGTAACGGTCGTCAGCGAGAAGGACGCCACCCGCGTCGAACTCCACGAATACGCCTTCACCAAGGTCAAGGTCACGCTCAAGGACGGCCAGGAAACCGCCCGCGAACTCACGGCCCTACGTCTCAATCCTTGGTGGTATCCGCACGACCTCTACCAGCCGAAGAACGACGGCACCGGCGGCCCCTTCACGATCGGACGCGTCATCCATAGTTCCCGCGGCGTCGGCTTCACCGGCTGGATCGGCGGCGTCGCCGTCTTCGACCGCGCCCTGACCGCGGAGGATTTGGCGAAGTTTCACGCGCTCGCGAAATAGGTGGTAGCGGCTGGCGGTTAGCGGTTGGCGGTTGGGAGAGACATTCGTTTCGGGTGGTGGGTGGCAGCCCCGGGTGGCAGGTGGCGGCTGATGCGCGCTGCCCGTGTCCCCATGTCCCCGTGCCCACGTGCCCCCTGATGACGCTTCCTCCTTTATCCCTCAGCTTCCATCCTCCATCTTGAGTCCTCGCCCCATGCGCTCCCTTCTCACGCTGACCTTCGCCTTGGCCTCTTTCGCAGCCAAGTCGCCTGCGGCTACCGCGAGTTATGACGTGATCACCTACGGAGGCACACCGGCTGGCATCGCCGCCGCCATCCATGCCGCGCGTGACGGTGCCAAGGTCCTGCTGATCGAACCGACCAAGCATGTAGGCGGACTGAGCACGAGCGGCATCAATACCGCCGAAAGCGAACACATGCTGGCTTGGACGATCGGCGGCTTCGCGGACGAGTTCTACCGTCGGATGGGACGATACTACGAAGAGAACAAAGCCCGCCAGACCTATCCCCATAAGGACAAGCGCCTGAATACGATCTACTTCTTCGAGTCCGGCGTCGCGGAAAAAACCTACCTTGAAATGCTCAAGGAAGCGGGCGTAGAGATACGATACGGGGCGTACGTCGTGTCCGCACGCAAAGACGGCGCCAAGATCGTCGGCATCACACTGACCGACGGGACCGAACTCGCCGCCAAGGCCTTCGTCGACGCGAGCTACGAAGGCGACCTGATGGCCCGAGCAGGCGTCCGCTATGCCGTCGGCCGCGAGGCGAAGTCCGAATTCGGCGAGGAAGCCGCCGGCATCCGCCTCGACAAGACCCCGCGCAAGGCCCGCACGGTCGACGCCCAAGGCAACCTGCTCCCGGGAATCAGCGCCTGGGCCAAGGATCTCAAGGATGGAGACGCCCACCTCGCGCCGATGAACTACAACTTCCGCCTCACCGTCGCGAAAGACCCTCAGTTTCAGGTGCCGATCCCTGCGCCCAAGCAATACGACCCTAATCGTTACGCGCTTCTCGCCGGCTGGCTGAAGGACCAGGCAGCCACCCAGAAGCCGGTCAAGCTGTACGACATCATCGACCTCTACGAGCGGCGTAACGGGAAATTCGAGCTGAACAACAAGCAGTCGGCCATCATCTCCCTCGGTCACTTCGGCGGACAGTTCGCTTGGGCTGACGCCTCCTACGCCCAGCGGGAACAGATCTACCAGGACCACCTGGATTACACCTTGGGCTTGCTCCGTTTCCTGGCCAGCGACCCGGCGGTCCCGGCGAACGTCCAATCCGAGATGAAATCGCTGGGGCTGCACAAGGGCGAGTTCGCCGACAACGGCCACCTGCCCTACCAGCTGTATGTCCGGGAAGCGCGACGCATGCGCGGGGCCTATGTGATGCGTCAGCAGGACGTGCAGACTGACCGACGCAAACCGGACAGCATCGGGATGAGCAGCCACTTCATCGATTGCCATCACGTCCAGCGCGTAGCCCTGAGCGCGGATGAGTTCGTCAACGAAGGCCGCATCTGGCGCATGGGCTATGCCAATCAGATCCCTTACCGGGCTATTACGCCCAAGGCAGATGAATGCACCAACCTGCTGGTGCCAGGGGCTGGCAGCTACACCCACGTGGCCTTCTGCACGCTGCGACTGGAGAGCACCTGGATGATCGTCGGCCATGCCGCCGGCCTCGCCGCCGCGGAAGTCGCCCGACAAGGCATCGCCGTCCAGCAGGTAGACGTCCCAGCCCTCCAGGCCAAGCTCCGCACCCAAGGACAAGTCGTCGATTTCCTTGCGGGCAAACCGGAGAAATGCGAACACCTCAACGGTCCCCCTGAATTCTAAGCCCATGCGCCTCCTCGCCTCCCTGCTGCTCACGCTCGGCCTGCACGGCCAGACGATCACCATCGCGCCGGCGCCCTTCGATCGCGCCGCGTTGATCGCGGAGTTCACGCTGGCCGAGGATGCCCCTAGGCCTACTCGCGCCACGAAGGCCGATGGCACGAGCCTGCCAGTCCAGGTCGATGACGACGGCAAGGCCTGCATCGCGATCGGCTTCCTGCGTGCCGGAGAATCCCTCACCCTTAGCCTACAACTACGGGCCGTCGCCGCCGGCGGCGAAACCGTCCGCCTCCGCCCCGGCGCCGACGGCATGGTGCTCAGCGCAGCCGGAGCTGAGGTGCTTAACTTCCGGACGGATAAGACGAAGAAGCCTCGGTCCGACATCAAGGATGAGATCCTCCGCGCCGGCTACCTGCACCCTGTCCGCTCGCCTTCCGGCGCCATCGTGACAGGCGACTACCCTTCCAACCATGCCCATCATCACGGCATCTGGACGCCCTTCACCAAAGCAGTCTTCCAGGGTCGCACCACCGACTTCTGGAACATGCAGGCGAAGAAAGGCGAAGAGCAACTGCGGGCCATCGGGCGAACCTGGGCCGGCGAAGTCCATGGTGGTTTCGACGCCGAACTGCGCATGACCGACCTGAGTGGCCCCACCCCGACCGATGCGCTCATCGACCGCTGGTCGGTCCGAGCTTATGCGGTGACTGGTGTCCCCAAGCCGATGCACGTCTTCGATCTCACAACCACCCAGACCTGCGCGACCAACGACCCGCTTGAACTCCCCGAATACCACTACGGCAGCTTCGGCCTCCGCGGACCGGAGACGTGGGACGGCAAGGACGGCGCCCGCTTCCTGACTTCCGAAGGCATCAACGACCGCAAGAAGGGCGAAGGCACCCGCGCCCGCTGGTGTTATCTCGGCGGCAAGACCAGCGCCGGCCTCTCCGGCACGGCCGTATTGGGCTTCCCGGACAACTTCCGCTTCCCGATGCCCCTGCGACTACATCCGGACATGCCCTACTTCTCGATCGTCCCGCAGAAGGTCGGCGCTTTCTCCATCGAGCCCGGCAAGCCCTATGTAACCCGCTATCGCTTCGTCGTCACCGACGGCGAACCCGACGCCAAACTCTTCGATGCCTGTTGGAATGCGTTGGCGCATCCGGCGGTGGTGAGTGTCAGCAAATAGGTAGGGGCGAGCGGCCCGCTCGCCCAAGGCTGACCGGGCCGGTCAGCCCTACCCAAGACACGGACAAAACACGCTGAAAGGGAAACCAGATTACTGGCTTTAGGCGTGGGTCCGCTGGCTTGCTATTAGGCCCTACAACCCGACACTCCGCTCACCCCATGAAAGTCATCGTCTCGTTACTCGTCCTACTGACTGGCTTCGCCCAAGGCCTCGCCGCAGGTCATGACCCGATCATCCTGACGGCCCATCAGCTTTCTATCGCCACGGGTAAGCCCTCGCTGGTCAATATGACCAACGGAACGACCTACCTGCCCGTTTGGTCGCTGTCCGGTGGCACCGAAGGCCAGTCTGTCGTGGGCCTCGTCGCCCTGCCGACCGATTGCGCGGCGGTGAAGGTCGAAATCGTCGTGACGACCGACGAAGCCGCCGGCGAACCCGGCCTCGAGGACGTCTACCGCGTCCACCTTTCGCAGATGGTCGAGAACGCTCAGGTCACCGAACGCTACCTCGGCAATCCGGTCCGTACGGCCGTACCGACCAAGCCTTTCGTCACTCGCACCATCGTACTCGAATCCTATCGGAGCATCGTCCCGGGGGCTCCGCTCAGCGTCCGCATCCAGCGCGAGCCCAAAGACCCCGCCAATACCTTCATCCGACCCGCCGGCCTGGCTTTGGTGAAGGTCACGCCGCTTGCCGCGACCCCCAAGCCTTTCGTCGTCGAGGACACCAAGGGATATAATTCCTGGCCGATGATGCAGGCCATCGGCGACAAGCTGATCTGCGTCTATAGCCGTGGCTCCGGGCACACCATCCACGAAGACGCCCGCCTGGCCTATGCACGGACTTCTTCGGATCGTGGCCGCACCTGGACGCCCGAGACCGTGGTGGCCAATACGCCCGGCTTCGGCGAAGTGCCCGTGGGCAAAGGCCTCGACTCCAAAGGCGCCGCGCTCTTCTGGATCCGCCGCGTCGGCAAAGAATGGCAGCAAGACCTTTACCGCACGACCGACGGTATGAACTTCAAGCTGCTCACGACCCCGAAGCTCTCCCCGGCGCCCGTCCAGATCACGGACATCTTCACGGTGCCGAAGGTCGGCCTGATGTGCCTGTGGTTCTCAGGTAACTACGCCGAGGGCAACGACCATGCCTGGGGCACGCTCACGAGCGCCGATGACGGAGCCACTTGGAAGCAGACCACGGTCGAGTCCGGTCTGAGCAGGGCCCAGTGGCCCACCGAGCCCTCGGCGGTCTATCTCGGGGACGGCAAGATCCTCGCCATCGGACGTTGCGAAGTCTGGGGCGGCGGCACCACGGCCCGCGCCCAGCACCAGCTGACCTCCACCGACTCCGGCGTGACGTGGAAACATGCGCAGACGAACATCGGCGAAGTCATGGGCTCTACCCCTACCCTCGTCCTCGACGCCAAGACCGGCCTGGTCAGCAATTACTATTACCAGCGCGGCAAGGGCGGCGTGCTCCGTCGTCGCGTCGTCGACCCGCACGTCATCTTCGATCGTCCACTCCAGTGGCCCGTCTCCGAGGCGATCGCCGTCGGCAGCGAAGACCCGACCGAAGCCGGCAACATCAACGCCACCTTCATCGGAGATACCCATTACCTCGCGCTCTATTCCGGGCACTCGCCGAATACTTCCGTCCTCGTAACGGAAGCCGCCGCGCCGAGCAAGAGGTAGGGACAGATTTCAGCGGATAGCGGTTGGCGGTTAGCGGTTGGGAATAACCGGCCGCCGCAGGGCGGCCGAAGGTAGGGGCGTGGCTACGCCGCGCCCTCCGCCTAGGAGTGCACGATCAATCGTGCCCCTACCCTCGGTTCGCCCTGCGGCGAACAAGGACAGCACGTGGTGCTGTCCCTACCTCGATGCAGCTATGTCGTGACGCGGTCCCGACCCTACCCAGCGCGGCGTAGCCGCGAGGTAGTAGCGGTTAGCGGCTGGCGGTTGGGAGAGACATTCATTCCGGGGACAGGTGGTAGGGCGGGCTCTCCGAGCCTGCCGCTAGGCGACATGAGGCCGAGGGCGGGCCCTGACTTCGAACGGACGGCTCGGAGTGCCGCCCCTACCCAATCCACATCCAAGAGATTTCCGTTCTCCCCCTGAGTTGTGCATTAATCTAACCGCTAACCGCCACCCGCTAACCGCTTTCACCTCCCCTCGCTTCCTCCTTTATCATCCATCCCTCATCCTCCATCTTCCAATCATGCCTTCCCGCAAATCCGCCTGGATCGACGTCACCATCCCGTTCGCCAACGGTATGCATGGCTGGCCGGGCAATCCGCCGACGGTCATCAAGCCGCACGCTGCGCTGGCCAAGGGCGACGTCTGTAATGTCTCGGTCTTCAACCTGAACACCCACGCGGGTACGCACATGGACTCGCCTTGGCACTTCCTGAAAGGCCTTGGCACGATGGATGACCTGCCCTTCGAGGCCGTCATCGGCCCCTGCCGCGTGGTCGAAATCAAGGATAAGGAGTCCGTCAAGCCGGCCGAACTGGCGAAGCTGAAGCTCAAGAAGGGCGAGCGCATCCTCTTCCGCACCCGCAACTCGCAGGTAAGCTGGAAGAAGAAGTCCTTCGATAAGGATTTCGTCTACGTCTCCAAGGAAGCCGCCCAACACCTCGTCGACAAGGGCGTCCGCACCGTAGGCATCGACTACTTCAGCGTCGGCGGCTTCTACAAGGACTCCGTCCCGACCCACCACATCCTGCTCGGGAAGAAGGTATGGATCATCGAAGGGCTCAACCTAGCGAAGGCCAAGCCTGGCCGCTACGAGATGATCTGCCTGCCGATCCGCATCGCGAAAGGCGACGGCGCCCCCTGCCGCTGCATCCTGCGTCCGCTCTAAGGTCAGCGCAGCGACTTCTTGCCCCGGGCGAAGGCGCTCGGGGTCACGCCGGTATGGCGACGGAATTGGGCGGTAAAACTGCTCTGGTCGCAGAAGCCGAGACGATCGGACAAGGCCCCGAGCTTTTCCTCACCCTTAAGAATACTTTCGCAGGCGGTGCGGATCCGGCACTTCATCCAATAGTCGCGAGGCGAAAGACCGAGGGCCTCGGTGAAGCGACGCTGGAGCTGACGTACGGAGAGTTCGCACGCCTCGGCCAGGACCTCCGCCGAAGGATACTCGAGCAGGTTCTCCTGCAGCATCTTGGTGGCGGGACCGATCTTAGCGTTCTGGGAAGCAACTGGAGCCTGGCCCATGCACACGCGCGAGATGCCTAAGATACCGATGATCTCGCCCTTGCGATTACGGACCGGATACTTGCTCGTGACGTGCCAGTCGGGCAACCCGACCGCGTCCAGGCAGATTTCAACCCGATCCAAGACCGGCTGACCCGTACGGTAGACGATCGCGTCGTCGGCAAGATAAGACTCCGCCATCGCGCCGGGCGTCAGATCTTGGTCCGTCTTGAAG
>CANKZO010000101.1 GCA_947488485.1 Opitutia bacterium | reverse complement strand
AGCACCAATTGGCCTCAGGGAGCTCGACGAGCTTCAGGCCAGGGATCAGCTTAAGGAGGTCGCGGGGTTGCTTCGTGACCTTCTGGCCGTGCGTCAGGTGACAGGAGTCGTGGTAGGTGACGGTGAGTTTGCCCAGGCCTGTGCGCGGGGCGCGGCAACCGTGCTCCATCATCCATTCGTGGATGTCGCGGAGTTTTGAGTCCCAGAGTTTCGCCAGCGGCGCGTAGACGCCGTCATCGGCGAGCAAGGCGCTGTAATGGCGGAGATGATTCCCGCAGCCGCCGGAGTTCGTGATGATGGCGTCGAACTGCGACGGCGGGAAGAGGTCGATCATCCGTTTCGCTAAAGTCTTGGCCGCGTTGGCTTCGCCGTTGTGTGCGTGGAGCGAGCCGCAGCAGGGCTGGACGGGAGGCGTGTGGACTTCGCACCCATTAGCCAGGAGGACGTCCGCCGTGTCGCGGTTGATATCGGCGAAGACGAGATCCTGGACGCAGCCAGTGAGCAAGGCGACGCGGTGCTGCATATTCGTCGGCGTCTCGATGGGTCGGATAAGCTGCGGCGAGAACTGCGTCGCGACCGTCGGGCACTGGGGCTCGAGGCGACGGAGATCCTTGGGCAGAAGCTTCGTGAGACCAATCTTCCGGAAGGCGGTCTGCAGTCCGAGGCGCTGGTAAAGCCAGAGGAGTCGTCCGACGAAGCGGAGCAGGCGTGGGCGCATGAACAGGCCGCGGATCGTCACCGTGCGCCAGAAGCGGCTGGTGAAAGTCTGGTTGAGGCCGGCGGACTGGACTTCGGCGCGGGCAGTCTCGAGCAGGTTGGAGTAATCCACGCCGGCGGGGCAGGCGGTCTGGCAGGCCAGGCAGCCGAGGCAGTAGCTCATCTCGTCGGCGAAGGCCGGCGACAGCTTCAGCTCGTCGTCAGCGACGGCGCGCATGAGCGAGATGCGGCCGCGAGGGCTATGACGTTCCTTATTGGTGGCGACGTAGGTCGGGCAGGCCGGGAGGCACATCCCGCAATGCATACACTGCTGGAGGATCGAATAATCGAGGAGCTTGAGCGAAGGCTTCATCCCTCAGTCGAAGATCTTGCCGGGGTTGAGCAGATTTTGCGGATCCCAGGCACGCTTGATCTCGCGCATGAGGTCGTGGCTGTTCTCGCCGACCTGACGTCGCAGCCAGGCTTTCTTGGCGAGGCCCACGCCGTGTTCGCCGGTGATTGTGCCGCCGAGGGCGAGCGTCTTCGTCACGATATCCTCGAGGGCTTCGTGGACGCGGGCCATCTCCTCGGTATTACGCTCGTCGGTCAGGAAGGTCGGGTGCAGGTTACCGTCGCCCATGTGGCCGAAGGTGCCGACGAGGAGTTTGTGCTTCTTCGCGACCTCGGCGACGAAGGCGACCATCTCGGCGAGCTTATCGCGCGGGACGGTGACGTCCTCGAGGATGGTGGTCGGGCGGACGCGGGCGAGGGCGGAGAAGGCGGAGCGGCGGGCGGAGGCGAGTTGCAGGGCTTCGGCGTCATCACGTGCCACGCGGACATCGCGGGCACCACGGGCGCGGGCCAGGGCCAGCATCTGTTCGGCTTCTTCGGCGACCGCGGCCGGATGTCCATCGGTCTCCATGAGCAGTAGGGCCTCGCAATCGCGGGGTAGGCCGATCTTGGCGTAGTCCTCGACGCAGCCGATGGTCATGCGGTCGAGGAACTCCAAGGTGCAAGGGATGATCTTCGCCGCGATGATGTCGGACACCGTCTGCGCGGCGTCCTCCATGCGGTCGTAGCTCGCCAGCATCGTGCGGCGGGCGGCGGGGCGGGGGAGGACTTTGAGCAGGACTTCGGTGATGATGCCGAGCGTGCCTTCGGAGCCGATGAAGAGGTCCTTCATCGAATAACCGGCGACGTCCTTCACGCAGGCGTTGCCGAAGTGGGCGATACGACCGTCGGGCAGCACGACCTCGAGTCCCATGACGTAATCACGGGTCACACCATACTTGAGACCGCGCAGGCCGCCGGAGTTCTCGGCGACGTTACCGCCGATGGTGCTGATCTTCATCGAGCCCGGGTCGGGCGGATAGAAAAGACCGTGCTTATTCGCCGCGGCATCGATGGCGGCGGTGATTACGCCGCACTGGGCGCGGACGGTGAGGTTGGCGGCGTCGACGGAGATAATTTTATCCAGTCGGGTCAGGCAAAGCACGATGCAGCCCGCAGAGGGCACGCTGCCGCCGCTGAGTCCGGTGCCGGATCCACGGGTGACGATGGCGAGGCCGCGAGTGGCCGCGAGCTTCACCACCTCGGAGATTTCTTGAGTCGATCCGGGCAGCACGACCACGCCGACCGGGCCCTTGAGGGCGGCCGTGCCGTCGAAGCCGTAAGGGATGGTGTCCTCCGGCGACGTCAGCACGTTCTCGACGCCGACGATTTCGCGTAGGCGGGCGAGGACAGCTGGGTCAGGGGAGGACACGGGGCTCAGATGAGCTTCAGGGCTTCGTCGACCGACGCGTTGCGGTGCACCATGGCCATGAGCGCCTGCGTGATGCCACGCGGGTTCGGGTGCTGGATGACGTTACGGCCGTAGACGATGCCCGAGGCGCCCTGCTTGAGGAGGCCTTCGGTGCGGACCAGGATTTCCTTATCGCTCACGCGACCACCGCCACGGACGAGGACCGGGATGCCCGAGGCCGTCTCGATCACCTTGTGGTATTGCGAGACGTCATCGGTCGGGTCGGCCTTGATCACATCGGCGCCGAGCTCAACGGCCTGGCGGACGAGGTGGAGAATCTTCGTGAGGTCACCATCGACCATATAGCCGCCGGCGATGGCGTTGGGCTGGAAGACGAGCGGTTCGACCATCATCGGCATGCCGTAGTAATCGGCCTGCGGCTTCAGCTTGATGATATTCTCGATGCACTGGGCGGTCACGTCCGGAGCGCCGGGAATCTGGAAGAGGTTTACGCAGACGCACGCGGCGTCGAGGCGGACGGCCTGCAGCATCGTCTCCTCGATCATCAGGCTGAATGCCGTGGCCGGGAGTTCCTTGCCGTAGACGTTGGCGGTGTCAGTGCGCAGGACGAGGGCCGGCTTCTGCTTGCCGGGGATGGACTGCAGGTGGCGGGCCTGGCCGACCGTCAGCTGGATGGCGTCCGGGCCGGCGTCGACGAGCGTCGCGACGACCTGGCGCATGTCTTCGATGCCCTGCAGGAAGCCAGGCTGGTTGAAGAAGCCGTGGTCGACGGCGACGTCGAAGCAGCGCTTGGACGAGGCGTTGAAGAGGCGGTTGAGGCGATACTGCTTCATGAGGGGAGTGGAGGGCGGGACTTACTTCAGTCCCATGATGTGCTTGAGGATGTAGAGCTCGAGCGCTTCGTAGTCGCGGGCGTCGCGATACTGTTGGACGAGCTTCTGGTCTACCGTGCGGACCTTCTGGACGAGCGCAAGGAACAGCTCGCGGCTGTTCTTGAGGTGGTCGGTGACCGGGGAGCCGCGCTGGGTGCGGATGGCTTTGACGTCCAGGCCGATGAATTCGCCACGGTTACCGTAGCCGGACTCCTCGAGGACGCGGACCTGGTTCAAGGCCGCGCGGAGGTTGGCGCCGCCGAAGTTCTTATCTTGGTCGTATTTCAGGCCGTTCTGGTCGTTGAGGTGGACGCTGGCCAGTTTGTCGTGGGCGAGGGCGAAGGCCATCTCATCGCTGGCATCAAGGCCGGCGAGCATGGCGTGGGCGGACTCGATGAGGCCCTTGACGCGCTTATGGTCCTTGGAGGCGTAGGAGAGGGTGAGGGCGTGGCCGATGGTGGGCACGTAGGCCTGGTCGGTCGGTTCATTCGGCTTCGGCTCGATCCAGATCTCGATATTCTTGTCGTAGTCGAGCATCGCGTTGACCGTCTCGAGCAGGCGTTGGTAGGCCAGCTTGGCATCCTTGGCTTCGCGGATGTACGTTCCTTCGCGGGCGAGCCAGAGCACGATGGCCTTCGAGCCGACGGCGTTGGCGATGTCGATGCACTTCTTGGTGCGATCCCAGGCGTAGGCGCGATCGGAGGCGCTGTTGGAAGTGTAGGCGCCGTCGACGGTCTGGTCGGCGAACCACAGGCGCGGGGCGACGAACTCCGGGGTGAGGCCTTGGTTGGCGAGCATCGCCTTCACCTCGGTGGCCTTCTTCTGGATCTGATCAGGCTTGAGGCCGTCCATGCCCGGCACGACGTCGTCGTCATGGAACTGCACGCCTTCGAAGCCGAGGGGGCGATAGAGGGCGAACTTCTCCTCGTGGGGGAAGACCTTGCGGACGTCGCCGCCGAAGGGGTCGCCGCCCTCGCTGATGTTCCAGGGGCCGAAAGAGAATCGATACGTGACGGGAGTGCTCATGGGTAATGGGCCATTCTACCAAAAATATGCCGTTCGGGCTACACTCAGAGTCTCTCCGGGTGGCACTATCGTCCCAAACGGCTTGTGCTGAAACCTTACTTCGCTTCAGGGGTATTAATAGACTGACCATGAAGTTCTCCTTCGCCCTGCTTTTCGCGGCTTTCTTTGCTTCGATCCACGCCGCCGATAAGCCCAACATCATCTTCATCCTGGTCGACGACGCGGGTATCGGGGATTTTTCGCCCTACGGCTGCAAGTATGGCGTCACGCCTCACATCGATCGCCTAGCTAATGAAGGGATGAAGTTCACCCGTGCCTACAGTGGCAGCGCCGTCTGCGCTCCTTCGCGCTACGTGCTGATGACCGGCCAGCATACTGGGCACGCCCTGCGCCGGGCCAACCAAAGCAACATCGGGCTTCTGTCCCTCCCTTCGGGTCAGAAGACCGTGGCGAGTCTGCTGCATGGTGCCGGTTACGCCACTGGCGGCTTCGGCAAGTGGGGTCTCGGTAATCCTGGCTCGACCGGCGCGGCGGAGAAACAAGGCTTCGATGTGTTCTTCGGCTACTACGACCAGAAACACGCGCACGACTACTACACCGACCATCTCGTCAAAAACGGTGTCGACGTGCCACAGCCGCAGTCCGGCAAGCGCACCTGGGAAGATTATTCTCATACCCGCATCGCCGATGAGACGCTGAAGTTCATCGAGCAGAACAAGGATCGGCCCTTCTTTTGCTATGCTGCGTGGACTCCTCCGCACGGAGACTTCGTGATTCCGGAGAATCCGGTCTTCGGGCAGAAAGCGTGGACGGAGGAGGTCCGGAACTACGCCGCGATGGTCGCGCTCGTCGACAGGGATGTCGGCCGCCTGATGAAGAAACTGAAAGACCTGGGTATCGATGAGAAGACCTTGGTGGTTTTTAGTTCCGACAACGGCGCGAACCTCGAATTCATTGAGTCGCTCGGCAGTACGGGCGGGCTCCGCGGCTATAAGCGGATGCTTTACGAAGGTGGTACGCGCACACCCTTTATCGCCCGCTGGCCTGGAAAGATTCAGCCTAGCACGGTCAGCGATCTGCTGACCTCTTCCGTGGATTTCCTACCGACGGCGGCAGAGCTCAGCGGAGTTCCCGGCCCTAAAGGTCTGGATGGTCATTCGATCGTGCCGACCTTGCTCGGCAAAGGTCAGCAAGTGGTCCACGCATCGCTCTATTTCGAGATTTACGAACCCTACTTCCAGCAGGCCGTGCGCATGGGTGATTGGAAAGGCTACCGGCTTGGTACCAAGGCCCCGCTCGAACTCTACAATCTCAAGTCCGACCCGGCCGAAAAGCAGAACCTCGCCGCCGCCCACCCGGACATCGTCAAGCGGATCGAAGCCATCATGACCGCTGAGCATACTCCCTCTCCTTACTACGACGCACCCGAGCAAGGCAAAGCGCGTGCATCTAAAGCGAAGAAGAAAGCGTCACTCCCTGAGCTCTTGAACGAGGAGACGAAAAAAACCAAGTAAGTCGGTTGCTGCGTTCGTCCCTGCAGGAGCCCCGTTGCTTGGGCTCTCGCTCCCGCAGGGCAGGAGCGGGTGGCACTTTTGTCTCAATTCTCCCTTGCGAGCGGGGGTGCTAATGATACGAATGACCCTATGAAAGCCATCCGCGAGAAGGTCGAGCTGCCCGAGGGGCACTCCTTCCGCGTGCTGCGTTGGTCGAAGACGCTCCGGGAGGTCGAATGCATCTTGGGGCCTGGGCGGACGCAGCCTGTCCAAGGGGAGGGCAATCACTGGCACTTCCATAAGGAGATGGAACTGACCCTGTTCACAGCGGGGGAGGGGACGCGCTTTGTCGGCGATGCCATCGGCACGTTCGCGGCCGGCGATCTGGTGCTGCTCGGCGAACGCCTACCTCATCACTGGCATACCTCGGGGTCGTCGGGCGGGCTTTCGATCCAATGGCATTTCCCTGAGAGCCATCCCGTGTGGGCGTTCCCGGAAAACCTCGAGCTCCGCGATCTCTTCAAACGAGCCGAACGCGGCCTGCATCTGCGTGGACGCACCGCGGCGGCCATCGCTGCGCTCATGCAGGATGTCGCCCGCAGTAAAGGCGCGGGTCAGCTCGCGGCGTTGCTGCGTCTCCTGGCGGAAGTCGCCGATGCACCGGAGTCGGACCTCGCATTGCTTTCGTCGCGCAGTTTCACGCTCAGCGCCGAGTCGCATTACCAGAAGGCCATCTCGAAATCCGTCCAGCACCTCGTGGCCAACTTCCGCGACGAGATTCGGCTGGAGGACCTCCTCAAGATCTCCGGTCTCAGTCGCCCGACTTTTGCCCGGCAGTTCAAGCAACACTCCGGTCACAGCTTCAGCGCGTTCGTGAACGAGCTCCGCCTCCAGGCCGCCCGCCGGGAGTTGCGGGATAGCGAGCGGAGCGTCCTGGACATCGCCTTGGCCTGCGGCTTCCGCCAGGTGACCTTCTTTAATCGTCTATTTAAGCGGGAGATGGGGTGTCCCCCCGTTGATTATCGGAGAAAGCAGAGGAAGAAGGGACGATAGAGTAGAGGACTGAATTGAGGACTGAATGGAGGGCTGAATGGAGGACTGAATTGAGGGCTGAATCGATGACAGAGGACGGATTGCAGAGCCCTGAACCTGTACCAGCACCCGAGTAGCCGAACCTGAGACCCGATGGCCGAGACCTGGGACCTGAAATAAACGCCCCCAGCCAACTATCCGGTCTCCGGTTTCCCTTTGAGCTGATAGCCGTTGTCTTGGGTAGGGTTGAGCGCCCTCGCTCAACCGCGGCTGACCAAGGGTGGTCAGCCCTACCTTAGTTGCCACCTCCAGCGTCGGAAAGGAAGTTGGGTGTTAGTCCTCAGACGGAAGCTGGGGGCAGGGTCACTTATTAATATCGGAAACCTCCTGCCGGTCCCTAGACTTTACCCCATCCCCATGAAGCCCCCCGCTTTCCTTCTGCTGGCTGCCGCCTCCGTCTCCTTCGCCGCCGACCCGGCGCTCACGATCTACAACGGCGGTTACGCGGTGGTGCGCGAGACGTTGCCGATCGACCTCAAGTCCGGCGTCAATCAGGTCTCCTTCGCCGGCGCCACCGCGCAGGTCGAAGCCGACTCGGTCATCCTGCGCGACATCGCGGGCAAGGCTGAGTTCCAGATCCTCGAGCAGTCTTATCGCAATGACCCGGTCTCGCAGGCGATGCTACTGTCACTCTTTGAAGGCAAGACGCTGGAGTTCAATCGCCGCGAGACTAATAAGCCGGACCGAGTAATCGTCGGAAAGGTCATACGCAGCGGCTTCGTTCCTGGCGGGAATTTCGTCGAACCCATCATCGAGGTCGATGGTAAGCTGCAGTTCT
>CANKZO010000100.1 GCA_947488485.1 Opitutia bacterium | reverse complement strand
CGACCTTGCGGATCTCGGTGACGCCGACCGCGGGGTCGAGCGTGCCGTCCTTGAGGGTGGCGAGGAGACGGACGCCCTGGGCGATCTTGCCGGCGTCGATGGTGTGCACGTAGCCGCGCTTCGGGGCCGGCAGCTTGCGGATAAACTTCGCTTTCGGGAACTTCGAAGGATCGTCGATCCAGTCGGTCTTGCCGCCCTGGGCGCGGACCATCGCCTTGAACTTCTCGAGGGCGGAGCCGTCCTTGAGGTGCTTCTCGACGGTCTGCTTGGCGGAAAGGGTCGAACCGGCGACGCCGGCAAGGCGCACGACTTCCATGCCCAGCTTGAGGACGAGGTCCTGCAGGTCTTCGGGTCCTTCGCCCTTCAGGAGGCGGACGGCTTCGAGGACTTCCAGACCCGTGCCGACGGAGTCGCCGAGGGGCTGGTTGATGTCGGTCACGAGGGCCACGCACTTGCGGTTGAGCGAGCGGGCGACGCGGGTGACGATGCGGGCGAGCTGCTTGGCCTGCTCGAGGTCGCGGATGAAGGAACCGTTGCCCCACTTCACGTCGATCACCAGGCCTTCGCAGCCTTCGGCGAGCTTCTTGGAGAGGATGCTGCCCGTGATGAGCGGGAGGGACGGGATCGTGCCCGTCTTCTGGCGCAGCTTGTAGAGGATATCATCCGCCGGAGCGATCTCACTGCACTGCTCGGTGACGGCGCAACCCACGCGTTCGAGCTGCTGGCGGAACTGGTCCATGGTGGCCTTGCCCTTGAAGCCCGGGATCGAGCTGAGTTTCTCGACGGTCGAGAGGCAGAATTCTTCGTCCTTGCCGTTCATACCGGGCATGATGACGCCGGCGGCGGCGCCGAGGGGGCCGAGCACCATGGAAGTCTTGTCGCCTACTCCGCCGGTCGAGACCTTGGCGATCTTCGGCTGGGTGAGACGGTCGAGGTCGATGACGTCGCCCGAGAGGCGAAGCTCTTCGGCGAGGAGCGCGGTCTCCTGCGCGGACATCTGTTTGAAGAAGATCGCCATCGCGAGGGCGGCCTGCTGCGCCTCCGGCATCTCGGCGTCCATGATCGAGTCGACGATATGACGGATCTCGTCGGCGGTGAACTCGCCGCCATCCCGCTTCTTCTCGATGAGAGAGGTGAAGGAGGGCTTCTCCTTACGCTTGTGGTCCAAGATTTTCTCTGTCATAAGTAGTTAGGATTGTGAAGGTTAGGGCCATTCTGCGGAGGACAGGGAGGCGGACTCGCTGTGATGTAAGATTTTCTTGAAAAGTCGAGCCTAAACAGGCAAGGCGACCCTTTAGCGTCAAAAAGACCCGCCCTCGCCTGCGTTAGACGACGTAATCACCCCTGATTCGGCCTAGGAGGTCTTTCTAGAAGGAAGGCAGGACTTACCTCAGACGACCCTGATAAAGGGCGTCTGAACCGACCAGGGAGGCCCGGAGGAGCCCCGTCGGGAGCGTCACCCCATCCTGCCAGCCGGGCGCCGTCGGATCGCCGGAGCGCGGAGCGACGAAGGCATACAGGTAGTCCGCGGCGCCGGCCGCGAGCATGGACGCCGCAAGCCGCGGGCCGGCTTCGACGAGCACGCCGGTGATCTTCTCCTGGGTGCAACGTTTCGCCCAGACCTGAAGGAAGGAAGCTTCGTCGCCGACCAAGGACCAGACCTGCACGCCCTCGGCCTCATACCAGGCGAGGTCGGACTTCTTGGCGGCGGCGCCGAGGCCGACGACGATGGTGCGCGTGCGGTGCGCATCTTGGAAGAGATTCAGTCCGGTCCGGCCGGCGGTCTTGAAATGACGATCCAGCACGAAGCGCACCGGACAGGTCTCGCCGTCGTCGCCCCGCGCGGTGAGGCGCGGATTATCGGCGAGCGCGGTGTCGGCGCTCACGGCGATGGCCGGGAAGAGCCGACGCAGGCGATGCACATAGGCCTGCGCGGCCGGTCCGGTGATCGCCCTGCCCTGCCCGGCTGGCAAGGTCAGCTTACCGTCGAGCGTGGCGGCGACCTTGAGCGCGATGAGCGGCGCACCGCGGGTGATCCAGTGATTAAAGATGAGGTTCAGTTCGGCGCATTCCTCGCCGAGCACGCCTTCGACGACCGCCACGCCCTTGGCACGCAGGAGCTCGAGGCCATGGCCGGCGTGGGCCGGATTCGGATCACGGGCGCCCACGACCACGGTGCGGATACCAGAAGCCAGGATCGCATCCACGCAAGGCGGCGTACGCCCGTGCGTGCAGCAAGGCTCCAACGTGACGTGCAGGACCGCGTCGGCGGCGGGCTTACGGCCCAAGGCGCGCAGGGCCATGACCTCGGCATGCGGATCGCCGGCCTTGGCGTGGAAGCCTTCGGCGACGATCCGGTCGCCTTCGGTGATGACCGCCCCCACCATCGGGTTCGGGTGCGTGCGTCCCCAAGCCTGACGGGCGAGCTCGAGGGCTCGCCGCATCGGAGGCTCGGAAGCGGGGACGGACACGATCAGCGATTGCGCTTACGCGAGACCGCGGCCGCCTTGGCGCTGCCAGGGGTCAGCTGCGGTTCGGAGTAGTAACGGAAACCTTCGAGCTTACGGCGCTCGATGGTGCGGCCGAGGAGGACTTCGATCTGCTGCAGGTGGTGCATCTCGTCCGGCGAGTAGAGCGTGAAGGCTTCGCCTTCGGCGGAAGCGCGGCCGGTGCGGCCGATGCGGTGGACGTAGTCCTCGGCGTGCTCGGGCACGTTGTAATTGATGACGTGCGTCACGCCGCGGATGTCGAGGCCACGCGAGGCGATGTCGGTCGCCACCATGATGCTGAACTTGCCCGACTTGAAACCGGCGAGCGCGGCGGCGCGTTCGGATTGCGAACGATCGGCGTGCATCGTGGCGACGGGCGTGCCGTGGCCTTCGATCCATTCGGCGATACGGTCGGCGTCGCGTTTGGTGCGGGTGAAGACGATGACGGACTTATAGCCGCTTTTGTTGAGCAGGGACAGCAGCAGGTCGTACTTCTGGAAGATGTCGACCGGGTAGATCGCGTGTTCGACCGTGTCGGCGGCGCCGAGGCCGGTGCGGACGTCGACGGTCACCGGATCGCGGAGGGCCCAGCCGGCGATGCGGCCGATGGCGTCGGAGATCGTGGCGGAGAAGAGCAGCGTCTGGCGCTCCTTCGGGCAGTAGTTGACGATGCGGGTGACGTCCTCGATGAAGCCCATGTCGAGCATGCGGTCGACTTCGTCCATGATCAGCATCTGGATGGACTTCAGATCGAGGATCTTCTGCTCATGCAGGTCGAGGAGGCGACCCGGGGTGGCGATGACGACGTCGACGCCTTCCTCGAGCGCCTTGACCTGGGCGCCGTAACCCACGCCGCCGTAGAGGAGCGCGGTGCGGGTGCCGAAGTGCTTGCCGTATTTCTGGAAGTTCTCGTCGACCTGGACGGCGAGTTCGCGCGTCGGCACGAGCACGAGGCAGCGGGGCTTGCCGGCGGCGGGACCGAGCAGGGAAAGCGTCGGGAGAGCGAAGGCGGCGGTCTTGCCGGTGCCGGTCTGGGCGGCGCCGATGAGATCCTTGCGGGCCATGATGACGGGGATCGCCTGAGCCTGGATGGGGGTCGGCGTCACATAGCCGTGTTCGGCTAAGGAGCGCAGGACTGGCTCGGGCAGACCGAGGTCGGAAAACGTAGACATAAAGTTGAGTTAGAAAGCGATACGCGGGGGCAAAGGGAAAGGATAAAGGGAGGAAAACTCGGCTGAGAAGCCAAACCAACGCCTAGGCGCGGCTTTTGCCCGCCTTCGGGTCCGGGTTTGACAATCCCACCGAGATTCCCTGCATAGGACTTCCTTCCTCTCGAGGAGGGACGCACGGTGGTTGTAGCTCAGTTGGTTAGAGCACTGGTTTGTGGTACCAGGGGTCGGGGGTTCAAGTCCCCTCAATCACCCCACTTTGCAAGAGCCTCGGAGCAATCCGGGGCTCTTCTCTTTTAGCCACCGGCCTGCCTAGCCCTGTCCTTAGCTCGAGCCCTAGCCCTAGGCCTGTGCTCAGCCGTGCGCGCCCTTGGACTTGAAGTAGGCCTCAATGGTGTCGCGAATGGCTTTCTCGAAGACGTCGTCCTTGGCCTTGATCTCGGCGTCGATGGTCGGCTCGCCGACCTGGGCGCCGCGGCGGAACCACTTCTCGCCGCTGAAGGAGAAGTGCTGGCCGTAGTAACTGGCGTAGGTGACGTGGAATTTATAACCCGACGGATAGTTGGTCAGGAAGACCGAGGCCTTGGCCACCGGGTAGTCGGGCATGACTTTAACCAACGCTTTACGCACCTCGGCGGTCACCTCCTTCGAGTCGCACTTAATCTTGTTATCCATGAAGCGCGCGTCGTCGAACTCGACATCCATGGGAAAGAACACGCCGGACTTCATGCCATGGAACGCGGTGCCGGGGACGCCGAAGTAAAGCAACGCGGCCGAGACGGCGGTGACAGCGATCAGCGAGGCCATGACGGCCATCGGATGCATCGGCTTCTTCAGTTCGACGGAACACATGGGCGAAAGAGATAGATAGCCCTCGCCCCGAATCAATCAGATTGGGGCCAGGGCCGTCGGCTTACTTCAGCGTCTGGAGGTAGGCCTTCACGTCCTCGAGCTCCTGCGGCTTGAGGATCAGGCCCATCGGGGGCATCGGGGAGACGCCGAGCTTCTCGAAGCCCTTCGCGAGGACCTTGTTGGGCTCGACCAGGGATTCGTGGATGTAGGCGGGCGTCGCGCGGGTGGCGATGCCGTCAAGCGCGGGACCGATGGCGCTGCCCTTCCCTCCCACCATGTGACAGATGGCGCAAGCGGCCGTGGGGTGCTTCCAGAAGATGTCCGCTCCGCGGGCCGCCACGCCGGCGGTCACCGCAGCCTCGCCCGCGACGGTGAGTTCCGAGAGGCGGACGTCGTCATAGAAGGAATCACCGGTGGCGACGTGCAGCAGGTTGATGCTGGCCTTGGTGCGATTGCCGCTGTTGAAGACGACCTCGACCTCGGTCCAGTCGGACTCGCGGGCGGTGACCTTCTCGGTCTCGGCGCGGCCGATGTGATCGTTGAGGCTGGCTTTGCCGCGCATGGCATGGGTCTTGATCCAGGCGCTGAGACGGTACTCGGTGTTCGGCTTCAGCGGAACGTCGGCGAAGAAGCTCGTGTCGGCCTCGCCACGGGTGATGGCGCGCATGGCGTGCTTGCCGGAGCGCACGTTCTTCGGATCGATGACGATGCCCCAGTTGGCGTCCTTGTTGCCCGCGCGCTGGCCGTAGTCGCGGCGCTTCCAGCCGAGCGGGGTCTTCTTGTCGTCAGCGACTTCTTCGAAGCCGGGGTTAGGCAGGAGGTTGGGGCCTTCGACGTAGACGGCGGTCTTGTGCTTCTTGGCGAGCAGGCGGGCGGCTTCGTTGAGCCATTCGTCGGACTTCACCGCGGGATCGGCGGCAAGCTGGCGGACGAGCGTCTGGACTTCCGGGGAAGTCGGGAAATCGGCGAGCTTCACGAGGGCGGCCAGTCGGGTGGCCGGGGCCTTGTCGGCCACGACGCCCGCGCCGTAGAAGAGCTTCTGGGCGGCGGCATCGGCGCCGAGGGCGCGGATGGCATTGCGACGGAGCTCAGGCGAAGCGGAGAGTAGCGCGGCCTGGTGGGTGGCGGCGTCGAGTTCGCCAAGGCCGTGCAGGGACCAGAGGGCGTGGATGGCGGCGACGTCAGCGGAGGACTTCGTCACCAGCTCGCGGAGGGCCGGAGCGAGGTCCTGCTTCTTGCCTTCGACGATCAGGCGCTGGGCGCGGAGGCGGCCATACTGCGTGCCACCGGAGAGACCGGCGAGGAGCTCGGCGGAGGATTCGCCCTGCGCAGCCTTGGCGACGGCGCCGGACTTGTCCCAGACGATGCGATAGATACGGCCGCGGGCGTGGTCACGCAGGTCGTTCTCGTGCGCGCCACCGACGCCGGTCTTGGCATCGTAACCGCCGCGGTTCACGCTCGGGGTCGGGTTGTGCTGGATGATGAAGTTCTGCCAGTCGGCGAACCAGATGGCGCCGTCGGGACCGACTTCGGCGAAGACCGGCGACATCCATTCGTCGGAGCTGGCGACGAGGCTGTAGCCGTCCTTGGCGACGTAGCCGGCGCCGGCGGGCTGGACGTCCATGAGGCCGATGAGCTTCATCGTCGGCTCGCAGACCATCGCCTTGCCCTGCAGACGCTCCGGCAGGTGCGGAGAGTAGATGAAGGTCGCGCCGGCGGCGGCGGTCCAGCCGCCCATCACGTCGACCTGACGGAAATTCGGGGTGATCGTATGCGCCTTGTCGACGACATTGATCTTCTTGGCCGACATGCCGCGGGAGCCCTTAGCCCAGGCCGTGGCCGGGATGCCGCCGAAGAAGATCGGGGCGTTGTTGGCCGTGCCACCGAAGGAGTCGCCGGCGGCGTTGGCACCGTAGCCCCAGGTGTTATTGGAGAACTGATGCAGGAACTCGAGCTTGGCGCCGTCCGCGGTGAAGCGGTAGCTGCCCATGGCGAAGTTCTTCTTTTCTCCGCCGACTTCGCCGGCGAAACCGCTGTAGCCGACCGCGCCGCGCAGCCAGTTGTCATAGCCATAGGAAAGGCTGCTCGTCTGGGCATGGGTATCGCGGATGCCCCAGCCGGTCATGATGACCTGACGGACGTCGGCTTTGTCGTCACCATCGGTGTCCTTGAGGAAGACGAAGTTCGGTGCCTGCGACACAATTACGCCGCCGTTGGCGAAGACGAGGCTCGTCGGGATGTTGAGCTTGTCCGCGAAGACCGTGAACTTGTCGGCCTTGCCGTCGCCGTCGGTGTCTTCGCAAATCTTGATGCGGTCGTTGCCCTGCTGCTGGTCTTCCTTCACGCCGTGCGGGTAGTCGGAGGTCTCACAGACCCAAAGGCGGCCGCGCGCATCCCAGGCGAACGCGATCGGCTTCGTGATATCGGGCTCGGAAGCGAAGAGCACCAGCTTCAGATCGGCGGGGACCTGCGTGCGCTCCATGCTTCCCTTGACGGAGAAAGGCTTCTGGAAGGTCAGCGGCTCGGGGCGCTTCTCGTAGTTGGCGACGTTGCTGTTCTTCTCACGGACCTCGGGCTCGCGCTGGGCGAGGAACGCCTGCCAAGCGGACTTGCGGTCGGCGGAGAGCGCGGCTTCGAGCTCGGTACGGAAAGCGGCCGCGGCGGTGTCGGCCTTGATGACGAGCACCGGCACCAACGCGCCGGAAGGAAGCTTGATGACGTTGTTCAGGGCAGGCGAGCCGTCGGCCTTCGGCTTCACCGCCAAGGCGTCGTAGCGCGCGAGCGTGGCGGCGTCGGGGGTCGCGCCCGTCGCGTAGTCGAACCAGATCGCATCGCGACCGAGCTCAGCCATCAGCGAGTGAAGCGGGCCGACCGCGGACTGCTCCTCGCCGGAGGCGTCGAGATACAGGACGCGGACCGGGCCGGAGGTCGGCGCGGCGGAGGCGAGGACGGCGAAGCAGGCCGACAGGAAGGCGACGAAGGGGCGCATAGGGGTATGCAACAAGCCAAAGCCCCGGAGGTTCGGAAGCAACCCGCAGAATCGTCAAAAAGTGGGCAATCCCGACCGCGGCAGCGGCTGGACTGTCGTAAAAATAAAAGAACCCGGCGGGCGGCGGCCCACTCGACCAAAAAAACGGCGCCCAGATGGGCGCCGTGTTCAGGGAGCGATCGCTCAGCGACCTCAGTGGTCGTGGTGGTCGTGACCACCGCCGGCAGGCTTGCTGTCCTCGGGCATGTCGGTGATCAGGCACTCGGTCGTGAGCAGCAGGCCGGCCACGGAGGCGGCGTTGATGATCGCGGTGCGGGTGACCTTGGTCGGGTCGACGACGCCGGCCTTGATGAGGTCTTCGTAAGCGCCGGTCGCCACGTTGTAACCCTCGGCACCCTTGTGCTTGAGCATCACTTCCTGGACGATGAGGGAACCTTCGACGCCGGCGTTGAAGCACAGCGTGCGGAGGG
>CANKZO010000099.1 GCA_947488485.1 Opitutia bacterium | reverse complement strand
AGTATGGCTCGGGCTGGTGGTTCCTCGACCAGGAACGCGGCATGCGCGACCAGATGAACGCGCTGTCCGACCTCGGCCTGCTCAGCCGCTTCATCGGCATGATCACCGACTCGCGCTCCTTCCTCTCCTACCCGCGCCACGAATACTTCCGTCGCATCCTGTGCGACCTCGTCGGCCAGGACGTCGAATCGGGCCGCATCCCGGAACGTAAGGACTGGAACGAACGCCTGATCGCCGACGTCTGCTACGGTAACGCCAGCCAATACTTCGGCTTCAAGAGCTGACCGTCGGCCTCACCGCCGCCGCGCCGCAGACCGCAGGAAAATGGAGAACCTCTTCACCCTGGTGGTCTTCTTGGTGCTGGCGGCGACGGTCTACGGCCGGCATATGGCCACTCGCAATTCGGACATACTTGATGGGGATGAGCGTCCGCGCAATCTGGCGGAGGCCACGATCGTGGGACTCGTCATCGCGTTCTGCCTGCTGATTTCGGCCGAGATCTTCCTGCACTGGGGAGCGCGGTTTACGCCGGCGGACTCCCCCTGGAACATGGTCCCGGCGGTCCTCTGGTCCGTCGGCATGCTCTTCGCCCGCCGTCACCCGCTCGATCGTACGTCGGTCGGTACGGGCTTGGCGACGCTGCTGCCGCATGCCTACCAGATGCTCTTCGCCGAAACTCAACACCTGTCGATCTCGGTTTCAGTCCTCTTAGTAGGCACGGCGTTCTTCGTCGCCGTTCGCCGGGAGTCCGGCACGCAGCCCTGAGGAGCATTAGGCTTCGCCAAGCAAACAAGCGCCCTCGAAGAGGCCGGGCAGCCTGCGGGCTTGCCCGGCCTCTTCGTTGGGCAAGGATGACGTCATGTCCCCGCTGTCGCCGTCCGCGTCCCTCCGATGATCCGGTTCCTCTTGGGTTGCCTGCTCTGGGGCCTCGGCTGGCAGCCGCGTGGCACCGTGAGTTCTTCCGGCTTCAGTTCCGAACAGCTCGTGCCGACGCGCGAACGCACCGGCCTTGAGGCGACCATCCGGATCCTGAGCTCGCTGCTCTTCCTGCTCGCGCTGTGCGCGCAGTTCCTGCCCGATGAAATCTCTTTCCTGACCGCGCCGCAATTCCACCTGCTGGCCTTCGCCAGCGCGGCATGGGCTCTGCTGATGCTGCTGACTCCGTCTCTCCCGATGGATAGCACCGCGATCAGCACGGCCCTGTGGACCTTCGCCGGCTACCTGCCGTTCTTCCTCCTCGGCAACCTCTCGCCGTTCATCGAGCAGGATTCATCCAACCTGCTCACGCTCATCGGTCAGGGCGGCGCGATCGGCGCGCTGGTGGTCTACGGGATCCTCCGGGACATTCGCCGCGAAAGCCGCGCAGAGTAAACAGAGCTCAGCGAACTCCCTGCAGGCTACGCCAGGTCAGCGGCAACTTCTCCCGCACGAGCTTCGCGGTCGCACCAGGGAGCTTCTCCGGCGTCATGGGCACATTGATCGTGTCCTCGCGTCCGGCCTGGTTAGGCTGACGTCCGTATTTATATTCGTAGGTCAGCGACCCGTCGGCGGCGAGGCCGACGCCCGGCCAAGCCGGATTGGGGACGGAGATGTAAAATAAGTCGCCGGCCGAAGACGGCTTCACCGCCATCATCTTGCTGCCCTGCAGTGAACGCCAGAGCGCCTCGGCCGTCCAGGCGGCGGGGTTCACTTGCTTGAGCTCCGAGGCGACGAGGGCGGCGTAAGGCTTACGTCCGTCGCTCTCATGGTCGCGCCAATAGGCGAAGGCCGCGACGATCTCGTCGGCGACCAACGGATAATGGGTGCAGCCCAGCATCAAAGTATCGATCGGCGCGGCCTTGTCGGCGGCGGCCGACTTCAGGAACGCGCCGACGTCGGCGCGGATGATGTCGCGGATCGGCGTCTGGACCGAAGGATCGCCTTCGATGGCGGCGGCGAGGGTGGCCGAGCCCAGCTGACGGACGGGACGGGCGGTCACCTTGGCGAGCGCCTTGGGATAGGCGTTGGAGGCGCAAGTGCCCACGGTGGCGAGCACGGCCACGCCGCCCTGCGCGCCATCGGCGGTCTCAGCCAGGCCCTGCGCGCCGGCTTCGACGACCCCGACCACGATGACGGGTAACCCCCACGCCTTCACTGCGGCACGGATGTCCTCCAGACCGTAAGCAGTGGCGGTATTGCAGGCGATGACGATGGCCTTCACCGGCGGCTTCTGACCTTGGACATAGCGTCGGCCGAGCAGGAACAGGACGTCGCGCAGGATGAGCTCGCGGAGGAAGTCCGTACGCCCGACGGCGGAGTAATTACCGTAAGGCATGTTGGCTTGGTCACCGAAATAGACGAAACGTTCGCCGGCGAAATCCGGCACGCCGTCCGCGCCCTCCTTGCCGGTGCGGTTATCGTGACGGTCGTGAGCCTTGAGGGCCTCCAGGACCGTCAGCCCGCCTACGCCGGAGTCGAAGACGCCGATCGGCAGGTCGCGGAGGTCGCCACGGTAATCCGCCGCGACGAAGCTGGCCGAGACATCGCCCTGCGGATGCGCTTTCGCATGACCGATCGCGACGGAGAGAGGGTCATCTGTCGCACGCAAGACGACCGTGAAGACGCAGAGCAGCGCGAGACGTAAAAAGGGAGCCATCGTCAGGTGCGGTCGGTCCGGTAGACGCGCTGTACCCGCTGCGTGAGCGTGCACAAGGCCTCCCATGGGATGCAGTCGGACCACGCGCAGAACTCGGCGACGGTGATGCGGTCGCCGCCCTGCGCGCCGAGGATCGTGACGACATCACCCACGGCCACAGCCGGGACGTCGGTGACATCGACGATGGTCTGGTCCATGGTGACGCGACCGAGGATCGGACAACGCACACCCCTCACGAGGAAGTGGCCGCGGTTGCTGGCGGCGGTGGGCACGCCGTCGCCGTAACCGACCGCGACGATGGCCACGCGGGTCGGGCGGGAGAGCACCTTGGTGCGGTTATAACTGACCGCCGTGCCCGCCGGCAGGTCCTTGACCAAGACCACGCGGGCGTGGAAGGAAAGCACCGGCTCCGGACGAAGGCTCGCCAGGAATGAGCCCGCCGAAGGCGGCAGGCCGTATTGCATCAATCCGACGCGCACCGCGTTGAACGGCGCTGACGCGGAGAAACTCTCGAGCCCGGCGCTATTGTCGGCATGGATCAGCAGACCGGCGCGGATCGAAGCGGGAATCGTCTCCAGCAGACGGAGGAATGTCGCGCGCTGCTCGGCGGTGAAGGCCTGGTCGTGATCGGCGTCGGAGAAATGCGTATAGACCCCACGCCACTCGAGTCCCGGTTCCGCGAGCACGAAGGCGAAGAGTTCAGCGGCCTGCTCATGCCAGACGCCCGCTCGGCCCATGCCGGTGTCGACCTTGACGTGGACCTTCGCGCGCCGGTCGCGCCCGCGGACGAGCGCGGCGAGCGCCTGTGCTTCGCCGAGGGAATTCAAGGTGATGTCGAGCCCCAGCGCGACGGCGCGCGGGAGTTCGGTCGGCAAGATCGGACTGAGCAGCAGGATATCCGCCTCATGCCCGACTTCGCGCAGGATCGCGGCCTCGGCGACGTTAGCTACCGCGAAGCAGTCGACACCAGCCTGGAGGAGGCGCGTGGCGACCTCCGGCATGCCGTGGCCGTAGGCGTTGGCCTTTACGACCGCGACGTAACGCACGTGCGGGGGCAAGGCCTGCTTGATGCGGCCGACATTGCGGTCGATGGCGGGCAGGTCGATCTCGACCCAAGCGCGGGCAGCGGAGGTGCTCATGTGTCGGCGCGGTGGCGTTCACCGGACCAGGTCGCGAAATCTTGGGCGACGTTCAGGGCGTCCGGGCGGGCTTCCTCGCGAAGGAAACCAGGCTGAGCCAGCAAAGCCGGCAAGCCGGACCAAGGCGGCGGGACAGCGACATGGGCAGGCAAGGCCGTGACGGCGACTTCACCACAGGCGAACAGACGACGACCGGCGGAGTTCAGTTCCGCGGCTTCGGCTTCGAAAGGCGCGCCGAGCGAACCATCGGCGGCGACCTCGAGGGCGTGCCAGCGCTTGAGCCGCGATTCGACGGCCACGAGGAACGGACCTTGTTCGCCGGCGACGAGCGCGGAGCGCGCCAAAGCAGAGAGCGATTCCCAGACGAAGATCGGACGCGGCTCGAGCGCCGACCAAGAACGCACCGCGAGCGCCGCGATGCGGATACCCAGCACCGAACCCGGACCGACGCAGAGCGCGAAGGAACGGATGTCGGCCAGCGACAGTTTCGCGTCCGCCAGCGCGGCTTCGACGCAACCGAAGAGACCTTCCAAGGCGCCGTCGGGCGAAATGCCCTGCCCTGCCCAGCGACCCCCCGAGAGAACTCCCACCCGGACTCCGGCGCGGGCGGAGCCGTCGAGGACGAGGCAGGGTTCAGGCGCGCTCATGGCCTCAGCCTGGCGGCCAATGGAGGGCGCGTCCACCCAGCAGATGCACGTGCAGGTGCGGGACCGACTCACCGCCGTCCGGACCGTTGTTGATCACGATGCGGAAGCCGTTCGCCAAACCGAGCTGACGGGACAGCTGGCCGGCCACGAGCAGCAGGTGACCGAGGGTCGCCTGGTCTTCCGCGGTGGCGGCGGCGACACGCGGGATGGCCTTGCGGGGCACGACCAGCACGTGGGTCGGCGCCTTCGGGTCGATGTCATGGAAAGCCACGCAGACCGCATCCTCGTGGATGAGCTTCGCGGGGATCTCCTGGTCGGCGATTTTCTGGAACAGCGTCTTCGGGGCGCTCATGGGAAATCAGAGGACGACGACCGTGACGCGGCGGCGGCCGGCCTGACGGGCGACCAGGCCCTGCACCGTGTCGACGGCTTCGTCGTAGGCCGCGCGCCAGCGCGTCGAACGGGCGCGGGTGCCGGCGAGATACTGGTCCTGCAGGCCGACGACCCAGAAGAGCACGTCGGCGGATTCACCGGTCGTGGCGAGGGCGGCGGCGACACGTTCGCCGGCCCAGAGGGCGTCGAACGGTTCGGCGCGATGGTCGAGCACGGCGACGGACGGCGTGGCGCGGTCCGGCGAAAGCAGACGGAAGATCTGGGCGGCCGCGGCGGCGAGGTCGGCGGCGTTGAGGCGAGGATCGGTCTCGTCGTCGGCCTCGAAGACGCGGAGCACCGCGTCGACATCGGTGCGCAGCTGGGGAGCGGTGCCCACCATCGAAGCCAGCAGCGCGTTGAGCGTGCGGAGGCGGATGGACTTGGGCAGCGCGGCGGTCACTTCGCCTTTCCTCCCTTGCGGAGCTGGTCGATGGCCTTGGCGAGCTCGTCGATGTCGCGGAACTCACGGTAGACGCTGGCGAAACGGACGTAGGCGATCTGGTCGACCGACTGGAGGAGCGTCATGATCTCCTCGCCGATGGCGCTGGAAGGGACCTCGTCGCCGAACTTCACCTGCAGGTTCTCGACGATCTCGGAGATCATCAGGTTGATGCGTTCGACCTCGATGGGACGCTTGTCGGTGGCCTTGCGGACGCCCGCGGCGATCTTGCCGATATCGAACTCTTCGCGGGCGCCGTTGCGCTTCACGACGACCATGCCTTCGCGGACGATCTCCTCGATCGTGCTGAAGCGATGATCGCACGCCAGGCACTCGCGGCGCCGGCGGATGGAATGGTTACCCTTCCCGAGGCGGGTCTCCAGGACCTTCGTATCCTCGTGATTGCAGCGGGGGCAGAACATCGCTCAGAGCTTGAGGAAGTTGCCCAACAGCTGGAGGCCGTGCTCGGTGGCGAAGGACTCCGGATGGAACTGGACGCCCCAGATCGGGAGTTCGCGATGGCGGAGGCCCATCACGAGGCCGTCTTCGGTCCAGGCCGTCACCTCGAGGGCGGCGGGGAAAGTGGAACGCTCGACGACGAGCGAGTGGTAGCGGGTCGCGGCGAACGGCGAAGGCAGGCCCTTGAAGACGTCGGTGTTATTGTGGAACACCGGCGAGGTCTTGCCGTGCATCAGGTGCGGGGCGCGGATGACGTTGCCGCCGTAGACGTGACCGATGGCTTGGTGGCCGAGGCAGACACCGAGGACCGGCTTCTTGCCGGCGAAGGCGCGGATCATGTCGCACGACACGCCGGCTTCGGCGGGCGAGCACGGACCGGGCGAGATCATCACGCGGTCGGGATTCAGCGCGAGGGCTTCCTCCACCGTGATCTGGTCGTTGCGGTATACCTTCTGCTCCACGCCCAACTGCCCGAAGTATTGGACCAGGTTGTAGGTGAACGAATCGTAGTTATCGATGACCAGCAGCACGTGGGGACGATTTGCCCGGCGCCTTGAAGTGTCAAGGAACCGCGTCCCCGTGTGAACAAGTGAACGCAGCGATGAACATCGCTGCGAGGGCTCGGGCTAGGGCCAGAGACAGGGCTCGACGATGCGTTGTTCACAGCGATGAAATCTTCACGATGACCAGCGCTTGCACCGTCGTTCATTGTTCTTTGTTCATTGTTCCTTGCTGCCCCCTCTTGAAGCCCATCCGCCAGCTCCTTCCTATCCCCTAGCCCCAGCCCCGGTGCTAGCCCTGTTTCAGCCAACCCCCACCCCTGCCCCTACCCCTATCCCTACACAGTGAATTCCACCCCAAACCCCTCGAAAGTAGGCCTTTACAGAGGGAGGGGGGTGTGAATAACTATGTGAACGGCATGAAACAGCGCACCCTTGGCAAAGAAGCCTCCGTAAAGGGCAAAGCCCTCCACACCGGCCAGGACGTCACCCTGACCCTGAAGCCCGGTGCGCCCAACACCGGCCTGGTGTTCCGCCGGATCGACCTTTTCGGCAAGCCCGAGGTGCGTCCGGTCTCGGAGATGATCACCGAACTCGAGCGTAAGACGACCGTCTCTTCCGACACCGTCAAGCTGCACACCATCGAGCACGTCCTCTCCGCCCTCAGCGGCATGGCCATCGACAACGCCATCATCGAACTCGACGCCTCTGAGCCGCCGATCGTCGACGGTTCCGCGCGCCCCTTCACCACGCTCATCCACCAGTGCGGCGTCGTCGAGCAGGCCGAGCCGCGTGAGACGTTCGTGCTCACGCACCCGATCACGATCAACGAAGGCAGCCGTTCCATCATCGCCCTGCCCTTCGACGGCCTGCGCATCACCTGCACGTCCGCCGACGACCGCGGCATCCATACTCAGCACCTCACGATCGACATCGACGCCGAGACCTACGAGGCGCAGATCGCCCCGGCCCGCACGTTCACGATCTACGAGGACATCGAAGGCCTCATCGAGAAGGGCCTGATCAAGGGCGGCACGCTCGACTCCGCGATCATCCTCAAGGGCGACAAGATCGTCAGCAAGGAGCCCCTGCGCTTCAAGGACGAGCTCGTCCGCCACAAGATCCTCGATATCGTCGGTGACATCGTCCTCGCCGGCGTCCGCCTCAAGGCGCACATCATCGCCGTCCGCCCCGGCCACGCGCTCAACGCCCGCCTCGCCGCGGCCGTACGCAAGCAGTGGCAGGAATCCAAGGCCCCCAAGGCCAAGGCCGCGCCCGCCGGCCCGAAGGTCGAAGCCCCGACCGCGCCCGCCGGCTCGGCGCTCGACATCCGTCAGATCCTCAACGCCCTGCCCCACCGCTACCCGTTCGTGATGGTCGACCGCGTCGTCGAGCTCAACGAAGACTCCCTGGTCGCGATCAAGAACGTCACGATCAACGAGCCTTACTTCCAAGGCCACTTCCCCGGCCAGCCGGTCATGCCGGGCGTCCTGCAGGTCGAGGCGATGGCTCAGGCCGCCGGCCTCATCATGCTGCGCCGCGGCGCCGCCGACGAAGCCCCGAAGGTCGTGTTCTTCATGAGCGCCGACAAGGTGAAGTTCCGCAAGGCGGTCACGCCGGGCGACACCCTCGAGATCCGCGCGAAGCTCACCAAGGTCCGCGGTCGCATCGCCGCCGCCGAATGCGAATGCCTCGTCAACGGCGAGTGCGTCTCGTCCGCCGAACTGCTCTTCACCATCGCCGACTCGCCTAACGGCTGAA
>CANKZO010000098.1 GCA_947488485.1 Opitutia bacterium | reverse complement strand
CCGCGACAACGCAGCGTCAGGTCATCGAGGCGCTTGACCGTATCGTAGGCCATCGCCGAACCGAGGGGCGGGGTGGCGTCGACGTCGAAGGTCGCTACCTTGACCGGTTCGGCGAAGCCGAGGGCGGTGAAGGAGAGCAAGGCAGTGAGGAGACGGGTGGGGTTCATCGGCGTAAAGTTTCCACGCCCCCTGGCAGGGCGTACAGGCGGGCGATTTCATCGGCCGAGAGGGCGCGGTTCCAGACGGCCAGATCGTCGAGCGAGCCGACGTAGGCGGCGCCTAGTACTAGGCGGAGGGCGGCGGGGTCCCAGCCGAAGGTAAGGTCATGGCCTTGGATGACGCCGATCTGGCGTCCGTCGATATGCAGACGGGCGCGGGGAGGGGCGGCATGGTTGTTGATATGGTCGAGCACGAAGGCCACGTGCGTCCAGCGGTCGCGACGGAATGGGGCCTGCTCCATCTTTACCATCGGACGGCGTTCGTCGGGGATCTGTTCCCAGCCGACCGCATCGGGGTTCCAGAGGTGGTAGAGCGGGCGCACGGCGAAACGGAAATGACGCGGCGAATGGTCTTTCGACCATTCCAGGAAGATGAAGCCCTTCTTCACATCGTCGCCGATGATCTGGACCGGATCGCAATAGCCAGGCTCGAGGTCTTTATCCGGATCGAGGCGTAGCCAGATCGAGACCGTGGCCGACCAGTCGGTCGTGCCATAGGCGAGGGACTTCGATGCCGCGTACTCAGGGCGGACCGCACCCTTCTTGGGAAAGACGAGGCAGCCGCCGAACTTGCCATCGGTCGCGAGTCTCATCTCCGGTCCGGGCGTAGGCGACACCATCTTACCGCTGGCGCGGACCCGACAGGCCGGGTCGTCGGCGGATGACGCGGCGTCGAAGCCGGTATCGAAGGGGGCGTGAAAGGTCAGCCCACGGCGCAGACCGTCGTCGGACAGGCAGGTCGCGGCGAGCAGGCAAAGCGCAGTCTGGAGGGCGGGCATATCAGAGCGGCTTGACGAAGAGGTTGCGCCAGCGGATTTCGCCGCCGTGGGTCTGGAGCATGAGAGGACCTTTGGAGGGGAGGGGATTGGCGCGGTCCCAGTAGTTTTCCATCTTGGCGTGGTCGACGACCATACGGCCGTTGAGCCAGATCGTGGTGACGTCGCCCTTCTGGATGATGCGGAAGGCATTCCATTCGCCGAAGGGCTTGTCGGCGGCCACGAGCGGGTCGCGTCCGGGGGCGCCGGGCGTGTTATTGAAAAGACCGCCCGAGCCCAGGTGCGGTTTACGGTCTGGCTTCTTCGGGTCGAAGACCTGATTGAGGTCCCAAATCTGTACCTGCGGAGTGCCGCGGAGGTAGATGCCCGAATCGGCTTTCGCGACCGTCTTATACTCGAGGCGGAGTTCGATATCACCGAACGCCTCGTCCGTCGTCGCGTAGGGTCCCGTGCCGGCGTTGACCAGCTCGCCATTCTCCACGCGCCAGTGCTGCGGAAAATCTGTGCGCTGCTTGGCGAGGTCGGCCGTTTTCTTCTCGCTGGTCAGCTTGAGGCCTTGGTGCGGATTATGGCCGTGCCACCCCGAGAGGTCCTTGCCGTTGAACAGGGAGCGGAAGCCCTCGGGCGGCGCCTCGGCCAAGAGCGGCAGGGAGAGCAGGCAGGCGAAAAGGGAGCGCATCTTATTTCAGGGTTTCGATGAAGGTGAGCAGATCGGCCATGTCTTGGGTCGTGAGGCCGCCTTCGAGTCCTTCCGGCATCAGGCTGCGACCGTCGGAGGAGCTGCCCGACACGTCGGCGCGGAGGATCGTCTTCGAGACGCCGCCGGGCATCCTGAGCGTCAGCTGCGTGGCGGTGTCTTCGGCGATCACGCCGAGGTACGATTCGCCGGCGCGAGTCTGCACCAGGAAGGACATGTATTGGGCGGCGATCTCCTTGTTCGGTTCGAGGATGGCCGTGAGCAGGGCGGGGCGGCCCTTGTTCTTCACCGTGAGCAGGTCAGGCCCGACTTCCATGCCTTGCCCGCCGGCCCGGTGGCAGATCACGCAGGCGCGTTGATAGACCGCGAGGCCGCGGGTGGCGTCACCGGCGAGGTCCACGCTGGCGGCATACTTGGCCGTGACGACCTCGCGGGAAGGCGGGATCACCTCGGCGAGCGCCGTACGCGCCAGCGCGGCGACTTGGGCGTCCTTGTGTTTGAGCAAGGATTGCACCTGGCCGGCGTCGAAGGCCGAGGCGGGAAGCTGCTTGGCCGCGACGGCGTTCAGGAGAGGCTTCACGCGATCGGGCCGTTGGAGGAGCTGGGTCATCGCCTGGGTGCGGACCGAAGCGTCGAGGTCCTTCCATCGTTCGACGATCGTGAGGGTGAAGCCAGGGTCAGCCGTGGCGCCCCATTGAGTCAGCGCCGCCGCCTGGAGTTCGGCCGGACGGTCGGCAGAGAGGCAGGCCGTGAGGACGGGACGGCTGAGCTTGAGGGGAGCGGCGGCCAGCAGCGCGAGACGATCGACGCGGCGAGTGATTGACTGCTTGGGATCGTTGACGACGGTCGCGGCCTCGGCGAACAAGCGTGCCAACTTTCCGGACGCGTCGGCTTTCTCCAACGAGGATCCCGCACGGGCGAGTCCTTTCGCGAGCGCGCTCAAGTGGGCAGGACGGGCGCCGAGACGGAGCACTTGCTCGAGCTGAGCGGGCCGGTCCTCCGCGGGTTGGGAGATGGCGCGCACTAGGATGAGTTGCGACAGGAAGGCTTCGGCTTGTCCGGTGAAGGTTTCGTCGGCCAGTGCAGGGAGCAATCGCCGGGAAAGCACCGTGGGGTGGACGCTGAGGATGGCCGGGGCGATCCAGGCGTGGGCGTGGTCGCGGCGGGCCAGGGACACCAAGGCGTTCGAAAGATCGGTCGCGTCGTCGGCCGGCGTCACCCGAGCAAGCGTGAGCGCCGTCTGGAACCGGAGACGAGCGTCCTCCGAGGTGGCATGACGCATCAGGGCGGCGGTCGCGCCACGGCTCAGCGACTTTTTATGGTAATAATCTCCAGTCAGAAAGACCGCGCGTTCGCGGACGGCCGCGTCGGCGTCGCCGAGGGCGGTGACCATGAGCGTTTCCGGCAGTTGCTTGGTCGCCACCAGAAGGTTCAGCGCATGCAGGCGGGCGAGCGGATTCGGGGCGGTCTGGAGCAGGCCTGAGAGCTGGGAGCGCGCGCCGGGATCGCGGCGTTCGTAGAGCAGGCGGGAGGCCGTATCGCGATGCCAGCCGTTGGCGTGGGAGAGCGTCTCGATGAGCTGGGACGTCGTGGCCTTGGCCAGGTCGACCGAGGGACGACGGACCCAATCCTTATCGTCAGGGACCAGACGATAGATGCGGCCGCGGTCGTTGCCGTTGTTCAGGTCGAGGTGTTGCTTGATCTCGTCAGGAATGGACCACGGGTGTTCGATCACCTCGCGATACATATCGCAGACGTGGAGGCAGCCGTCGGGGGCGTTGGCGAAATTGACCACGCGGACCCAGGTGTCGCGGCTCGCGGCGAATTCGAAGCCCCGTTCGTCGGTCGGGCGTTCTCCGGAGAGGCTGACGCCGTCGGCGGCGGGGGTGATCACCTTGCGGTGGATGAGCTGACCGCCCGCATCGCCCGTGAAGCTGTTGTTCTTGAAGGACAGGCCGTAGGCATCACCACGATAGATTGTCGTACCCGTCGCACCGGTGAAGTAGCCGCTGACCCGGCCGCCGCCTTCGACGGCTCCCGGGACCGCGCCGGAGATACGCCATCGCGTGCGGACGATGCGCCAGGGTTCATCGGGACTGATGCGGAAGACTTCGGCGGCGCCGCCGTCCTTGGCGATACTCTGACGCGGGGCGGGCAAGGGAAGGTGAGGGTTTGCTGACGCCCCCGTGCGGTCGTGGACCCAGTATTGCAGGTGGTCCGAGTTGGAGCAGCCGAATTTCCGGCCGAAGTCATCGTAGCTCATCCCGTATTGGGCACCGCCGGCTTCGAGTCCGAAAGTATGGGTCAGCGGGTCGAACCAGAAATCATTGCCACCGAGTTCGAGCGCGGGGAGCTCGGGGCGCAGCAGGCAGGAGACCTTGCCGCGGTTACCGCCGCCGGCGAGGAGATGGACGCGTTGGTCGGGTCCCCATTGCAGGCTGTTGGCCATCCCTTGGACGTTGATGATCTTCAGTCCCGTGCCGAAGCCCGTGAAGACCTTCTCTCGATGGTCGGCCACGCCTTTGCCCGCGCGGTCTTCGAAGCGCCAGAGATCAGGCGTCGTCAGGACGTAGAGACCGCCGTTGGCCCAGAGCAGCCCAGTGGGCCAGGGCAGGTTGTCGGCGAAGACGCGGCTCGTCTCGTAATACCCGTCGCCGTCCTTGTCTTCGAGGACCGAGACGCGGCCGAGGTGCGGGATCTCGTCGCGGCGTTCCGAGTAGTCGATCATCTCGCAGACGAACATCCGGCCGCGTTCGTCGAAGCAGACCGCGATCGGATCGCGGACCTGCGGTTCGTGGGCCGCCAGTTGGAGTTTGAAACCCGGTTTCACTTTCCAGGTAGCGGGCGCGGAAGCCGCTTCGACGGCCGGATAGCGCGGCAGCTCCTTGGCGGCGTCTACTTTCGGCGCGCCTTTGGATCCACCGTAGGCTTTTTCATAAGTCGTCGTGGTCTTGATGCCGTCGGCGGCGCCGAGCAGCGCGCCAAGCAGGATAGGCAACAGGGAGAGGATGCGACGGGCGGTACGCATGGGGCACAGGTGAAGATGACCGATTGCCGGCGGGGATAAATCATTAAGACATGTCTGATTCCGCTCCGCCGCCTGCTGAAATGATTGAAACCGCTTCATTGCGCCTTCAGTTTGAGCCTCATGCGCCTCGGCCTGCTCCCCCTTTTTGTCGTATGCCTCGTGGGCTGCGTCAGCGTCCCGACGGCGCGTCTCGAGGTCGTGCGCAGCTGGCCGGCAGCCGAAGCCAACCAAGGCGTGGCCGTGGGGGCGGAATATTTCTACGCGATCGGTGACCGCGCGCTCGGAAAATATGAGAAGTCCACCGGCCGTAAGGTCGGTGAATGGAGCGCTCCGCCCGGGTCGGGCATCAAGCACCTCAACGCAGGCGTCGTCGTCGGCGATCGCCTGGTCGTGGCTCACTCCAATTTCCCCGCCAAGCCGGACGAGAGTTCGTTGGAGTTCTTTGATGCGGTCACCTTGCGACACCTCGGGCGGAAGGTCTTCGTCGACCCGCCGGGCTCGTTGACTTGGGCGGTGCCCGAGCGCGCGGGCTGGTTGGTCTGTTTTGCGCATTACGCGGTGAACAGTAATCCGGCGCGGAGCCGGCTCATCCGTTATGACGCCGATTGGAAGCCCTTGGCCGAGTGGTCGTTCCCGTCCGAGCTTCTGGCGCGTTTCGGCATGTTCAGCAGTTCAGGCGGCGGCTTCGGTTTGGACGGCATGGTCTGGGTCTCGGGGCATGATGCGAAGGAACTCTATCGGCTCAGCCTGCCCGCGGGCGGGGGTCAGGCGCACTGGGAGGGGAAGGTGGCGTTCGCTTCGGCCGGTCAGGCCTTCGCCTGGGATCCCACGCGACCGCAGGAGCTTTATTCCATCCAGCGTAAGACCAAGCAGGTGATCGTTTCCCGGTTATCCGAGTGACCAGTGCAGGCTTGTTTCCTGCGGGGTTCAGTCGGATAGTCGGCTTACCCCGTATGATCTTACGACTGTTGTTCGCTTGCCTGACGCTTTCGGCCTTCGCGGCCGAGCCCGGCGTGGTCCGTGCTGGCTTCATCTTCGAGACCAATCCTGTGCCGAGCTGTCATGCGACGACGATTGTCGAGGCCAAGGACGGCACCTTGGTCGCGGCGTGGTTCGCCGGAGAGGCCGAAGGCAAGCCGGACGTCTCGATCTGGACGGCTCGTTGCGTCGACGGCAATTGGACCGCCCCGGTCAAGGTCGCCGAAGGCACGCAGTCCGACGGTAAGCGCTTCCCCTGTTGGAATCCCGTGCTCTTCCAGCCGAAGGAAGGACCGCTCCAGCTGTATTACAAGGTCGGCCCGAATCCGGTCGAGTGGTGGGGACTGCTCCGCCTCAGCGATGATAACGGCAAGACCTGGGGTGAACCGCGCCGCCTGCCCGAAGGCATCCTCGGTCCGATCAAGAACAAGCCCGTGCAGCTGAAGGACGGCACCATCCTTTCGGGCAGCAGTGCCGAAGGATTGAAGGTCGGGCCGACGTGGCAGATCCATTTCGAGCGTAGCCGCGATAATGGGCTCACGTGGGAGAAAATCGCGGTCGAGCAAGGGCAGGGTGCTCCCGCCTCGATCCAGCCCAGTATCCTGTTCCTGAAAGACGGTAGCCTCATGTCGGTCGGGCGGACCCGTAACGCCAAGGTCTTCAGCACCGTCTCCCGTGACCAAGGCTCGACCTGGTCGAAGGTCGAACTGACCGATTTGCCCAATCCGAATTCCGGCACCGATGCCGTCACGCTCAAGGACGGACGTCATCTCCTGATCTATAACCACACCGCCAAGGGTCGCAGTCCGCTCAATCTCGCCGTGAGTAAGGATGGTATCACTTGGGAAGCCGCCTTGGTGTTCGAGGATGAGCCTAAGGCCGAGTTCAGTTATCCCGCCATCATCCAATCGGCGGACGGGCTCGTGCATGTGACCTACACCTGGAAGCGCAAGCTCGCCAAGCATGTGGTCATCGACCCCGCCAAGCTCGTCGCACGGCCGATGGAAGGATCGGCGTGGCCGAAGACGGCTGACGCATCCGGCCAGGCCGGCCTTGAGCGGCTCAAGTACAACAACCCCGGGCTCGTGGTGGATCTCGGAGTCGGCCTCTGGGCCTGGCCCCTGCCCATGGACGTCGATGGTGACGGCAAGTTCGAACTCGTCGTCAACTGTCCCGATAAGCCTTCGAACGGCGTGACTGTCTTCCGGGCGGATGCGGATACGGCCGCCAAGCCCATGCCCGTCTTCAAGCCCGGCTTGCGCATCAGTAAAGGCATGCAGAACGTCGAGCTCAGCTGGGGGGCCGACGGCAAGCCGCGCGTGCTCTCTCCGGGCGTCGAATATCCTGACTTCGCGAAGACCGGCCTCGAATTCGGCAAGAAGCTCCCGCTGCCGTCGAACATTCACCCGAACAAGGTGCGGGCGAACATGTGGAAGGTCGTCGACTATGACGGCGATGGGAAGACCGACGTGATTGTCGGCGTCGGTGATTGGACCGACTACGGCTGGGATAACGCCTACAATGAGAAGGGCGTGTGGGTCAAAGGCCCGCTGCGCGGCTTCGTGTATTTCATGCGGAACGAGGGCACTGACGAGAAGCCCAAGTATCAGTCGCCCGTCCGCGTCCAGTCAGCCGGCAAGGACCTCGAGGTCTTCGGCTGGCCCTCGCCTAATTTCGCGGACTTCGACGGCGACGGGGATCTGGATCTCCTTTGCGGCGAGTTCCTGGACGGCTTCACCTATTTTGAGAATATCGGGTCACGGGCTGAGCCCAAGTATGCCGCCGGACGCCGGCTGACCGTGCCGGCGAGCGTGATCAGCGGCGCACGTTCGGCGGCATGGAAGGCTACGCTCGAAGCCAAAGCCCTGCCGGGTTCGCCGCGTCCGCTGACCATGGACCTCGAGATGATCACCCCCGTCGCGTTTGATTGGAATAAGGACGGCAAGCTCGACCTCGTCGTCGGCGACGAAGACGGACGCGTGGCTTATATCGAGAACACGGGGAAGTTCACCGATGACCATACGCCGCTGTTCCTGCCTCCGAAGTATTTCAAGCAGCAGGCGGATGAGATCAAGTTCGGCGCCCTCGCGACGCCGGTCGGTTTCGATTGGGATGGCGACGGCGACATCGACATCATCTCCGGCAACACCGCGGGCTATGTGGCCTTCTTTGAAAATCTGAGCGGGAAGGGTGTGGCGTCGCCCAAGTTTGCCGCACCTCAGCTCCTGCAGGCGGACGGCAAGACCCTGCGCATCATGGCGGGCCGCAATGGTAGCATCCAGGGGCCGGCGGAGGCCAAGTGGGGATACACCACGCAGACCGTGGCCGACTGGGATGGCGACG
>CANKZO010000097.1 GCA_947488485.1 Opitutia bacterium | reverse complement strand
CTGACCAAGCTTTTCGGTAAGCCGACCCTTGGCAGCATGGGTAACGCACAAGCGACGCGCGAAGTCGTACGCCGCTGGAATTGGAACGGTCACGCCTTCCTGCTGGCTGCGCCGAAGGACGAGTATGTCGCCTTGCGTATCCTTTCCGTCAAGTCGGCCGACGAAGGCGGTCGTAGCCGAGTCTCGGACGCCGAGCTCTTCGCCCGGGCCAAGAGCCGCGTCGAGAAGCGACCCAATGGAGACGTCATCCTGAAGGACATCCCCATGGTCAACCAAGGCCCTAAGGGCTATTGCGTGCCGGCCACCTGGGAGCGCGCCATGCGCTATATGGGCGTCCCGGCAGACATGTATGTTCTCGCCATGGCTGGACAGAGCGGCGCCGGGGGTGGTACCTCGGTCGTGGCCATCGCCAACGGCGCCAAGGCGGCAGTCACCGGCGCGTATCGGAAGATCGAGACCGTCAGCATCAAGGTCGATCCCGGGACCGTTGATAAATATATCGACCAAGGCCTGCCGATCATGTGGGCCATGTTCTCCACCAAGGAATACAACGAGATCGCCAACGGACGCACCAAGGAGCGTCAGGGCATGACCGATCCGGTAGCGTGGAAGAAGGCCGTCGCCGATGCGCGCAAAGGCCAGAAGCCTCTGCAGCCTAACCGCAACGAAGGCCACGTCTGCATGATTGTCGGCTACAATAAGCAGACCGGCGAGGTCGCCGTCTCAGACTCGTGGGGTCCGGACTATGAAGAGCGCTGGATCATGGGCGTCGAAGCCACCCAGGTCAGCCAAGGGACGATGACGATCATCGGATTTTAGTCGCGCAGGGCGCGACTAGGGAAGTTGATCCGTTGATCAGTTGGCCGGTTGGCAAGAGCGCGGTGGTATGACCACTATTTCGTAAGCAGGTCCGGATCGTCGCTACCATCCTCACGGCTGAACCAATGCCTGTTCCAGGCGTGACTCCCTAACGGAGTCTTCCGGAAACGAATGGCGAGGGTCCGGTAGGCGGGGTTCGCGGCCTTAGGGTCGACATACTTCAGGATGTCCCCCGCATATTGCAGCATCAGCGAGCCGCGGACGTCATTGTCCGGCAGATAGCTGACCGCTTTCATGATGAGGTCGACAGCAGCGTAACTCGCGATGCGGTGGGAGTAGTCGGGTTTTTCGAGGTTCAGCTTGATCCATTTCTTGGCGCGCTTCCGCTCGTCATCGCTCGGAGCGGCGTAGGTGTTGGGGACTTTCCAGTCGTTGGTTTCAAGGCGGAGCTTGGGCAGGTCGGGCTTTTCGTGCCAGCCCGTCTGTTCTACCTCAAGGTCACGCACATACCAGCTACCATTGGGGCTCCAGTAGTGTCCGAAATCACTATGGATCAGGGAGTCCCCTTGCTTGGCCATGATGAGGGCCGCCCGCCAATAGGCATCGGCCCGTTCGATGCGGTTGAAGTGCCAGCGATCGGCCTGCCGGCGCAGTTCCACGTAACGACGAGCCGTGGCACGGACCTCGTCAGGAAAGTAGGGGAGTGCTTCCTCCCATCGGCCCGCGCGGAACAGCCGACGGGCGAGCAGGTGGCGCACCTCGTATTCGACCGGCACGAAACGGCCATTGTTCTCGAACCGATAGCCGGGTCGCATCAGGGGGCGATGCCAGCTCCGATCGACCGCTTCCTTCAGCTCGTCGACGGTCAACAGGCACTCGCCGACATAGGCGGCGTCCCGCTCGTTCAAGGAGTAGTAGAAGGCCCCCATCGCTTCGACGTATTCCTGGTTCTTCAGGAGAAGGACGCCCAGTTCGCCGCGGACACGCGCGGTCCAGCTTTCCTTGTCGTCGGATTCTGCCTGAAGGTAGTAATCATAACTTTCCACATAGTCCCGCGACGACGCCGAGCTCATGTACTCCGAGAGTGGTCTGAGCCCGCCATGGTGAATCGCTGGCTGCAGGCTGGCGATCGCCGCAGGGACGTCTTGGTTACGGAGGCTCAGTCTGGAGCGAAGCAGGGCGGCCATCGGGTCATCCGATGGTAATCTCCGGAGGGTCTCGGCGCATTTCTCCCACTCACCTGCTGAGTACTGGAGGTTCGCAATGCGCAGGGCGTCTTCCTCCGCGGTGACTCCCGCGGCTTCCAGCGCCGCGACCCATCGGCGGGCATAGGATTCGGTGTCGGATTGGCGTAGATGTCGTTCGGACGCGAGCTCGCCGCCACCCGAACAGATAAAGATCGTCATGAGCCTGCGGAGGTCGGGATCTTTGGCGCAAGCTGCGAAAGCGTCGTCCCGGGCGAGCTTGGCGATGAGATGTAAGGCAGAGCTTCTTCCGCTTGCCTCACCTCTACCTTCCATCGAAAGATAGGTCCGCAGGGCTTGGCCGAAATCAGCGAGACCAAGTTTCTCAAGGGTCTCCGCGGGCGCGATCATCGACTGCGAGTAGGCGATCCAGCCATCGCATTGCCGGCTGATCAGACAGATGTCCGGTGCGCCATCCTTGACGGCCTGCTTGGTGGCCTTTAGGTGGCCATGAATCGCGCTCATCCGCGCCTGGGCCCTCTCGGCGGTCAGCTGCTCCCAGTCCGTGACAATCATGAGCAAGCGGCCGAGACGATAATGCGCCACGGCGGTCAGGTTGCGTCGCTGATCGGGCGGCAGGGCCAGAATCCTTTCACAGAGCGGAATGGCCTCGTGGCTATCCGTCTCGAGCGAAGCCAGATAAAGCGAAAGCTCCAAAGGATGCGGCGCTGTTTTAGCTTCGGGGTCGAACGGAACACCGCGTCGCTTGCAGTCTTCCTGCACTACCCTGCGCACATCGGCGACGACGGAACCACGATCGAGCATGGGCAAATCCTCGGCAGGTCTTTTGGCCAGCCGGCTGCCAAAGGCTTTGTCGAAGTCCTTTTGGAAGGTCGTGCGCAACGGACTGATCACAGCATGGTCGCCCATGGTGAGGATGCCCTCAGGTTCATAGCCTGCTCCGCAGGCCCACGCCAAGGCGCCGAGCATGGCGGACAGGGTGACGAAAAAGGCCAACTTGAGGCCGTTCTGATTGGAATGGTTAGGTTTCATTTGATGAGTCGTGAGGTGATAGGTTTGCTTTCGTCGATACGCAGCCAGCCGACGACACGTCGTTCGCCGGGTGCGATGAACTCTTGGAAGTTTCGCGTGGAAAATGTGACGGCGCGTCCTTTGGTCTCGGCCTGCCAGGCATAAGTAGCGTCTAAGGCGACGAGCTGCCCATCGCTCCATTCCAGCTGCACGGAGGGCAGGGCGACGGGTTGGTGTCCGGAGTTGGTAATCGCGAGGTCGTAGAGACCGCCTTTTTGGCTGCCGATGATTTCCAGGTCGGTCTTCAGTCCGCGTCCGGCAAGGACGTCGTCCAGTCCGCGCATCGTCCAATTCTGACGGTCCCCCGGAAAGGGAAGTCGGAACCAGTCTACGCCGGTGACGAGTTCGAAGCGCGCGTCTTCGAGCGCGCGTAGGTAGGTTTGGATCTGAGCGGGGTCGGCCGGGAGCGGCATGGTCTGGGTCGTGCCCGACGGAAAGCCGGCCTGCTCGGCGTGCATGCCCAGGTACTCGCCATACTTACCATAGCATGCCAGGTAAGCATAGGTCGGGAGCGCGACCCGAAAGGGACGGCCGAACCGAAGGGCCTGTCGCGTCCAGCGCACGGCGGAGCCTTTGGCGAAGAGCGCGTCGTCCGAGCCTAATTTTGGCCTGCTGGTGCCGTGCAGTTGGAGAGTCCAGCCATCCGCCGCTGCAATAAGTTCGTCGAAGCCATCGGCATCCAGCCACGCGGGCAAGGTAGTGATGGTCACGGGCAGGCCTCCGGTCTCCGCCTTGAAGGCAAGGATTTCTTCGGCGTAGGCTGCCAGTAATCGCTCTGGGCAGTCGAAGTCGACTTGCAGGGAGGCTACCGCGATATCGGCTGCACGGGCCTCGGCCAAGCCGGCCAGGAGTAGGTCGAAGCCTTCGGTAAGATCTAGGTCACCCGTCCCGCGCACTGCCTTGCGGGTTCCAATACGGACGGATAATGAAAGCGGGCGCCCGTGAGCCAATAATTCCTTCCAAGGCGGGCGGACGGCCCTACGGCCGCTGCTCAGGCCGCATTCCCCGACGAGCACGTTCAGGGAGGTCAGCTTGGAGGGGAGTTCCATGCCGGCCAATTCGCTGGTCATCCGGGCATTCCAACCCTGTTTCCAGACATAGGCCGAGTGGGTCAGCGGGATGATCCTAAGCTGAGGGCTCGGGGCGCAGGAAAGCATGCCTAGCATTCCGGCGATCAGCACGAGGGCCATCAGGCGTGGCAAAGCAAACATGGTCGGCGGATGTGCGCTCATTTCATGTCCGGAGCCTCGACATGCTTAGGCAGTCCTTTCGCCGCCAGCGCCTGCTGTCCGATCTTCGTCGACGCGTATTCCTTGAGGAGTTTCTGACGCATCGGTTCCGCCGCTTGGTGATCGATGTAGGCCAGCGCCAGGGCCCCGAACCAGAGCGCGTACGCGGACTGTTCACCCTGGAGCAGCTCCGAAGCCTTCAGGCAATGTTCGGCGAGACCGTAACGGAAGAAACTGTTACGAGGTGCGGTCCATGCTTGGGCGGCGTCGATGCGTGCGCGCTCCTCTGGCCCGACTATTCCGAGGTCTTTCGTGCCTTTCCGATTGGCCATCGCAATACGTGGAACGAATATCCCTCCGTCTAGCTGATGACCTGCTGAACATGCCCAGAGATTGGAGTTCTCGCGAAGCAGAAGCCCCGCCTGCCAGTAGGCCAGGCCGCGTACTTGTGCCGGCTTTGAAACGTCAACGGCGACATCCATCAGGTCCGCATAACGGCTCGCAGTCGGACGGGTTTCGAGATCCCAGTACGGGATTGCCTCACGCGCACGGCCTTCCTGGAGCAATCGGCGGGCCAGGGTCACTCGTGCGGACGAACGCACTATCCCCTCAATATGATCAACGAACGTCACGAAGGGCGGTTCACGTCTGCCCATCGGCCCCTCCTCGTCGCCGTGGCTTCCGTGGGAATCGAACACATATCGCAGGTTTGGCGACTCTTCGTCCGCCAGCTGCTTTAGTTCCGCATTCGTCAGGAGGCACCCTTGCACGTATTCCTGATTGAAGAGGTCCATCTCGGTCAGCCTAAGTTTGCGCGCGGCCCCGAGGAAGTCACCCTGTCGCAGGAGTAGCGAAGCCTGTTCCACGAGCACCCTGCCGAACATCATGGCGGTCTCGTTCTTCAATCCATATTCAAAATGCCCTGAGATCGTCGCCTCATGACGTCGCGATTTAGGGCGGAGGTCCGACTCAGCCATTTCCAAGTGTTTCATCGCTGCCTTATGGTCGTTCTTGGCGACGGCGAAGTGGGCGCGGATCAGTTGGACGATGCCGTCTCCGGGCGGGCAGAGCGCGAGCACGCGTTCGCAGGCTTCCTTCGCTCCGGCGTCATGGAGCCCTGCGGCCATGCGGATGAACGCAGCGTCATTACGAATTCCTAAGCTCTCCAGCTTTTCGATCCAGGCCGTCTCGGATCGCAGATAGTCCGGGGACAGCCTTTGGGCCGAGGCGATATCGGGAAGATTGGCATAGCAAGCTATGGCCGAGCGGGTCTCGGGCATGCCCGACAGCTTCGCCAAAGAGAATCTGTAGGTTTCTTTCTGCAGGCCTCGGACGATGCTCGCGATGGAGCCTACCGCCGTCGGATCGCCCTCTTCCTTGCAAAGCCTGAGTAGGCGAAAGGCTTCCTCCAGACGGTCCAATCGGGGCTGATAGTCGGGAGGAAGCCGGAAGCGGGCCAGCTCCGCGTCGGCAATCTTGTGCAGAGAAGCCCTGCTCAGGACCGACGAATTCGTGCGGACGGCCTCAAGCAGCTCCCTGGCTTCGAGGAGATTCTTCTCCTGCTGGAGGATCTCCTCCGACGAGGCATTCCACGACAGTTCTCTGCCGATCAGCCGCCGGGCGAGGTTATACCGGAGGTAGTCAGCGATGACCCGGTGTCGGTAGTGGTCGGACGGAGGTTCGCTGAGGGCTTCCTTGATAGCCGCCCGGATTTCCTCCTCGGAGACTCCTTTGCCGGCAAGGAGGTCGAGATGCAGCGCAAACGGTTTCGGTAGTTTGCCTGCGAGGAGCTGGAGGTCGGCCTCCGGATCCGCATCGGCGATCACGATGCCAATAGTCCGATCGCGCAGATCGCTCCGCTCATTTCGGTCGTACATCACCGCATCAGGGAATCTCACGTAGGGGTCTGAGCTGTAGGGGCCGACCACGTATTCGTCCTGCCCCGTCCGGTAGATCCTGGTTTTGCTGATTTCGTAATCGCCTCCGATGTGTCGCAGGTTGACGCGGATGTATGCCTCGAGGATGCGTGCACGTTCAGTCGCAGGGGTCTTCTCGAGGCGACTGGCGAGCTCCTTGGTCCTTTCCTTGAGCTGGGCTCCGAGGTTCATCAGCTCGAATGACTCCGGGGGAATCGTGTCCGCTTCGAAGTAGCGCGGACTAAGGGCGAGTGGGGCGGTGTGGATTATTTCCGGCGTGCTCAGGCGCACCCTGATCTGGGAGTGTCCCCAGTAACCTTCGATGCCGGGTTGAGCCTGCGACGTGTTTGAGACGAATGACAAAGCGATTAGGAGGATCCGTCGAATCATGGACATGGGGAGGCGAAAGAGCAGGGTAGGATTGTTGTATAAAGTTCTAGACTGACATTTCCGCGCGGTGGGCGCAAGGGGCGCGGGGCCGGTCCAGAAGGCATAAGTAAAATATGACTACGGAGGGCGGAGCATTAGGCGGGCGAATGGAGGTGCGGCGGAGCCGCGAGGGGGCGCGCGACGCTGTCGTGAGGGGACATCCTGGCAAGGTGACACGCGCTTGCGCGAGGGGACATGCTGGCAAGGTGACACGGGGGCACGGGGTAGGAGCGAGGGTCGGAGGGCACGAGGGTAGGAGGACTCGTGGGCGATCAACCCTGTCGGATGAAATTAGGACAGCACGTGGTGCTGTCCCTACCTACAGACAAGGATGACCGGGTCGGTCATCCCTACCCGGGGCGACTAGGTCAGCACGCAGTGCTGACCCTACCTCGAGGCAATGCATGTGGGGTTGAAAGGGTGGAGAGGGGAGGCAGGATGTTGGGCATACCCCTGACCTATGCGTTCCCCCATCCTGGCTTGTTTATTGGTCGTTTCCATGGTCGCCGAGCTTTCGGCGGCTCCCTTGAAGGCCGGAGCGGCGGCGGTGGATATCACGCCGAAGGAGTTCCCGATGAACATGCCCGGAGGTTTCAGTCCCAGTCCGGCGACCTCGGCCCATGATCCGCTCAATGCCCGGGCCTTGGTCATGGACGACGGTAAGACGCAGTTCGCCTGGGTCGTGATCGATAACCTCGGCGTTCCCAGGAAAGTCGTCGCCGAAGCCAAGGAGCTGGCCGCCAAGGCCACCGGTATCCCTGTGGAGCACATGCTGGTCAGCGGCACCCATACCCATTCCGGCGTGAACCCGGCGGACGAGCCGCCCACCCCGGACGCCAAGCTCTCGGACCGGGACGCCAAGGCGGCCGCCTATCGGCTGGTGATGCTGGAGGGAATCTCGCAGGCCATCATCCGGGCGCACGCTTCCTTGCGTCCCGCGTCGGTCGGCACCGCCGCGCGGCCCCTGACCCACGAGGTCTTCAACCGGCGCTGGTACCTCAAGGCCGGCAAGATGCCGCCCAATCCCTTCGGCGAATATGACCAAGTGAAGATGAACCCCGGCACCTCGCCGGATGTGCTGGACCGGCCGGCCGGCCCTACCGACCCCGACATCAGCGTCCTCTCCGTGGTCGACGCCAAGCGTAAGCCCCTGGCCTTGTTTGCCAACTACTCCCTGCATTATGTCGGCGGCGCGCCCGTGGGCCAGGTCTCGGCTGACTATTATGGGGAGTTCGCGCGGCTCATGCCGTCCCGGCTGGGTGCCGGGGAGGGTTTCGTCGCGGCGATGTCCAACGGCACCTCCGGGGACATCAATAACATCCCTTTCCTGGTCGGTCGACCGCCGCGGGCGCCTTTCGAGCAGATCCGCATCGTCGC
>CANKZO010000096.1 GCA_947488485.1 Opitutia bacterium | reverse complement strand
GCTCAACGACCCACTGCGCGCCATCGGCCTCGCTCGCGACTTCCGCCCGGATCTGATCATCCTCGACGTCATGATGCCCGAGCTCACGGGTGTTCAGCTGCTCCGCATGGTCCGCGCCGACGCACTTCTCCAGGATACGCCGGTGATCTTCCTCACCGCCAAGGGCGAGACGGTCGACAAGGTAAAGGGCCTCGAATCCGGCGCCGACGATTACGTGACGAAGCCTTTTGATACGCGTGAGTTGATGCTACGCGCCCAAGCACTTCTGCGCCGCGCGAAGTCTGCCGCCGCCAAACCTTCAACCCGCCTTGCCGCCGGCGCACTGATGCTCGACATCGAGCGCCACGAAGTGACCGCCTCCGGCAAGATCGTCGATCTGACCGCCACCGAATTCAAGCTACTCCGACTGCTCCTCGAGCGGAAGGGCAGGGTACAGTCGCGCGAAGAACTCCTCTCCGACGTCTGGAACTATTCGCCCGACCTCGAGACCCGCACCGTCGACACCCACGTCCGACGCCTGCGCGAGAAACTCGGCCCGTCTGGCGATGTGATCGACACCGTGCGCGGCGTCGGCTACCGCGTGAACGGCTGAACCGCTTTGCGCTCGCGCGTCTGGCGGAGCCGGACAGCATTCTCCGCAGATGTCCTGGCTTCCCTGGTTACTCCTGCTCGCGCTCGTCGTCACCGCCGTCTGGTACCTCGCCGAGATTGCCGGCCATGTACGTTGGGCACGCCGCGCGTTACTCGCCGATGGGGGCGCGCCGCGTCCGCATGGCTGGCTCGTGCGTAACTTGCGCCTAGAAGAACTATTCATCGCCATCGAACGCCGCGCAGCGAATGAAGGCGAGATCCGCGCAGCGGCAGACCGGCGCATCGAAGCGCTGCTGGCGCCTCTCACCGATGCCGTGCTCGTCGTCGACGCCCAGGATCGGCTCCGCCTCGCCAACCCAGCCGCCGCCGCATTGTTCAACCTCTCCGAAGATGATGCGGGTGGCTCAATTGTGCCGCTCGTCCGCAGCGCGGACTTCATCGAGCTCGTCCGCCGCGTCCGCGTCGAAGGCGACGCCCGCTCCACCATTCTCCTGAACCGTGCGCCACTCTCCGATGTCTGGATCCAGGCCGCCGGTGCACGGACGGACCCGGAAGCGTTCGACGACGGTGCCGCTATCTTCGTGTTGGCAGATGTGACGGCGCTGAAGCGCCTCCAAGCGATGGAACGCGAATTTGTCACGAACGTCTCCCATGACCTGCGTACCCCGGTGACAATCCTCCGCGGCTACGCCGAAACCTTGGCCGAGGACCAGGCGACGATGTCGCCCGAAGATCGCGCCCGGTTCACGCAGAAGATTGTGAGCTCCGTCGGCCGCCTGCAGGGCCTCGTCGAAGGGCTACTCGCCCTCGCCAGCCTGGAATCCTCCCAGGATGTCCGTCGCGAGCCGGGCGCCCTCCATATCGCGGCCCGCGAAGTGGCCGAGGAATTTGCCGCCCGCTGTAAGGCCGCCGGGGTGAAGCTGGAATTGAAGTTGGAGGCCGCTGGTGGTGGCGCCGCCGATCCGGTCCAAGCCCGCCGGCTGGTCCAGAACCTGATTGATAACGCCTTGGCCCACGCCGCCGGCATGAGCCGCCTCGTTGTGTCGACCCGGGATACCCCGAGCGGCGTTGAGCTGACGGTCGAAGATGACGGGGCAGGGGTGACCCCGGCAGACCTGCCGAGACTCTTCGATCGCTTTTACCGGACCGACAAATCCCGCCGGGCGGGGGGTAGCGGGCTGGGTCTAAGCATCGTCCGCCAGGTAGCCGAACTCCATGGGGGCTCGGCCTCGGTGGAGCCTGCCCGACCAAAGGGCCTACGGATCACGGTAACCCTGCCGGCGGCGGCCTAGGTCCGGATATGAAAAACCCGCCGGGTTTCGGCGGGTTTTGGCTCCATTTTAAAGTGGAGCGCGCGACTGGACTTGAACCAGCAACAGCCACCTTGGCAAGGTGGTACTCTACCATTGAGCTACGCGCGCGTTGGATGGGGAGCAGACCAAACGCCCTACCGAGTGTCAAGCCTTTGGACGAGCCTGGTCCGGGCGGCCTTGGGGGCAGGGAAGAGGCCCTGCTTTTCAAGCAGGGCAGCTGCTTCATCAGAGAAGAGCCACCGGAGTGCCGGGGTGAGCTCGGCTAGCCGATCCTGCCGTACATAAAGAACGAGGGGGACCTGAAGGGGGTAGTCGCCGTTATAGACGTTGTTCTCATCCGGACCATAGGCGGTAGAGGACATCCCGGGGCGACCATCGGCAACCTGGAGAACCTTTCCCCGGGCAGAAGGAGGGCGCGGGATGAGGGTAACACTGCCGGCACGCGACGCCAACAAATCAGCCGCGAGATCCGGCTCGATGCGTTGCCGTACATCCTGGCGGAACGGCTGCCCCTCGAGCGCGATGCCTTGAAAGATTTCAAGCACCATCGATCCGGCCGGCGAACAGACCGCGGGCGTGATGAGCTCAGAGCGCGCCGCTGGGTCGATATCATTCCAATTGCGGGCGGGGGCACGCGGGTCGCGGGCGAAGACATTCGCAAGATTTTCCAGCGTAATAGATTCAGCGCGATTGGTTCCGTGCGTAGCGACCACCACCACAGCGCTCGCGAGACGAAATTCGACGACCCCCATCTTGCCAGTCGGAACCGGCGCGACCTCCCGGTCACGCATCATGAGTACAGCCGCACCGGCACGGCCATCAACTAAAGCCTGACGGCCGGGAAGGGTGCCGCCGAAATCGGCGGCGGTCTTACCAGCAGCCATATCGAGACCGCGAGCAACGGCCCCAGCCAGTAGGTCGGAGCCAACGATATCCGCGGCACGCAGTGCGACGCAGGAAAGAAAGAGAGCGAGCAGCCTCACGCGTTCTCGGGCCCGGGATCGAGTTCCGGCCATTGCAGGAGTTTGCGATGGAGCGTGCGCCGTGAGATACCCATCAACTCGGCCGCACGCGTGCGGTTGCCCGCGGCGGCGGCTAAAGCCTGTTTCAAGAGCTGCTTCTCATTCTGCTCCCGATCGAGAATATTACCTCCCGCCGAAGGCAGGGCGGAGACCGCCATGGTCGTGGCGGAGAGCTGCGTGAATCGCGGGTCGAGATCACCAGCGGCGACCGTCTTGCCGGAACGGAGGACAGCGAGATTCTCGCAGGCATTGCGGAGCTCGCGAATATTACCAGGCCAAGGATAACGAACGAGCACAGCCAGCGCTTCCGGCGAAAGCTTGGCTGAAGCGACCGAGTTCTCCTTGGCAAAGCGCTCGAGATAATGCGAAAGGAGGAGCGGGACGTCATCCTGACGCTCGCGCAGAGGCGGCAAACGCAACGGGACGACGGACAGGCGATAGTAAAGATCTTCGCGGAACTTACCCTCTTTGACCATCTGCTGAAGATCGCGGTTAGTCGCGCAGACCAAACGAAGGTCGAGACTGATCGGGCGATGCGAACCCAGGCGCTCGACGGAACGAGTCTCCAGGAAGCGCAGGAGCTTGACCTGGGTGGTGGCATCGATTTCCCCGATTTCGTCCAGAAAGAGGGTGCCGCCGTCGGCTGATTCAAAGCGGCCCACACGACGCTCGTTCGCGCCAGTGAAGGCGCCCTTCTCGTGTCCGAATAATTCGGACTCGAGGAGGTTGGCAGGGATGGCAGCACAATGCACCGCCATGAAAGGTCCTTTCGCGCGCTGACTCGCCTGATGGATCATCTGGGCGAAGAGCTCCTTGCCTGTACCGGTCTCGCCGAGCAGGAGGATCGTCGCGTTCGATGAAGCGACCGAACGGACCTGTTCGATCGAACGGTGGAGAGCGGTAGATGAGCCAATGATTTCGCCAAGTGAAAATTTGCGGTCAAGTCGGGCCTTCAGGGTGACGACTTCCTTCTCAGTCGTGCGGGCCTTCAGCCCGCGATCAAGAACCAGCTCTACCTGGCGGAGATCTACGGGCTTCTGGAAAAACCAATAGGCGCCCAGGCTCATCGCCTTCACGGCAGTATCCACGTCGCCATAGGCTGTCATCATGATGCAGACCGGCTGGTTGGGTAGCTTGAGCGCGCGGTCAATGACCGCCATCCCGTCTTCTCCCGCCATGCGCAGATCCGTGAGTACCGCATCGGGCGGGACATCCTGCATGAGGCGCGCCGCTTCCGCGGCATCCTTCGCAACAAAGGTCTCGTAGCGATCTTCCAGCGCGGCCCGCAGGCCTTCGCGGATATTCTTCTCGTCGTCGACGATCAGGACCGTGGGTTTCATGGGTTAAGCTTCTGAAGATGTCTGGTGGTTGGCCGCGCCCCAGGCGCGGGCCGCCTTCTCCGCTAAGGCGATGCGAGCGCGATCGACTTCGGCCAGACGAGCCTTGAGGTTAGCATTAGAAACGCGGGCCAGGTCGTCCAAGTCGCAGAGATACGTGCCGTCGAGACCAAGGGCGCCCGCGGCGAAATTACGCGGCACGCCGAGGTCGACGAGCAGGAGCGGACGGCCGGCGCGACGGCCAGCAATCTCGCGGAGGGAAACAGCGTCGAGCAACGCCCGCTCCACGGTCGCACAGCCCACGATCACGTCGTGAGTGTGAGCCTGCCGCAATGCGTCCGCGAGCGTGAGCGAAGATCCCGAAAATTCCTCGGCCAGCGCGCGGGCATTCTCGAACGTACGTGAGGCGACGGAAACCTGCGAGGCGCCGCGAGAGACAAGTGCCTGGACGACCTGACGGCCGACATCGCCCGTCCCAAGCACGAGCACCCGAGCCTCCGCAAGCGAACCGAAGACGCGCAGGGCCAAATCGACGGCAACGTTACCGAGACTCACCTGACCCTGCGAAATGCCGGTGTTGGTGCGCGCCCAGGCGCCAGCCTGGAAGGCACGCTGGAAGACGCGGTTGAGCACCGGACCAGTCATGCCACGCGCCAGCGCGTCGGCGTAGGCATCCTTAACTTGTCCGGCAATCTCGACTTCACCGACCATCTGGGACTCGAGGCCAGAGACGACCGAGAAAAGATGTTCAACGGCCTGCAATCCAGGAACCGGACGCAAATGCTGGTCGAGGACGGCCGCAGACGCCCCGGTCGCCTTAAGCAGCGCGCTACGCACATGCAGAGCAGCGGCTTCGTCGCCGACGGCGTAAGCCTCCAGACGGTTGCAGGTCGCGAGTAACACCGCTTCAGCGAGGCCAGCTTCGCGGGCGGCCGCGTAGAAAACCTCGGCCCCGCCAGCGGGGACGGTGAACGTGGCGCGTTCGTCGAGGCCAGCGGTGCGGTGGGTGGCGCTCAGCGCCACCAGATTACGGGAGCGTTCGCTCATCGGGACGAGGGCAGCGAAAGATAAAGGGCGACGAGCGCGGGGATCGCGACGAGCAGGGAAGCGCGCGCGAAGCTGGCACCGGGGAGGCGTTGACGGCGGCGTTGCACAACGGTCCAGAGACAAGCGAGCCAGGTGATCAGCGCCGCGATGAGCTTCGGGACGGCCACGGCGGCAAGATCGCGCTGCGCCCAATCCGTCGCGCCGATCACCAAGGAAAGCCCGAGAAGCCAGACCGCTGCACCCATCAGCTGCGCACCGATACGATCAAGTGGAACCAGCGCAGGCAGCAAAGCGTAGATGCCACCGAACTGATGCCGCGCTAAAGCGCGGTCCTGCAGGAGATAGGCGGCCGAGTTGAGCGCCTGCGCGCCGAGCACGCAGTAAGCAAGGATCGCCGCGCCCACGTGGATGGCGATGAGCGGCTTACCCGTCGTATCTAAGCCCGGATGTTCCACAACGCCGAGAAATGCGGCCACCCCGAGACACAGCGCGGTCGTGCCCGCAATCGCCCAAGTCGGCAGGCGATGGTTAAAAGTCAGGTCGAGAAAAAGAGCCAAGCCGGACACGCCCCAAGCGATCGAGAGCAGCACTTCCGCCGCACTGGCGATAGGAAGGGAATGCGTCCGCAGCCCTTGGTAGGCTAGCATCGTGGTGAGCAGAACCCATCCGCCGCGGAGCAACCAGAGCCCGGAGGTCTGCAATTTCCCGGATCCGTGCTTAGGCGCCAGAGCGTCTAGCAAGGCAGCGACCACAAAGACGGCGGCACAGCCCAGCAAGCAGTCCCGGGCGAGGGGATGGGCGGCAAGTTCGGCGGCCAAGGGGAACATAAGATGAGATAAGGGGAGGTGTGACATTTTGGCAAACCCTCAAGCCGTCCTGTTTTCTTGCGGACGAGGGCAGGGGGGCTAGGTTGGCTTTCCTTATGGCCCACGACCTCTACGACCTTACCCAGCACCCGCCCCGCAGCCCCCGCGTCCGCCTCGGCGGGTTCGTCATCCTCCCCCGGATGATTGACAAAGCCCGCGCCACCAAAGCCGGAAAAAATGGCGAATATAACTACGGATGCCCACTGGATGCCAACGTCCTGGACTTCGTAGGAGTCGAGGCAAGTGCACTTAAGGCACAGATTGACAACGGCTTAGGAGATGGAGAGATCCTCATTTGGCTGATGGCCAATGCTAAGAAGCCCCGTTCAGCCCAGGAAATCGCTGCTTTCAGTGCCTTCCATGAGCAGCGCGCTCCGAGCTCCCCAGCTAGCCGTGCAAAGATGAGCGACTACCAGTCTTCGACCCCGGCCGGCGCCAAGCGGGATGACATCACTGCATGGTTCGACGTGCTCGACCTGGACGATCACCAGAGCTTCGGCGGCAAGGTCTGAGCAAGCGTCGCCACAGTTGAAATCGATAGAAACTATTAGGATTATCGATGCACGTTAAGCCGAGAAGCCTGCTACAATTACCCCCATGAAAACGTTCCTCGCTTCCGTCAGCCTGATGCTCAGCGCCGCCCTCGCCTCCGCCGCCGACTTTGATTGGAAGACACGCTTCCCGGAAGGCCTCCTCGATGCAAACGGCAAGGCCGTCGACCTCGCTACGCTGAAGAATAAGACCGTAGCGGTTTACTGCTCGGCCCACTGGTGCCCGCCCTGCCGCGTCTTCACACCGCAGCTCGTCAAGTTCGCCAACGCGAACAAAACCAAGCTCGCCGTGGTCTTTATCAGCAGCGACAAGGACGAGGCCCAGATGTTCGCATACATGAAGGAAACCAAAATGCCCTGGCCCGCCGTCCCCTTCAGGTCTGCGGGAGGCGGGGCGATTAAAAAAGAACAGGATGTGTCCGGCATCCCGACGCTCCTAGTGTACGGCAAAAATGGCGAGCTGCTCACCAAGAACGGCCGCGACTTGGACGGCCTCAAGAAGCTGCTCGGTAAGTAAGTGTCCAAGCGACCGAGACGAATCCTCCTCGTCTGCATGGGCAACATCTGCCGATCTCCGACGATGGAGGTCGTGCTACGCACCAAGGCCAAGCAGGCCAGCCTCTCCATCGCGTTTGATTCCGCAGGCACGGAAAGCTACCATATCGGCGACCCGCCCGATCTGCGTTCGGTACGACATGCGCAGGCGCGCGGCTATGATCTTTCAGCCGTGCGCGCCCGCCAAGTACACACCTCGGATTTCCATGAATTCGACCTCATCCTCGCTGCCGACGAAATCAACCTCCGCGAACTCCGTCGGCGTTGTCCGCAGGAGTTGCATCCCCGTCTTCGCCTTTTCTTGGATGACGTGGCCTTGCCTGATCCCTATTACGGCGAAAGCGACGGTTTTGAAAAAGTGTTGGATTTAGTCGAAAAACAAGCTGTTTTGCTACTGTCTCGGTGGTCGGTTCCGAACTGAGTGATTGCCGAGGACGAGCGGGCAGGGTTGGATGTTGGCACCGATGTACCAAGTGAACTTCAGCGACCAAGCGATGCGAGAGCTCGGGAAGCTGCCCACCTTGGAGCAGATGGATGTCGTCGAGGCGTTCACTTCACTCACCCCGGAAGAATTGCTGCGCGGAAGTACCGAGCTCGGCACGGTGCGTCGCGGCGGGCACACTTACCATCGGCTACGCGTCGGCGAATTCCGCATTTACTTCGAAGCCAGCGAAGGATTCCTGATGGCCAACTACGTCCTGCACAAGCACACGTACGCCGACTTCGCCTTCCGCTCCCATCTCCCCTTTCCCGAGGACGAAGCCCGCATCGAGCAAGAAGGCG
>CANKZO010000095.1 GCA_947488485.1 Opitutia bacterium | reverse complement strand
TCGGCGTCGACCACGAGAAGCTGACTTATTACAACAACGGGGCCAGACGCCGCCTGACCGACGTCCACGGCCACGTAATCAAGGAATTGCTGGCCTGAGTGAGACGATAGTGCCGCCCGGTGAAACAAAGCGGGCAGTAGTCTGTCAGAAAAGTGTTATGATGAAAGGACGCCCCGCTGCCGGGTGTCCCCACCCTTCGGTCCCCATGCCCCGCCCCACCGCCATCGCCCTCCTGCTGCTCACCGCGGCCGGCCTGAGCGCGGCCGTGGACTTCGACCGGGAAATCCGACCGCTTCTGCAGGATCGGTGCGTCGAATGCCACGGTCCGAAGAAGAACAAGGCGGACCTCCGGCTCGACGCGAAGACGCATGCCCTCAAGGGCGGCGAATCGGGTCCGGCCTTCGTCGCCGGCGACCCGGCCAAGTCGCTCCTCTTCGACCGCATCACCACGAAGGACGAAGACAAGAAGATGCCGCCCAAGGGCGAACCGCTCACGTCCGCCCAGACGGAGAAGGTCCGCCAGTGGATCGCCGAAGGCGCGGTCTGGCCGGAGAACGCCGCCGACCTTTCCGCCCGCCGCGATCCCCGCCTCGACCACTGGGCCTACCAACCGGTGCGCCGACCGGCCGAAGGCCGCACGATCGACGACTTTATCGCGGCAGGATTGAAGGCTAAAGGACTGTCGATGTCCCGCCTCGCCGACCCGCGCGTGCTCATCCGTCGGACCTACTTCGATATCACCGGACTGCCGCCCTCGCCGGAGGAAGTGGCCGCCTTCGTCGCGGACCCGTCGGACCGGGCTTACGCAGCGATGGTCGACCGCCTGCTGGCCTCTCCGCGCTTCGGCGAGAAATGGGCCCGCCATTGGCTGGACGTGGCGCGCTTCGCCGAATCCGACGGCTTCGAGACCAACCTCGCCCGGCCCAACGCCTGGCCCTACCGCGACTACGTCATCCAAGCGCTCAACGCTGACGTGCCTTACGATCGGTTCGTCCGCGAACAGCTCGCGGGCGACCAGCTCGGCGTCGATGCGGCGACCGGCTTCCTCGTCGCCGGACCCTTCGATAAGGTGAAGTCGCCTGACCCCGTCCTCACCGCCAACCAACGGGCCGACGAACTGCACGACATCATCGGGACGACGGCGTCCGCCTTCCTGGGTACGACCCTCGCCTGCGCGCGCTGCCACGACCACAAGTTCGATCCGCTCCCGACGACCGACTACTACGGCTTCATGGCCATCCTACAGGGCGTCCAGCACGGCGAACGGGAACTACGCACGGCCGAGACTGTGGAGCGGACCGCGAAGGCCGACGCCCTCCGCAAAGAACTCGCCCCGCTCGAACGGACCCTGCGCAGCTTCAAGCCGAAGGCCTACCTCGGACGCATCCTGCTGACCGACGAGGAAGATGCGCGCCTTGCGCAGCATCTCGCACCGACCCAGAAGAGCCACCTCATCCCCTACGACAAGGGCACGGAAAAAGGCCACGCCCAGGACCCCGGAGACTTCCAGCGGCTGCCTAACCTGAGCGCCGGCTACCGGTGGTGGAGCGCCGACAAACCGGGCGAGAATTTCGTGGCCTGGAAACCCGCGATGAGCGGCGAGGTGCGTATCTGGATTTCCTGGGGCGCCTGGACGACCCACGCCGCGGACGCCCGCTACGTGCTTGATCTCGACGGGGACCTCAAGACCACGGCCGACCAGACCGAGATCGCGCGGATCAATCAGCGGTTTTTCTCTGACGGCTCACCGGCCGTACCGAATCAGCGCCGCTGGAGCGGACTGAAGTCGGTGGGCGTGCACCGCATCACTCCGCAAAGCGTGCTCATCCTGAGAGCCGGCGACAAGGGCGGACCCACCGCCGCGGATATCGCGGCCTTCGAAGCGGTCGCGGAAGGCGCCGAACTGCCCGTCCCGCATCTCCGCGCTCCGGTGACCCACCTCGCCAACGAGGAGGACTTCGCGGAGGTCGAAGCAAAATTCATACGCTTCACCATCACCGCCTCCGCTACCGAGGCGTGCATCGACGAACTCGAGGTCTTCGATCCTGCCGGCAAGAACGTCGCCTTGGGCTCCAAGGTGGCCGTCTCGAGCCTCTACGCCAACGGCAACAGCGTCCACCAGACCCGTTTCCTCAACGATGGCAAATACGGCAACACCAGTAGTTGGATCCCCGCCGAGAAAGGTGCCGGTTGGGCGCAGCTGGAGCTCAAAGCACCAACCCAGATCAGCCGGGTCGTCTGGAGCCGCAACCGTGACCGCGCCAACTCCCAGCTCAAGGACCGCATCGCCACCGGTTATCGCATCGAGACCTCCCTCGATGGCGCCAAGTGGACGTCCGTCGCTTCCAGCAACGACCGTCTGCCGACCTCCTTCAAGGAACGGATCACCTCCCTACCCACCCTCGGCGAAGTGCCCGCCGGCAAGGCGGCGGAAGTGGCCGCACTTTCGCTTCGTCGCATCGAACTTCAGACCGAGCTCGCGAAGTTCACCGCCAACCCGCGCGGCTACGTCGGCAGGCTCGAACAACCGGGCCCAACCCTCCGCAAGCATCGCGGTGACCCGACCCAGCCGCGCGAACCCGTAGCACCCGGTGCGCTCTCCCTCATCGGCGCCAAGCTGACCCTCCCGGCCGACGCGCCCGAAGCCGATCGCCGCAAAGCCTTGGCCGACTGGATTGTCTCCAAGGACAATCCGCTCACCGCGCGTGTCATCGTGAACCGCCTCTGGCATCATCACTTCGGCACCGGCATCGTCGACACGCCGAGCGACCTCGGCCTCAACGGCTCGCGCCCGACGCACCCCGAGCTCCTCGACTTCCTGGCCGCCGAACTCGTGGACCACGGCTGGTCGCTCAAGCATATCCATCGCCTCATCCTCACCTCGCGCGTGTTCCGCCAGGATTCGAAGCGCATCGAACAAGCCGCCACCCTCGACGCTTCCGCCCGCCTGCTCTGGCGCTACCCACCGCGTCGGATCGAAGCCGAGATGCTGCGCGACTCCATGCTAGCGACCTCGGGCCAGCTCGACTTCACGATGGGCGGGCCGGGCTTCGACCTTTTCAAGCCGATGACGAACTACGTGAAGGTCTACGTCACCAAGGAGGAGTTCTTGCCCGGCGACTATCGCCGCATGGTCTACCAATCCAAGCCGCGCGCGATGCTCGATGACTTCTTCGGCGCGTTCGACTGCCCCGACGCCGGCCAGCCTCAGCCCAAGCGCAACGCCTCGATCACGCCCCTCCAGTCGCTCAACCTGCTCAACGGCAGTTTCTCCCTGCAGCAGGCCGCCGCCCTGTCCGAACGCCTGCGCCGGGAGGCCGGCGCAGACCCGTCCAGGCAGGCCGCCCGCGCCTTCGAACTGCTCTTCCAACGTGTCGCCAGCACCGAGGAGCTCGCGGACGCCAGCCGCCTGATCACCGCCCAAGGACTGCCCGCCTTCTGCCGGGCGATCTACAACGCCAACGAATTCGTCCGCATCGAATGAACCATCTCCTCAATCGCCGCGGTTTCCTCAGCCGGACGCTCTCCGGCCTGAGCAGCATCGCCTTCGCCCACCTGCTCACGCATGACCGGCTGCTCGCCGACTCGCCCATCCGCCCGCCGATCGACCCGGCCGACCCTTACGCCCCGCGGCCGCCGCACAAGGAAGCCAAGGCCAAACGCGTCCTCGTCATCTTCTGCTCCGGGGCGCTGAGCCACGTCGACACGTTCGATTACAAACCTGAGCTCATCAAGCGGCACGACACTCCGATGCCGGGAAGCGAGGGACTCGTCACCTTCCAGGGGGCCAACGGCAACCTCATCAAGCCCATCGCCGAGTTCAAGCCGCGCGGGCAATCGGGCAAGATGGTCAGCGACCTCCTGCCGAACCTCGCCGAGATGGCGGACGAGATGTGCTTCATCCACTCGATGACCGGGAAGTCGAACACCCACGGCCCCGCCGAAAGCCAGATGGGCACGGGCTTCACGCTCGACGGCTTCCCGAGCATGGGCTCCTGGGTAACTTACGCCTTGGGCAGCGAGAATCAGAACCTCCCCGCTTTCGTCGCCATCCCGGACCCGCGTGGCGTTCCCCAGAACGGACCTCGCCACTGGAACAGCGCCTTCCTGCCGGCGTCCTTCCAAGGCACGGCGTTCAGCGCCCAACGTGCCATTCCCAATCTCGCCCGCCCGGCCGAGATCACGCCGGAAGCCGATCGCGCGACACGTGACTACCTCCGTCGGCTCAATGACCGGCATCTCGAGAAGAACCCCGGGGACTCCGACCTGTCCGCCCGGATATCATCTTATGAGCTCGCGGCCCGCATGCAGCTCAACGCCGCCGAGCTCTCTGACCTCTCCGGCGAATCGCCCGCGACCCGCGCCCTGTACGGCGCCGACGACAGCAACGTCAACAAAGCCGGCTTCGCCAAGAACTGCATCCTCGCCCGACGGCTGCTCGAGAAAGGCGTGCGCTTCGTGCAGCTCTTCAACGGTTCCTACGCCATGGGCGAAGGCGTCGGCAACTGGGACGGTCATAAGAGCATCGTCAGCCAATACGCCGTCCACGCCCCGATCCTCGACCAGCCGGCCGCCGCCCTGCTGAAGGACCTCAAGGCCCGCGGCCTGCTCAAGGACACGCTCGTCGCGTTCGTGACCGAGTTCGGCCGGATGCCGACCTTCCAGAAAGGCGCCAACGGGCGCGACCATAACCCCAAGGGTTTCACCGTCTGGCTCGCCGGCGCGGGTGTGAAGGCCGGCTATAGCCACGGCGCGACCGACGACTTCGGACACATGGCGGTGAAGGACGTGACGACCATCTACGACCTGCACGCCACGATGCTGCACCTGCTCGGGCTCGATCACGAACGGCTGAGTTTTTACAACAACGGGGTCGAACGCCGCCTGACCGACGTCCACGGCCACGTCATCAAGCCCGTCTTGGCTTAAAAATAGCCCCGTTGAGGGCGGTTTAATTGGTAACTTGCCCCGTCCAATCACAGTCCCATAAATACCCGTAGCGTCTGCCCCTAACGCCCCGATCACCCTTTTGTCCCGCACCATGCCCTCCCAAGGTCATCTTTCCATAGCCTTTGCGCTACTCACCCTCGGCTTCGCCCTGCCTTGTGTTGTCCAGGCCGCCGAACCCTACGACGCGTTCATCCAGAAGCACTGCGCCCGCTGCCACGGACCCGAGAAGGAAAAGGGCGACGTCCGTTTCGATAAGCTCTCGCGTGACTTCAAACTCGGCGCCGACACGCATCACTGGGCGGAAGCGATGGAGCAGGTGAACTCCGGCGAGATGCCCCCGAAGAAGGACAAGGAGCCCAAGCCCACGCAGGCCGAGATCGCCGCCTTCGTCGCGGACCTCGACGCCCGGCTCAAGGAAGGCAAAGCCGCCCGCATGGCGGCGCGTCCGCCGGTCTCCCATTATCGCCTGAGCCGCAAAGAATATCAGAACACCGTCTACGACCTGCTCGGCGCTCGCTACAATCCGGCGGCTCCCGGCGGACTGAACGAAGATTCCCTCTGGCACGGCTTCGAACGCATCGGCTCCCAGCTCTCGCTTTCGCCCTCGCACGTGGATCGCTACTACCGCGCCGCTGACACGGTGCTCGAGCGCGCCTTCCCGGCGAAGGCCGGCGAACCCCGCAAGGTCCGCAAGACCGCGGCCGAGATGCATTACGGCGACATGAAGACGGCCCAGGAGGCCCTTGATCGCTTCGGCATCAAGCGACCGCTCCGCCAATTGCTCTTCCCAGGCCGCGTCGAGACCGCGCTTTCTCCCCAATGGTTCGGCAAGGTCGGGCCAGAACACAGCGGGCTCTATCGCCTGCGCCTCAAGGCCAGCGGCATCCGCCCGCCCGGCGGCCAGCCCGCACATCTGAGCATCGGCAAGTCCACCGGCGAAGAGACCGTCGCCAGTCTCATCGAGTTCGACATCAACGCCGCGGAAGACAGTCCGAAGGTCTACGAGTTCGACGTCTACCTCGACATGCCCGCGACGCTGCACTTCAGCGTAGTGGCCATCGAAGGCGTGGACCGGCGCAGCGGCGCAGCCTTCCGCAACGTGCTCGGAAGCCGGACCTATCTCTTCACCCACAGCTCCGAACGTCAGCTCCTGAACACGAACGCGCCGCAGATGTTCGATGACAAGGGCAACGGCATCTTCTCCACGGTGCTCGTTGACTGGATCGAGTGGGAAGGTCCGCTCGTGACGAAGGAAGAGGCCGCCCGCCGCGAAGGCGTCTTCCCGAGCGATGACGCCTCCCCCGAGGTCGTCGCCCGCCATCTCCGCCAGTTCGCCGAACGCGCCTGGCGACGTCCGGTCCGCGACGAAGAGCTGTCGCAATACCTGAAGACCTACGCTTCGGAACGCGCCGCGGGCGAAAAGACCGCCGAAGCCTACCGCGCCGCCCTTCAAGGCGTGCTCACCTCCCGCCATTTCATCTACCTCGTCGAAGGCGACCCGACCCCCCGCGAAAAACTCGCGGACGCGGAACTCGCCTCGCGCCTGTCCTATTTGCTCTGGAGTTCGATGCCGGACGACAAGCTCCTCGACGCCGCCAAAGCCGGAGCCCTCAAGGGTGACGGACTCCGTAACCAGGTCGACCGACTCATCAAGGACCCGCGGAGCGATCGCTTCGTCGAGGACTTCGCCCGCCAATGGCTCCAGCTGCATCGCGTGGGCATGTTCCCGCCCGATAAGAAGCTCTACCCGAACTACGACTCCTGGCTGGAGACGAGCCTGCGCGGGGAGGTCGTCGAATACTTCCGCGAGCTGTATGCCAAGAACCTCTCGGTGGACGCCTTCATCGATGCCGACTGGACGATGGCCAACGGACGTCTCTGCGATTTCTACGGCCTACCGGAACCGAAGACCGAAGGTTTCCAGCGCGTCGCGCTCAAGCCCGAAGACCATCGCGGCGGACTGCTCACCATGGGCGCCGTACTCGGACTGACGTCGGACGGCACCCGCCACCGTCCGATCCATCGCGGCGTCTGGCTGAGCGAAACCATCTTCGGCAAGACGCCCCCTCCCCCGCCCGCCAACGTGCCGGCGATCGAACCCCCGACGGCGCAAAGCCCCAAGGCCTCCTTGCGCGACAAGCTGACCGCCCACTCCACGAACCCGAACTGCGCGGCCTGCCACGCAAAGATCGATCCGCTCGGCTTCGCCTGGGATAACTATGACGCCATCGGTCAGTGGCGTACGAAGGAGAAGGTCCCGGCCGGAGTCGGCGCCGACCCCGAGATCAAGCCCGCCGGCGAACTGCCTGACGGACGCGCCTTCCAGGATTCCACCGCCTTCAAACAGCTGCTCATCGCCGACCGCGACGTCGTCGCCCGCGCCTTCGTCGAACACCTCTGCACCTACGCCCTGCGCCGCGTGCTCACCTTCGACGACAAAGCGGACATCGAAGCCATCGTCGCCGAAGCGAAACGACAAGACTATCGCGTCAAAGATATCGTGCGTGCCGTCGCGTCGTCGGAACTGATGCGCAAGCGATGAACGAAGAACTAAGAACCAATAACCTTTAAAAAAAACAATGGCCAACTACCTCTCCCAATCCTGGCGGATCGATCGCCGCCACGCCCTGCGGGCGATGGGCGCCCTGATCTCCCTGCCCCTCCTCGAGTGCATGCTCCCCTTGCGCGCTGCGGAGAAGATGACCGCCACGCCCCGTCGCAGCGCCTTCATCTACCTGGCGAACGGCGTCCACTCGCTCAACTACCAGATCACCGAGGCCGGCGCGGATTACCGTTTCTCCCGCTCGCTCAAGCCCCTCGAGAAACACCGCCGGTCCGTCACCCCGATCAGCGGTCTCTATCACCCCGGCAGCCTCAGCCATCACCATAATTGCATCAGCACCTGGCTGACCGGCGGCAAACTCGGACCCACCGACCGCAATACCATCTCCGTCGACCAGAAGATGGCGGAGGTCACGGGCCTGCACACCCGCATCAGTTCGATGGAGATCGCGCTCACGCAGGACTCCTTGGCTTGGACCGCGGACGGCGTGCGCTTGCCGGCCATGCGCCGCTGCAGCGAGATTTTCGCTTCCCTCTTCGAAGAGCCCAAGGGCGGCAAGACCGCCCAGCGTCGTGAACTCCGCCGCAAGGGCAGCGTCCT
>CANKZO010000094.1 GCA_947488485.1 Opitutia bacterium | reverse complement strand
CCGAAGGTGCGTTCTTCGTTGGCGGGCACGAAGAGCGAATCGTAACCGAAGCCTTCGGTGCCGACCTCGGCTTCGAGGATCTTGCCCCAGCACTGGCCGACGAACTTGCCGACTTCCTGATTGGGTCCGAGGAGGACGAGGTGGCATTCGAAGCGCGCGCCGCGTTTGTGGGGCGGGGCCTTCTTCATGGCTTCGAGGAGCTTCGTGCGGTTCTGCGCATCGGTCGCGCCCAAGCCGGCGTAGACCGCGGAGTCGACGCCCGGTCCGCCCTGTAACGCGTCGCAGCATAGGCCGCTATCATCCGCGAGCACCCAGGCCTTGCGGGGCGCGATCGCGCGCAGGGCTTCGGCCTTCAGGCGGCAGTTGCCGTTGAAGGTGCCGGAGATCTCTTCGACATACGGCATGCCACCGAGGTCCTTGGCCGAGCGCACGCGCACGTCGAGCCGCGCCTTGGCGAACATCCGGCCGAATTCCTCGGCCTTATGCGCATTGCCCGTCGCCAGAAAGATTTCCATGGCGGGAATGTGAGAGGCCGCAGGAAATAAAGCAAGGGGTAGGGGTTGGGGCAGGGGTAGGAGATGGAAATTTCAGGTGGCGGGTGGCGGCCTCGGGTGGGCAGGTGGCGGGCGCATTGCTCAGAGGGAAACCGGAGACCGGATGGTTAGCTGGGGGCATTAATATCCGCAGGATCCTTCCCGGTTTCCGGTCTCCCTTTGTGACGGCCCATTCCTACCCCTATCCCTACCCCTACCCCTTCGCTATTGTTTCCGCCCCCGTCCTCCGCCAAGGTATCCCCAGTGTTTGGCCTAACCGCCAACCGCTAACCGCCGTCCCCCAACCGCTTTCGCCCCTTGTCCCTCCGCTGCCTCATCACCGCCGGTCCTACGCGCGAGTTCTTCGATCCGGTACGCTTCATCAGCAACCCGTCGACGGGCAAGATGGGCTTCGCCTTGGCCGTGGCCGCGAAGGAAGCCGGCTGGTCGGTCGACCTGGTCGCCGGTCCGGTCTCCTTGCCGGAACCCGCCGGCGTGATGGTCTACCCGGTCGTGACGGCCGCCGAGATGCATCGCCAGGCCGACGCCTTGTTCGGTCCCTGTGACGTCCTGATCATGACGGCCGCCGTCAGCGACTGGCGCCCGAAGGCGACCGCCCCGCAGAAGCTCAAGAAGGACGGGCAGGGGATGACGGTCGAACTCGAGCCGGTGCCGGACATCGTCTCGGCCCTCGCCGAAGAACGCCGCACCGACCAGTTCCTGGTGGGCTTCGCCGCCGAGACCGAGAACGTCGAGGCCCACGCCCTTGATAAGCTCGAGCGCAAAGGGCTCGACCTGATCGCCGCCAACTCCGTCTCCGGCCCCGAGGGCGCCTTCGGTTCCGACGAGAACAAACTCATCCTCCTCGGTCGGAATGGTTACCGTGAAGTAATCGGTCCGGCCTCCAAGGCCGCCGTCGCGCGCCTGCTCATCGCCGCCATCGCCCGCCTCGTCGCGGCGCGCTCCGCCTGACCATGGCCCGTCGTCGCTTCAGCCCCCTTGACCGTGTCCTCGGCCGCATCGACGACCTCGACGCCCAGAACCTCGCGATCCTCGCCCGTCGCCTCGAACGTGAGCGCGACCTCATGGAGACGGTGCTGGATACGCTCCGCGAGGGCGTGATCGTGCTCTCGCACGACGGCGCCATCGAATACGCCAACGCTTCCGCGGTCCGCCTCCTCGGCGTCAATCCGGACGACGTCGCGGGCGCCGAACTCCGCCGCCTTTCGCCGGACATCGCCCAGGCCCTCGAGCTACCGGAGACCGTCGGCGCCCTCACGCGCGAACTCGAGGTGCGTTATCCGGAGCCGCGCCTCCTGACGCTCCACCTGACCCGCGTCGGCGAGCAGCAGGGCGCCGAGCGCAGCCGCCGCGTGGCCGTCCTCAGCGACGTCACCAAGGAGCGCGTCCAGACCGAGGACCGCGTCGAAACCGAGCGCATCGATTCCATCGTCTCCCTCGCCGCGGGCGTCGCCCACGAGGTCGGAAATCCCCTCAACGCGATCGGTATCCATCTGCAGCTCCTCCAGCGCGAGGCCGCCAAGCTCGGCGATTCGCCGGCCGCGGAGAAGGTCCGCAAGGCCGCCGAGGTCTGCCAGGGCGAGATCAAGCGGCTCGACGGCATCGTCCGCGATTTCCTCGGAGCCGTCCGCCAGACGCCTCCGCACCTCACCGATACCGACCTCGTCACCGTCGTCGCCGAGGCGACCGGCCTCCTGCGCGAGCAGATGGAGCAGCTGGGCGTCCGCGTCTCGCTCGACGTCCCGGGCGAACTCCCGCTCATCCTCGGCGACCGCAATCAGATCAAGCAGGCGCTCTTCAACGTGATGAAGAACGCCCTCGAGGCCATGGACCGCGGCGGCGATATCCACGTGAAGCTTTCGTCCGACGACGAATGGGTCGTGCTTTCGATCCGCGACACCGGGGTGGGCATCCCGGCGGACAAGCTGACGCGCGTCTTCGACGCCTATTACACCACCAAGGCCTCCGGCGGCGGCATCGGCATGCTCATCCTCCTGCGCATCCTCCGGGCCCATGGCGGCACGGTGGATATCCAGAGCACCCCGGACGTCGGCACGACCGTCATCCTGCGTTTCCCGCTCAAGCATCGCCGCGTCCGCACTTTGGAAGCCCCGAAGTCTTGAAACCCGTCCGTTTTCCCGTTGTCTTAACCTTATCCTCATGAAGCACCTCGCTCTCTGCCTCCTCGCTCTCCCTGCCTTCGTCCTGGCTCAGGACAAGGAGCTACCGCTCGTCCTGCCTAAGTCCGTCGCGCTCGGCACGCCGCGTCCGGTGAAGATCAACAACCTTGAGCCGGTCGCTTCCGCCCCGCGCAAGCTGCCTAAGGTGCCCGCCGCCGCCGTCAATCTCGCCAAGGGTGCCACCGTGACCTCCTCTGCCCGCGAGGCCGCCGCCGGCGATTTCTCTTACGTCACCGACGAGGACAAGGGCGGCGAAGAAGGCTTCGAAGTCGAACTGCCCCGGGGCCATCACTGGGTGCAGGTCGACCTCGCCAAGTCCGCCGAGATCAGCGCCATCGCCGTCTGGCACTTCCATCGCGAGCGTCGCGTCTACTTCAACGTCGTCATCCAGATCTCCGATGACGCCTCCTTCAAGAGCGGCGTCACCACCGTCTACAACAACGACTCCGAAGGCGAGCTGGGCCTGGGCAAGGGCAAGGACTACTGCTACTACGAGTCCAACGAAGGCCGCGTCATCCCCGTCGCCGCCGTCAAGGGTCGCTACGTCCGCTTCCACTCCAAGGGCAACTCCGCCGGACCTTCGAACGACTACATCGAAGCCGAAGTCTGGGGCGTCCCGGCCAAGTAAGGCCGGACTTTGCTTGAATCGGGCGGGCTTGCCCGCACCTTGAAGCCGTGAAGGTCATCCGAGCCAAGTCCGCGGGTTTCTGTTGGGGCGTCGAACGCGCCATCGATATCGCCCGCGAGTATGCGCAGAAGGGCCGCCACCCCGTCTATACCGACGGTCCGCTGATCCATAATCGCCAGATGATGGAGGTCCTCACCGGCGAGGGTATCCGTGAGGTCGGCGATTACCGCAGCGAGACCAAGCTCGAGGTCTCTCAGGAGACCGACGCCGGCGCCGTCATGGTCGTCCGCGCGCACGGCATCTCGCCGGAACGTCGCGAATACCTGAAGTCGCTCGGCATGGAATTCCGCGACGCCACCTGTCCCGACGTGGGCATCATCGCCGGCAAGGTGCGCATGCACGCGCGTAAGGGCTACGCCACCGTCATCTTCGGCGATCCCAAGCATCCGGAAGTCATCGGCCTTCTCGGTTACGCCGAAGGCAAGGGACATGTCATCACTTCGCCGGCCGAGATCGCCGCGCTGCCCGACCTCGGCGCGCAGGTCTGCATGGTCTCGCAGTCGACGATGTTCACCGACGAATTCGAGCGGCTCGCCGCGTTGCTCAAGACCCGTTTCCCGGGCGCCCTCGTCTTCGACACCATCTGCGGAGCCACGAAGGATCGCCAGGCGGATATCCTCGAACTGCAGAAGCAGGGCTGCCAGGCGATCGTCGTGATCGGCGGTCGTCACTCCGCGAATACCGTCAAGCTTGCCAAGCTCGTCGAGATCCAGGGCCTGCCTTGTTTCCACGTCGAGACCGCGGCCGAATTGGATTTCGCCGCGCTGGCCCGTTTCGGGGTTGTCGGCGTGACCGCCGGCGCGTCGACGCCCGCTTTCCTGATCGACGAAGTCTGCGTGCGTCTGGAAAAGGCCGCTTAAGCCTGCTTGGGCGGGGCGTTAGCCGTTCCAATTGACGCGTAAAATTATCCCCCGACCGACCCCTGCCGACTTGCAGGCTGGGGCAGGTCGGGTAACTTGAGTCTCAATATGAGTCCCATCGTCACCGTCCTGCTGGTCGTCCTCTTGGTCATCGTCGGCGTCCTCGTCATCGCCGCCATCTGGGGCGTGGGCATCTACAACGGCCTCGTCGCGCTGCGTAATGCCTGCAAGAACGCCTTCGCCCAGGTCGACGTGCAGCTCAAGCGCCGCTACGACCTGATCCCTAACCTCGTCGAGACCGCCAAGGGCTACATGGCCCACGAGAGCGGCACCCTCACCGCGGTCATCGAAGCCCGCGCCAAGGCCACCCAGGCCAACGTCCGCTTCGCCGGCAACCCGAACGACCCGGCCGCCATGCGCGACCTCAGCCAGGCCGAAGCCGGCCTCAGCGGCGCCCTCGGCCGCCTGATGGTCGTCGCCGAGCAGTATCCCCAGCTCAAGGCCGACGCCACCATGCGCAGCCTCATGGAAGAGCTCACCTCGACCGAGAACCGTATCGCCTTCTCCCGTCAGTCCTTCAACGACGCCGTCCTGTTCTATAACAACGGCCGCGAAGTCTTCCCGCAGATCTTCATCGCGAACGCCTTCGGCTTCCAGGCCGGCGAGTTCTTCAAGATCGAAGATCCGGCCGAGAAGGTCGCCCCGAAGGTCTCGTTCTAAGCGCTGACTTCGGCCCATGGCCGGCACGATGAATTTCTTCCGGGCCCAGGATGAGGCCCGCGGACGCACGACCAAGCTGGTCGTGCTTCTCGTGTTGGCGATCGTGGTGCTCGCCGGCTCGCTTTACGTCCTCGCCGTGCTCGGCCAGCAGAAGCTGGTCCGCGGCGGGGGGATCGATTGGTTCCAGCCGAAGCTTTTCCTGGCCACCGCCGGCACGGCCCTGGTGGTCATCATCGGCGGCAGCCTGGTCCGCATCGCCGAACTCTCCAAGGGCGGCGGCGCCATCGCGGAGCGCCTCGGCGGCCGGCTGGTCGGCGCGACCACCAAGGACCTTGCTGAACGTCGATACCTTAACGTCGTGCAGGAGATGGCCCTGGCCTCGGGTCTGCCGGTACCGCTGTGCTACGTCATCGATGGCGACGAGACCATCAACGCTTTCGCCGCCGGTAACTCTCCGCAGGACGCTGCCGTAGGCGTCACGCGCGGGGCGCTCCGTAATCTGACCCGCGACGAACTCCAGGGCGTCATCGCGCACGAGTTCAGTCACATCGGTAACGGGGACATGAAGCTCAACCTGCGCATCATCGGCACCGTCGCCGGCCTGACCGCCCTCGCGCAACTGGGCTATATCATCGTCCGCATCGGCCTCAATTCCGGCTCATCCCGTAAGAACAACCTCTGGCCCCTGGCCATCGCCGGCCTCGTGGTCGTGCTCGTCGGCCTCGGTGGTGTCTTCTTCGCGCGCGTCATCCAGGCCTCGGTCTCCCGTCAGCGCGAGTATCTCGCCGATGCCTCCGCGGTCCAGTTCACCCGCAATCCGCTCGGCCTCGCTTCGGCCCTCCGCAAGGTCGCCGGGCTCTCCGGCGCGCGCCGCGAAGCTTCGTCCGCGGAACTCGAAGCCCAGCATATGTTCTTCGCGGGCTCGGCTGGCTTCCTTGAGTCGCTCTTCTCCTCGCACCCGCCGATCACCGAGCGTATCCGCCGCGTCGACCCGGCTTTCGACGGGCATATTCCAGACGTCAAGCCCGTCGCCGTGACTGACGATGATGAACCGGTCTCCGGTCTCAGCGGACGGGCCGTCGCGACGCCTCCTCCTCTACCGACACCGACCCGTGCGGTGCCGACGGACCTGCAGATCCAGGATTCGGTCGGCTTCCGCGGCGTGATCCCGGGTGCCTTACGCGCGGCCTCCGAAGATCCGGTGAGCGCGATGGCCGTCGTGCTCGGGCTCATCCTTCGTCATGATCCGGCGCAGCGTGCCGCCCAGCTGGCCCAGGCCGAACCCCTCGCCGGCGGCGAAGTGGTCAAGGAGGCCCGTCGTCTCGACGCTTTGCTCCGTGCCGTCCCGGCCGGCTCGCGCGTGGCCTTGCTCGACCTTTCCATGCCCGCCTTGCGTCAGCTCTCGCCGGCGCAGGTCGCGGCCTTCCGCACGTCCTTGGAACGCGTCGGTTATGAAGCCGAAGACGGGCTGATCGTCCTGCTCATCCAGGCGTCGATGCGCCGTTATCTTTCGACCGAGAAGAATTCGCCGAGCCGTCCTGGCGATCTCGCCGCCGCCTGCGGACTCGTCCTTTCCGCGGTCGTGCAGACTTCTGGTGAGGATCCCGCGGCGCAGGCCCGGGCCTACGTGCTCGGTACCGGCGTGTTGGGCATGGCTGGCTTGTCGCCGACGATGGTGCCGCCGGCGTCGGTGGATCTCGCCAAGGTCGATGAAGCCCTCGCCGTCATCGCCGGACAGACCGTGCCGGCCCGCCGTCAGTTCGTCCGCGCCATCGGCGCGGCCATGCTGCACGACGGACGCGCCGAGCCCGCCGAAGTCGAGATCGTCCGCGCCGTCGCCGATTCGCTCGGCATTAGTTTTGCGACGGGAATCAACAGGTAGGGACAGCACCACGTGCTGTCCTGAGAAGTCGTTTCAGGTGGCGGGTGGCGGCCTCGGGTGGCCGGTGGCGGGGAGGTGCCAAAAGAAAACCCCCGAACCTAAGTCCGGAGGTTTTTAGCCTGCCACCCGTCACCTGGGGCTGCCACCTGCAACCCGAAGTGGGTTTGCAGTTACCCCGCGATCAGCGACTCACCGGTCATCTCCGCCGGCTTCGGCAGGCCCATGAGGGCGAGCAGGGTCGGGGCGACGTCGGCCAGGCGACCCGTCGGGCGGGTCTTGAGCGATTTGCAGCCGGCGCCGTAAAGGATGACTTCGACGGGGCTGAGCGTGTGGCGCGTGTGAGCGCAGTTCTCTTCCGGCTCCCACATCTGGTCGGCGTTGCCGTGGTCGGCCGTGACGAGGGCCTTGCCGCCGACCTGGTCGATGGCGGCGAGGAGGACGCCGAGGCCGCTGTCGACCGCTTCGCAGGCCTTGCAGACCGCGGCAAGGTCGCCGGTGTGGCCGACCATGTCCGGGTTCGCGTAGTTGACGACGATCAGACCGTATTTGCCGGAAAGGATCGCGGCCTTGGCCATCTCGGTGACGTGCGCGGCCGACATCTCGGGCTTCTGGTTATAGGTCGAGACTTCCTTCGGGCTCTGCGCCATGCCGCGCTCTTCGCCGGCGAAGGCCTCTTCGCGGTAGTCGTTGAAGAAGAACGTCACGTGCGGGAACTTCTCGGTCTCCGCGGTACGATACTGCGGGATGCCCTGCTTGGCGACCCACTCGCCGAGGATGTTCACCATCTTGGCGGGCTTGTCGAAGACCACGTTGGGGCAGAGGCCCTTCTCGTAGTTGGTCAGGGTGGCGTAGAAGATTTTGAGCAGCTTCGCGCGGGGGAAACCCTTGAACTCCGGATCGATGAACGCGCGGGTGATCTCGCGCGGGCGGTCGCCGCGGAAGTTGAAGAACAGCACGGAGTCACCGTCCTGGATGAAGGCCGTGCCCTTGATGCGGGTCGCCGGGACGAACTCGTCACCGGTCGTATTAGAGTCGGTAGGCTTGTCGTAATAGGCCTGCACGGCCTCGGCGGCCGAAGCGGCTTCCGGTGCGGGGGCGCCAGTGAGGGCGTCGTAGGCGGTCTTCACGCGTTCCCAGCGGTTGTCGCGGTCCATGGCCCAGAAGCGGCCGGCGACGCTGGCGACCTTGCCGAGACCGATCTTCACGAGTTCGGCTTCGAGCTGCTTGAGGTAGCCGAGGCCGGAGGTGGGCGGGCTGTCGCGGCCATCCATGAAGGCGTGGATGTAGACCTTCGAGAGGCCTTCTTCCTTGAGCAGGCGGAGGAGGGCGTAGAGGTGGGGCAGGGTGGAGTGGACGCCGGCTTCGGAGCACAGGCCCATCAGGTGGACGGCGCCGCCGGTGGC
>CANKZO010000093.1 GCA_947488485.1 Opitutia bacterium | reverse complement strand
CGCGCACCGGCGACGCCTTGCGCGTGCCGGCGCCCGTCGCGGCCGGCCTGCCGGCGGACCTCCTGCGTCAGCGGCCGGACGTGCTCGCCGCGGAGCAGGCGCTCGTCGCCGCCAACGCCCGCATCGGTTTCGTGAAGGCCTCCCGTTTCCCGACCTTCTCCCTGACCGCGGCGCTCGGCACCGAGAGTCCGGAACTCGAATCGCTCTTCGGTCCGCGCAACAGCACCTCGGCCCTCGGGCTCGGGATGCAGTTGCCGTTGTTCGACGGCGGCCGCGGGGCCGCGCGCGTCGACGCCGCGGTGGCCGTCCGGAACCTGGCGGCGGCGGCTTACGAGCAAGCCGTCCTGAATGCTTTCCGGGAGGTGCGCGACGCCTTGGTCGACGTCCGTGAGACGGCCACGGCGGCCAGTGCCGCCGAACGCCGCGCCCGCGCCGCCCGCGACGCTTTCCGGGTGGCCGAAGCCCGGCAGGGCGCCGGCCAGGCCGGTCCTTCCGAGCTCTTGGTCGCCCGACGGGACCAGGCCGAATCGCTGGCCGCGGTGGCGGAAGTCCGCCTCGAGCGGATCGCGGCCCAGGTGGACCTCATCCGCGCCTTGGGCGGGGCCCGGCCGGACGAGCCGGCGAAGCGTTAGTCGGCGGAGGAGATTGCCAACGGGCTGGGCACTGCTTTGGGTCGGGGCATGCCCACGACGCCCGATCTCTGGACGCAGCTCGCGGAGGCCATCCGGCAGGATGGTTTCCTGCTGGCCGCCAGCGGCGTATTCGCGCTGGCCATCCTGCATGCGTTCGCCGCGCCGCTCTTCGCCCGCGCCGCGCACAAGCTGGAAGAAGCCCATCAGGCGGCCGTCCGCGAGGGCAGGGTGGCGGTCAACGAACGGGGGGAGTCTTCTTCCCTGCGGGCCGCGCTCATGCACCTCCTCGGCGAGGTCGAAGCCGTCTTCGGCCTCTGGACTTTCGTGCTCTTCGGCCTGCTGGTCGCCTGGCCCGGCAAGGGCTGGGATTTCGCCTGCCGATACGTCGAGACCGGCGATTACGCCGCCGTCCTCGCGGGCGCGCCGTCGGCCGGCCCGTCCAAGTTCGTCGAGCCTTTGTTCGTCTTCATCATCATGACGCTCGCCGCCGCGCGGCCCGTCATGGCCTTGGCCGCGCGTCTGCTCGGCGGCGTGGCCTGGCTGCTCGGCGACGGCGTCGCGGCGCGTTGGTTCGTGATCCTCACCTTGGCGCCGTTGCTCGGCTCGCTGATCACGGAGCCCGCGGCCATGACGATCGGCGCGTTGTTGCTGTCGGCCCAGTTCTACGCCCTGCAGCCGAGCGAGCGGCTCAAGTACGCCACCCTCGCGCTGCTCTTCGTGAACATCTCCGTCGGCGGCGCGCTGACGAATTTCGCGGCTCCGCCCATCGTGATGGTCGCCGGCAAGTGGGGCTGGTCGACGGCGGACGTCTTCGCGCACTACGGCTGGGCCGCCATCACGGCCATCGTCGTATCTAACCTCACCTATCTCCTCGTCTTCCGCGGGGAGCTCGCGCGCCTGCAGGCGAACGCCGCGGCCGCGCCGCGCCGGGAATCCATCCCGGTCTGGGTGACGGTGGTCCATCTGCTCCTGATGGTCTGGACGGTCGCCATGCTCGCGGGTCATCGCCCGGTGCTCATGACGGGCGGCTTGCTTGTCTTCCTGGCCTTCACCGTCGCCACGCCCCAGTGGCAGGATCCCGTGCGCCTGCGCGGCCCCTTGCTCGTCGGATTCTTCCTGGCCGGGCTGGTCGTCCTGGGCGGGCTCCAAGGCTGGTGGATCTCGCCGGTCATCATGCGACTGAACGAAGGGGCGCTGCTGGCCGTCTCGACCTTCCTCACCTCTTTCAACGACAACGCCGCCATCACTTACCTCGCCGCCCAGGTCCCGGCCTTGGCGGCCCCGGGCCCGATGGCGGAGGCTCTCCGGCATGCCGTGGTGGCGGGAGCCCTGGCCGGAGGGGGGTTGACCGTCATCGCCAACGCCCCGAATCCCGCCGGACAGTCGATCCTGGCCCCTCATTTCGGCTCCGGGGTGTCTCCCTGGCGGCTGGCCCTGTGGGCCTTGGTCCCGACCGCGGTCGCCGTCGGCTGCTTCATCACCCTGCGTTGAACAAGGGTTTTGGCTGTTCAAGTCGGCAGGGGGGGACGTAGAATGGTGTCCCCCAAGTCCACCCCGCTTTCCATGAGCTCCCGTCGTCGTCCCGGTTTCACCCTGATCGAATTGCTGACCGCCATCGCCATCATCGGCGTCCTGGCGGCCGCCCTTTTCCCGGCCATCGGGGGGATCCGCAAGCGCGCCCGTCAGTCTTCCGCCCAGACCGCCTTCTCCCAGTGGGCCAGCGCCCTGTCCCGCTATAAGCAGACCTACGGTTTCTATCCGAACATCGGCGCCACCTATTCCACCACCACGGACACCCTGCATGACCTGGGCGACGCGGCGGTGAACGGCAAGTTCGTCCGCGCCCTTTCCGGCCGCCAGCCCACCGGCACGGCCCTCTCCGTGGCCGACCGTCGCCTGCTGAACCGCAACGCCGAGGAGTTCGTGGCTTTCGGTAAGGACGATTTCGAGGATCCGACCAACTTCAGCGACGCCAGCCGTCTCGTCGACCGTTTCAACAACCGGCGCATCCGCGTCATCTTCGACACGGACAACAACACCAGCATCCGTAATATCAACCCGCCTGGCGGCGCCGCGTCCTTGCCCGGCGACCTCAGCAACATGGCCACCGCCTCCGGCATGCCTGCCCGCATCATCATCTACACCACCGACCTCGGCGACGATTTCGAATCGTTCGACGGCCTGGGCGCCTCTGATTTCGCGCAGGTCTTCGCCATCCAATAATGTCCGCCCGTTCCCTCGCCCGCAAGGGCTTCACGCTGATCGAGCTCCTGGTCGTCATCACGATCATCCTGCTCATCTCCTCGCTCTTCCTCGGCTTGAACGCCGGCGATGGCGGCGGCCTGGCCGCCGGCCAGCGCATGATGGGCTCGTCCATCCGCACCCTGCGCGCGATGGCGCTCATGAACCGCGGTCCCGGCGGCACGGGCATCACCCACGCTCCGCGTTATCGTCTGCTGATCCTCAACGATCCGGACGACGAAGTGAACCATCTCCGCCAGGTCGTGCTCGCCGTCGGCGGCGTCAGCTCGACCGACCTCGGCGCGACCAATCCGGCGTCGATCACCAACACCGCTTCGCTGCCTTATAAGTGGTACTCCCCGGAGCCGGCGCAGATGCTGCCTGCGGGCGTCGTCTTCGTGCCGCCGGCTTCCGACGTCGGCACCACCATGCAGCTCGCCGTCGCCTCCGGCACCCGCCGCAGCAACATCGGCCAGGTCGCCGATAATATCACCGGCAGCGCCCAGGATTCGCCGGCCACCAACCCGCCGACCATGACGTATGCGCCGGTCTCGCAGGCCACGGCGCTCGCGGCGATGGGCACGGACTTCAATCCCAAGAAGTGGTATTACATCGAACTTCAGGGCACCGGCGCTTCGAATCACCTCGGCCGTACCATCCTCGTCCTCGCCCTCGGCACGGTCCGCAACACCGGCGCCGGCCGCGCGGCGATCGACGTCGCCGCCGAAAGCCAGTTCGCCGCCGTCATGCTGCGGCCCAACGGCGATATCTCCATGACCCTCGACTCCGAGGAGATGGAGCGAGCCAGATGAACTCCTTCCTGAAGATGAATTCCTTCCGTCAAACTCCGTCCGCCCGTCGCGGCTTCTCGTTGGTCGAGGTCACCCTCGCCATCGGCATCGTCGGCGTCGCGATCCTCTCCCTCGTCGGCATCCTCGGTTCCACCTTCCAGCAGGTGGACGACATCATGCAGACCAACCGCGCGCTCTCCGGCGTCACCCGGCTCGTCGCGGCCCTCGATAACCCCCGCTCCATCATCGTCCACCAGAGTGGCGACACCACCGGCGTGGTCCTCAACAGCGAATACCTGCATCAGGCTTCGGCTTTGTTCACGCCTCCTCTGGATCCGAACGCCACGACCCAGCCGGCCTCGAACTTCGATCTCGTCTACCGCCTGCTCTGCAACGCCAAGGATAACTCCACGGCCAACGCGGTCTGGCTTTATGTCTACGAGCGCAAGGTCGTCTCCGCGACCAGTGACTTCAATGGCACGGCCTACGCGCTCTCCGCGAACCCCTCCGTCATGGAGGTCGCCACCGCCAAACGTAACGGCGACAACTTCACCGCCCTCGGCGCCTCCGCCCGTAATGTCGTCGGCACGCCGATGCGCGTCCGTCTGTCGCTCTCGAAGCTCCTGAACGGCCAGCGTTTCCAGATCAACGCCACCACCGGCGAGCCCGACGTCACCCGCTTCGTCCCCGGCACTTCCAGCCTGCCGACCGATCCCAACCTCTACCCGCTGGCCTATCTGCCGGTCGTCGCGGAATTCTTCCCCCACGACTACGTCGACTCCGCCGTGTTCAAAGACAACTCCGTCACCCCTCTGCTCGTGCAGAATATCGTCATCAGCCGATGAGCAAGCTCGCCCACGGCCTTCGCGCCGGCTTCACCCTCCTCGAGGTCATGGTATCCACCGCCATCATGGTGGTGATCGTCCTGACCGTCGTGACCATCGCGGCCGACACCATGCGTGTCTATGACCGCGCGGTCGCGGATCTTTCCACGCAGTCCGAAGCGCGCGGCGTCCTGGACGCCATGGAGAACGACTTCTCGACCGCCGTGCTCCGCGCCGACGGTCGTTGCTGGATGGAGATCGTCATTCCCGGCGGCAACGGCGCCCCGGCCGGCTCGCCGGCCGCCGTCGGCAACGTGCACCGCGTCGACCAGCCGATCGTGATGCTCTTCTCGACCCCCGCGGACCGCCCGCGCTGGTCTTCCGAGGCAGCCGGACGCCGTCAGCTCCGCGGCGACGTCTGCGCCGTGGCCTATCGTATCGGTCATCGCTCGCCCTTCGACATGCCGGGTGAAAGGATCCAGCAGGTCTATGGCGTCTACCGCACCGTCGTCGACCCGGAGAACACCTTCAACGAAGGCCTGAAGATCATCATGGACGGCACGAACGCCGTGCCGACCTCGCCTTGGAATTATTGGTCGGGCGCCGCCCGCACCGTCCATGAATACGCCCCGCTCGCCGGCGCCAGCGGTCCGCGCCCGAAGACTCTGCTCGACGCGACGCCTGGTTGCTGGACGCTCGACGAGCAGAACTTCATCGCCTCGAACGTCGTCGCGATGAACCTGACCCTCTGGTGCAGCTCTTCGCTGCCCGCCGCGGTCGTGGCTCCGGCCACTTTGCGCGATCCGCTCGGTCGCGTCGACTCGGTGCTCCGCCCGGTCTTCGCCGTCGCGGCCGACACGTCCCGCAATGGCGCCAACGCCGCCGTCGGCGGCTACGGTGTGGCCTTCAAGACCGGCACCGCCGCCGCGACGATCCCGACGGCTTCCCTCCGTTACGCCACCGCCGTCGCTCCGGCCGCGGTCGCCATGCCGACGGCCGCCGCCGTGCATCCCCAGGACTTGTTCCTCGGCCGTCTCCGCGTCTACTCGAACCGTCTCTACCCGGATAACCTAACGGTCGGCGCGCCGGTCGGCGTCGCTCCGCTGCCTTACATGCCGTACACCGTGCGCGGCGTGGAGATCTCGCTCACCCTGCTGACGCCCGAGGGTTCCAAGGAACTCCGCGGTCTCCAGGAGCTCCGCGGTCAATCCACGCTCGCCGATCCCGCCGACTTCCGTCGCATCGTCTTCCAGCATGGCCGTAACTTCACCCGTTACGTCCGCGTGTTGGCGAACGGCGGCTGAGCCTGCGAGCAGACGCGTGATAAAAAAGGGGCGCCGATCGGCGCCCCTTTTGTTTGGCCCTTCCGGGACGGCTTATTCCGAGAAGACGCCCATCGCGCGGAACTTCGCGTAACGCATCGCGATCAGCTTCTCGGGCGAGGCCTTCGAGAGGTCGGCGAGCGAGTCGCGCAGGGTCTTGCGGATGGCGGAACCCGTGGCGGCCGGGTCTTCCTGGGCGCCGCCGAGCGGTTCCTTCACGACGCCGTCGACGACGCCGAGCTTGAGGAGATTGGGAGCGTCGAGGCGCAGGGCTTCGGCGGCCTTCGGGGCGTGGGCGCGGTCCTTGAAGAGGATCGCGGCGCAACCTTCGGGCGAGATGACGGAGTAGTAGGCGTTCTCGAGGATGTAGACCTTGTTCGAGACGGCGATGCCGAGGGCGCCGCCGGAGCCGCCTTCGCCGATGACGAAGGTGATGATCGGCACGCCGAACTGGCTCATCTCGCGGAGATTGACGGCGATGGCTTCGGCGACGTGGCGCTCTTCGGAACCGATGCCGGGGAAGGCGCCGGGGGTGTCGACGAGGGTGATGATCGGCAGGCCGAAGGTGTGGGCCATCTTCATCAGGCGAAGAGCCTTGCGGTAGCCTTCGGGATTCGGGCAGCCGAAATTGCGGCGGAGATTCTCCTTCGTGTCGCGGCCCTTCTGCTGGCCGATGACCATGACCGGGCGACCTTCGAAGAACGCCGTGCCGCCGACCGTGGACTCATCATCCATATACAGGCGGTCGCCATGCAGCTCCTGGAAGTCATCGAACAGCATGCCGATGTAGTCCAGGGAGTAGGGGCGGCGGGGGTGGCGGGCCAGCTGCACGCGCTGCCAGGGGTTCAGGTTGCCGTAGACCTCCCGGCGGGTCTGCTCCATCTTGGCCTCGAGGGACTTGACCTCCTTGGAGACGTCCATCCCGGCGGTCTCGGAGGAGGCGCGGAGGGAGTTGATCTTGTCCTCGAGCTCCCGGAGGGGCTTTTCGAATTCGAGGGTGAAGCGGGCCTTGGGCGCGGACATGGGCCGTAAGTTGGAGAATGGGGCAGGCTAGGGCAATGGAATAGGGGTAGGGGCAGGGGTAGGGGTAGGGGTGGGAAAGGGCTAGAATGAAGGAAAATGCCCCGAAACTGGGGTAGGGTAGGGCTGACCACCCTTGGTCAGCCGCTCGGTTGAGCGAGGGCGCTCAACCCTACCTGATGACTATCCCTGCCCCCACCCCTACCCCTACCCCTTGTGTAGGTTTCCCCTTTCCGTTGAACCTCCGTCTCTCCAGCCTGTCTCCACCCCTACCTCCCATGCGTCTCGCTTCCTTGCTCTCCCTCGTGGCCGCCAGCGGCCTGGTCGCCGCCGAAGGCTACACCGACACCCCTTTCATCCCCGGCACCCAGTGGCGCGTCCATGACTCGGCTCGCCCGCAGCCGCCCCGGGCCGACGCTTCGAAGCTGAAGTGCAACGAAGCCCCGGCTCCGGCCGGTGCCATCGTTCTGGTCGGCGGTGCCGACTCCGCCGGCGAATGGGAGCCGGACGCCAATCCCAGCGCCAAGCTCAAGGTCCCGGTGACCTGGGAGATCAAGGACGGCGTGATGACCGCCCGCACCAACGGCATCCGCACCAAGCGCACCTTCGGCGATGTCACTCTCCACGTCGAATGGCGCTCCGCCGCCGGTTACGACACCGACCCCAAGAAGAAGAGCCAGGGCAACTCGAACAGCGGTATCTTCTTCATGAAGACCTACGAGCTCCAGGTCCTCGATTGCTCCAAGACCGAGACCTACGCCGACGGCATGACCGCCGCGATCTACGGCCAGCAGCCCCCGGCCTTCAACGCCTGCCTGCCGTCCCGCAGCTGGAACAGCTACGACATCGAGTTCACCGCTCCGCGCTTCAACGCCGACGGCTCCGTCGCCAGCAAGACCCGCATCACCGTCGTCATGAACGGCGTCAAGGTCCAGGACGGCACCGAATACATCGGCCCGAGCAGCCATAAGAAGAATCCCCCTTACGCGAAGCATGCGGACAAGCTCCCGCTCGGCCTGCAGTGGCACGGCGACGCCGTCGAGTTCCGCAACATGTGGATCGTCGAGAAGAAGTAAGCGACCGGCATGGAACTCCTGGCCCACGCGGAGAAGCACCTCAAGGGGCTCCTTCTCGTGGGCCTGGTCTTTTATGTCATCGAACGCGTGATGGGGGCGCGCCGCCGGCCGGGCTTCTTCCGGCCCGGCATGCTCACCGACACGGCGTATTTCTTCACCGTCGCCTTCTTCAAGCAGGCCTCGAGGGTCCTGTTCATCGCGCCGTTCATCGTCTTGGTCATCGCAGGCGTGACGACCGGGCCGGAGCTCAAAGCGCAGCAATACCATGGCTTCGGCCCGGTCGCCGCGCAACCGGTCTGGCTGCAGGCCATCGAGATCTACCTCTTGGCGGATTTCCTCGGCTACTGGATTCACCGGCTCTTCCACACCGGCGCCTGGTGGCCGTTCCATGCGGTACATCATAGTTCCGAGGACCTCGACTGGCTGTCCAGCGTGCGCGTGCATCCCGTCAACGAGGCCGTCGACAAGATCGCCCCGGCGGTCCCGATCCTGTTCCTCGGCTTCGACCCGACCGTCACGGCGGGCGTCACGGGCTTCCTGACCTTCTACGCGATCTTC
>CANKZO010000092.1 GCA_947488485.1 Opitutia bacterium | reverse complement strand
GGTCCGACCCCGTGGTCGGTACTATCTTCGGATGGGAACTTTTTTTGCTTCACACGGGGGCGGAACCCTCATTCAAAACGACCTCATGAACCGACCTGCCGTGCTCGCTCTTGAAGATGGAACCATTCTTCGGGGCAGGGCGTTCGGAGCTTCGGCCACCCTCTGCGGAGAAGTCGTGTTCAACACGAGCATGACCGGCTACCAGGAGATCCTCACCGACCCCTCCTACTTCGGCCAGATCGTCACCATGACGACCCCGCAGATCGGCAACTACGGCGTCAACGAAGACGACTTCGAATCCTCTCGTCCGCACGTCGCCGGTTTCGTCGTCCGCGACCTTTCGCCCATCGTCTCCAACTGGCGCGCCACCACCGACCTGAGCACCTGGCTCGCGAAGTATGGCATCCCCGGCATCGAAGGCGTCGACACCCGCTCCCTGACCAAGAAGCTGCGTTCCGCCGGCGTGATGAAGGCCTGCCTCTCGACCGAAGGCATCACCGACGAAGAAGCCCTTAAGCGCGCCCGCGCCTGGACCGGCACCGTCGGCGCCGACTTCGTCAAGGACGTCACCTGCAAGGCTCCGTATCACTTCAACGCCAAGGCCGGCGATTGCGAGGCCTTCACCGTCCCGGGCACGCATCTCAACAAGCCGAAGGGTCGCGCGACCAAGTTCCGCATCGCGGCCTATGACTTCGGCGCCAAGACCTCCATCTTCCGCCGCCTCGTCGCTTCCGGCTTCGACGTCCACGTGTTCCCGGCCCGCACCCCGGCCTCCGAGATCCGCGCCTTCAATCCCGACGGCGTCTTCCTGTCCAACGGCCCTGGCGACCCCGCCGCCCTGAAGTATGCCCACGAAGCCGTGGCCGACCTCATCAAGACCTACCCGGTCTTCGGCATCTGCCTCGGTCACCAGATCATCACGCACGCCATCGGCGCCTCGACCTATAAGCTGAAGTTCGGCCACCGCGGCGGCAATCAGCCCGTCAAGAACACCGAAGAGGACCGCGTGTCCATCACCGCCCAGAACCACGGCTTCGCCTCCAAGCGCGAAGACCTGGAGCGCTGCGGCGCCATCGTCACCGAGGTCAATCTCAACGACGACACCGTCTCCGGCCTGCGCCTCAAGGATAAGCCTGTCTTCTCCGTCCAGTATCACCCGGAAGCCGGCCCTGGTCCGAACGACGCCGACGTGCTGTTCGACCGTTTCTACGACCTGATCGCCAAGAGCAAGGCGGCCAAGTAAGCCGCTGCGTCATGGCTGCCCGACTTCTCGCAGCCTTGGGCTTCGCGCTTCTCGTCGGAGGTTGCGCCATGCTTCCGCCGACCGCCGAAGACCGGGTCGTCGAACTGATCGAGGACGCCGCCGCCGGGCGGAGCATCGCCGGTCGTTACCATAACCTCGACCCCGTGGATGAGGCCAGCACGGCCCAGTTCGTCTACGTCGAGGAGTGGCTGGACGTGAACGGGGAGGCGGTCCTGGAAGTCCTTTCCGCTCCCGTGACGGCGGAGGGCGCTTTCCGCTTCACGCGTTCGGCCGATGGCCGCACGACGTATCTCATCAGTTACGGCTGGCCCGGACCGCAGGTGCGTTCGCGGGTGCTCCGCCCGGCGCCCGGTTCGACCGTCACCTTGCTGGGCTGGTCGGATTTCCTGCCGTGGGAGCAACTTGGTGGCGTCTGCGTGATCACGACGCCGCGCGAGATGGCCGACGAAGAGAACCACCCGTGCAAACAGGCGTTCGTCTTCAAGGTCACCGCGCCGAAGTGACGGCTCAGAGCTCGACCTGCATCCCGAGCTCGACCACGCGGCCGGGCGGCAGGTTGAAGTAGGCTGTCGCGGACAAGGAGTTGCGGTTGAGCACTTCGAAGAGCTTTTCCTGGACGGCGTTGAGCGAAAAGCCCGTCGTCGCACGTACGATCGTCTCGCGGCTCAGGAAGTAGGTGGTCTCGAGCGGGTTGGGGTTGATACCCAGTTCCTGATAGGCCTTCTCGAGCACCGGGAAGACGTTCTGTTTTTCGCGGAAGCCGAAGCGCCCGGTCACGCTGAGCACGGAGGGGAACTCCTCGTGGCTGTCGACCTTGCAGAACTTCGGTCCGCGGGTCTGGAAGCTCACGCGCTCGGAATCCGGCACGATCGCTCGGTTTTCGTCGACCTTGAGCGTTACCACGATGATGTGGTCATGGAGGGCGCGGTTGTGCTTGAGGTTGTGAGCCAGGGCCATCGGCACCGATTTGGTGGAGCCGGCCAAGTAGACGGCGGTGCCCTTCACGCGGGCGAATTTGCCCGCCACGAAACGGTCTTCGACGCTGTCCAGGAAGTTCTCGAAGTCTCCGGCCGCCTCGCCCTCGCTCAACTTCTGCTTCATGGCGATGCGTCCCTTGTTCCAGACCGCCATCAGGTAATAGACCACGACGCCGATCAGCAGCGGGAGCCAGCCGTTGGGGAGCACCTTGTGCGCGTTGCCCAGCACGAAGAGCATTTCCAGCAGGATGAACGGGGTCAGCAGCGCGTACGCTCCCGCGGAGGGGATGCGCAGCTTATGGCGCAGGTACTGGCCGAAGAGGATCGTCGTCACCAGCATCGTGAGGCTGACCGCGATGCCGTAGGCGCTGGCGAGGTTTTCGGAGGTCTCGTAATGCAGCACGAGGTAGATCGAGCCGATCATGAGCAGCCAGTTGATGACCGGCACGTAGACCTGGCCGGATTCCTGGTCCGACGTGTAGGTCATGCGCATGCGCGGCAGGTAATTCAGCTGGATCGCCTGCATGGTGATCGAGAACGCGCCCGCGATGAGCGCCTGCGAAGCGATGATGGCCGCGAGGGTGGCGATGACGACCAGGGGGATCTGGGCCCAGCCGGGCGCCATGTTGAAGAAGGGGTTGAAGCCCGCCACCTGGAGTTCGCCCGGGTGAGCGAGGGCCCAGGCGCCTTGGCCGAGATAGTTCAGGATGAGGGCAGGGAAGACGATGAAGCACCAGGCGGCGCGGATCGGCTTCTGGCCGAAGTGGCCCATGTCCGCGTAGAGCGCTTCAGCCCCGGTGACCGAAAGGAAGACCGCGCCGAGGATCAGGATGCCCAGGCCGGGGTGGGTGATCAGTAGGTGCAGGCCTTCGAGGGGATTGAAAGCCCACAGGATCTGCCCGAGGACCGCGTGGTTGAGCACCAGGGACAGGATGCCGAGTCCGCCGATGACGGCGAACCAGACCATCGTGATGGGTCCGAAATACATGCCGACGCGCCCGGTGCCGATCTTCTGGAGCCAGAAGATGCCGACGAGGATGAGCACGGCGGCGGTCGGGATGAAGTATTTGAGGAAGCCGGCCGTGAGCGGACCGTGCAGGCGTTCGTTGGCCTCCTTGACGCCTTCCAGGGCGGAGACGACCGAGATCGCGGGGGTGATGACCCCGTCGCCGTAGAGCAGGGCGGCGCCGAAGACGCCGAGCAGCACGAGGAAGCTACGGTGCTTTCGTTTGGTCTTCTCCTTGTCCTTGGAGGACGCCAGGGAGACCAGGGTCATGATGCCGCCTTCGCCGTCCTCGTTGGCTTCCATGACCAGGAGCACATATTTGACCATCACCACGAAGATCAGCGACCAGATGATCAGGGACAGGATCGGGACGACCTGAGAGGCCCCGAGGATGTTGTTGTCGGCGTCCTTGACCCGCAGGCATTCCTTGAAGGCGTAGAGCGGGCTGGTCCCGATATCACCGAAGACGATTCCGAGGGCCGCGATGGTGGCCGCCATGGTCAGCGGCTTGGCGGGGGAGGAGCCTTCGGTCGGCTCCGGGTCGGACGTGCTCATGGAGAGTTATTCACAGTGACAGCTCCTAGGGGCTAATCAAAGCCAATCGGGGATGCCGGGGCTTGCCTTTTTGTCTCATTATCGCATCTCCAGACCTTCAGCCCACCCCTTTCCAAACAATACGAACAATGAATATCATCCAAACTGTTATCAATCAGGGACTAGCACAGGCTCAGCCTGAGCAAAGCCCGTGGCCGTCTCTAATTATGATGGGGCTTATGATGGCCGGTATGTACTTCCTGCTCATCGCTCCCCAGCGCAAGCGCCAGAAGGAGCTCGAAAAGCTCCAGTCTGAGCTGTCGGTCGGCGACAAGGTGCTCGCCGCCGGTGGTATCTACGGTCGCGTCGTCTCCATCAAGGACGACCGCATCACCCTCGAACTCGATTCCGGCCGTCTCGTCGTCCACAAGTCCGCCATCATGGGCAAGGACGTCGACGCCGTCGTCCAGGCCTGAGGCATCCACCCCTAAGCCTACCCTGATACTATGACGTCCAGGACCTGGTTCTGGAAGATCGCGGTCTCGCTCGCTGCCCTGGCTGTCGCCTGGTACGAGTTCCACCCGATCGCTCCGACCCCTCTCGAACAGTTCGTGCCCACGCAGGTCATCGCGGAGAAGCCGGCCTTCGACAAGCTCCACGCCGAAGCCCTTGAACGCGTCAAGCGCCACAAGGACGCCGCCGTCGCCGCCGACCAGAAGTCGGTCTCTTACTTCCAGGCTCTGCGTGACATCGGCGAAGGCCGTGGTCGCGCCGCTCCGGTCGATCTCCGTCCGTTCTTCTTCACCGAAGCCCAGATCGTCAGCGAGCCCGACCAGGCGAAGCGTAACGGCATCGTGCTGAAGCAGCTCCTCGTCGGCTCCCAGGGCCGCCTCAAGCTCGGCCTCGACCTGCAGGGCGGGGTGTCCTTCACCCTGAAGGTCGATCCGACCGGTGCCGAATCCGGCGAGAAGGGCGCCGGCGACAAGTCCAGCGTCTCCCGCTCGGACATGGTCAATCAGGCCCTCCAGGTCATGGAACAGCGCGTCAATCAGTTCGGCGTCGCCGAGCCCGTGCTCCGTCCCGTGGGCGATCTCTCGCTCGAGATCCAGCTGCCTGGTGAAGATGCCGCCAATAATCCCGACGTCATCGATTCGCTCAAGAAGCCCGCTAAGCTCGAGTTCCGCCAGGTGCACCGCACCGAACGGCCCGCCGAGACCGAGCGCGAGCACTCGCTCCGCTCCTTGCCCGTCGATCCGATGCTCGGCGCCGCCTCGGCCATCTCGACCTACGAGGTGCTGACCATCCGCGACACCGACAGCAAGACCGGCGAGGTCCGCATCACGCGCTATTACGTGCGCAAGGCCGCCGACGCCACGGGTAAGATCATCAAGGCCGCCTCGGGTCGCTCCGACGACGGCATCTCCTTCTACGTGGACATGAAGTTCACCGACGAAGGCTCCAAGAAGTTCGGCGACCTCACGGCCAAGATCGCCGAAGGCAACGCCCGCTCCGTCGGCCAGCTCGCCATCGTCCTCGACGGCAAGCTGCAGTCCGCCCCGACCGTCCGCGACGCCATCCGTGGCGGCGGCGCGACCATCACCGGTTCGTTCTCCCGCGAAGAGGCGGTCGAGCTCGCCAACGTGCTCAACAACCCGCTCGAGTTCCCCCTGATCATCCAGGACGTCACCTCGGTCGGTCCCTCGCTCGCCAAGGACGCCCAGGGCAAGTCCGTCGTGGCCTCGCTGGTCGCCGTCGGCCTCGTCATCTTCTTCATGGTCGGGTTCTACGTCTGGGGCGGCTTCATCGCCATCCTGGGCATGATCCTCAACCTGCTGATGATCCTCGGCGCCATGGCCTACTTCGGCGCGACCATCACGCTGCCCGGCGTCGCCGCGCTCGTGCTCACCCTCGGCATGGCCGTCGACGCGAACATCCTCATCTTCGAGCGCGTGCGCGAAGAAGCCGCCCTCGGCAAGGACCGCTCCGTCGCCCTCCGCGAAGGTTACGCCCGCGCGACCTGGACGATCATCGACGCCAACCTCACGACCCTCCTCACGGCCTTGATCCTCGTGTTCATGGGCTCCGGTCCGATCCGTGGTTTCGGTATCACGCTGACCATCGGTATCTTCACGACCGTGTTCACGTCCCTCGTGACCTGCCGCGGCCTGCAGGAGCTCGCCTTGTCCCGTGGCGTGATGACGCGCGTCTTCGGTCTGCCGGTCTTCCGACCGACGCTCGACATCCCGTTCCTCAAGTTCGCCCGGGTCGCTTTCATCGCCTCCTGGTTGATCATCGGTCTCGGCCTCACCCAGCTCGCCATCAAGGGCAAGGAAGCCTTCGGTAAGGACTTCCGCGGCGGTGAATCGACCCTCGTCGCGCTGGCTCCCGGCGCCGCCGTCAATACCGGCGATATCGCCAAGCTCGCCGCTTCCATCGGCCTCGCGGACACCACCGTCACCGTCCAGACTCCGGTCGGCGGCGGCGAACCGACCCTCCGCATCGAGACCGAACTCACCAAGGACAAGTCCAAGGGCGAGTTCGCCAACGTCGCGGCCATCGTCGGCGCCATCAAGGCGAAGACCCCGGAGATCCTCAAGGACCGCGCCGCTTCGGTCGACAAGCTGATGCTCTCCAAGGAAGCCATCGGCGGTTCCGTCAGCTCGGAGCTGCGCTCCAACGCCGTCTGGTCCGTCATCCTGGCGCTCCTCGGCATCGGCCTCTACGTCTCCCTGCGCTTCGAGACCGGCTTCGGCGTCGCCGCCATGGTCGCCACGCTGCACGACGTGCTGCTGACGATCGCGCTCTTCGTCGCCTTCGGCGGCCAGTTCAACGCGACCCTCATCGCGGCGATCCTGCTGATCATCGGCTACTCCATCAACGACACCATCGTCGTCTTCGACCGTATCCGCGAGGAACTCCAGGCCAATCCCGGCCGCGAGCTCCGCGACGTGATCCACTTCGCCATCAACCGCACGCTTTCCCGTACGACGCTCACCGCGGCCACGGTCTTCCTCTGCGCCGTCGCCCTCTGGGCCTTCGGCGCCGGCGACGTCCGTCTCTACGGCGAGATCTTCATCTACGGCGTGCTGACCGGAACCTTCTCCTCGATCTTCATCGCGAGCCCCGTCTTCTACTGGTGGCACAAGGGCGATCGTAAGGGCGTAGACGCCGCGGAACTCCCGCGCACCTACTCCTGGGAGGCGGGCTCCGACAAGGACGCCTAAGGCGCCCCGCTCCTATGGCCGCCTGGTCTCACCGGGCCGCGGACGCCGGGCTTGCCCGTCGCATCGCGGCTTCGCTGGGGGTTAGCGAACCCCTGGCCGCCGTCCTCGCCCGTTCCTTCCCGGACGAGGCCGAGGCGGAGCGTCATCTCCGCCCGCAGCTCGCCCACGTCTCCGATCCGTTCGCGGTCGGCGGCCTGCGCGAAGCCGCCGAGCGTCTCGTCGCCGCCGCCGCCAAGGGCGAGCGTATCGCCATCCTCGGCGACTACGACGTCGACGGGGTCTCGAGCACCGCGATGCTCGTCCACTTCCTCCGCCGACTCGGCGCCCAGCCGGAGTATTTCGTCCCGCGTCGCCTGGAAGAGGGCTACGGCCTGTCGATGGCCGCGCTCGAACGCGTGCTCGCCGAGGCGAAACCGCAGCTCTTCGTCGCGCTCGACTGCGGTACCAATTCCAAGCCTGAGGTCGAACGACTCCGGGCCGAAGGCGTCGACGTGATCGTGGTCGACCACCACGTGGCCAAGGAATCCCGCGTCACTTGCATCCTCGTCAACCCGCGCGTCAACGACGCCGCGGACGCCCCGTGGCAGACGCTGTGTACCGCCGGACTGGTCTTCAAACTGGTCCACGGCGTGCTGAAGGTCCTGCGTCTCGCCGGCGACGAACGCGGTACTTCGATCGCGGTGAAGGACTATCTCGATCTGGCCGCCCTCGGTACCATCGCCGACCTGGTCCCGCTGCGCACGGAGAACCGCATCCTCGCGGCCCATGGCCTCAAGGCCCTCGGCGAAGCCCGTCGGCAGGGCCTGCGCGCCCTCATCGCGGTCAGCGGCATGGAGCCGGGCGGCGTGCTGTCTTCAGTCGACGTCTCTTACCGTATCGGTCCCCGCATCAACGCGAGCGGCCGTCTGGCGGATGCTTCGTTGCCGTTACGCCTGTTGCTTTCGGATGATCCGGATGACTGCCTGCGCGATGCCGCGCAGCTCGACGCCATCAACCGCGAGCGCCAAGAAATCGACAAGAAGGTCACCGAAGAAGCCATGGCCCAGGCCAAGGCGATGGGCGACCTCGCCGGTTACGTCGTCCATGGTGATTGGCACCCGGGAGTCGTCGGCATCGCCGCGGGCAAGATCTGCCGCGCGCTGGACCGTCCGGTCATCGTCCTCGGCAAGGAAGGGGAGAGCGCCAAGGGCTCCGGCCGTAGCGTGCCCGGCACCAATCTCGTCGAAGCCCTCGGCGCCTGTGCCGACCTGCTTAAGACCTACGGCGGACATCCCATGGCCGTCGGCGTCTCGTTGGACGTCTCCTCGGTCGAAGCCTTCCGCTCCCGCTTCAACGAAGCCATCCAGGCCCAGCGCCTGGCGGGTGCCGTGCAGGCGGACGGACGCGACATCGACATCGCGCACTGGATCCGACCGGCCGACGTCACCGATCAGCTGCTCGACGACCTCGACCTGCTGCAGCCTTACGGCGA
>CANKZO010000091.1 GCA_947488485.1 Opitutia bacterium | reverse complement strand
TGCCGGGATGCTGGATCGCGTCGCGCTCCTGGCCGATCGCGAGTTTCGAGGCATCGGCCTTAGGGTTGATGGGAAACTGCGCCGTGGCGCAGGGCTTCAGGTCGTTGACGAAGAATTCGAGTTTCGCTTCGGCCTGTCCGGCACCCAGGCGTCCGGCGAGGAAATGGAAACGTCCTTCTTCGAGTTTCGGGCCGACGAGCTTGGGATTATTGACGTCGAAGCGGCCGAAGGTGATCCCATTACGCGCACCCCACCAGACGGTGTTATCGTCGTCGAGGCAGCCCCAGAGGCCTTCGTATTTCTGACCGTTACGGAGATTACCGAAGAAAGAATTTACGTCCTTCAGCCCGACGCGCTGCGGGTAGACCTTGATCACCGCAACCCAGGTGCAGCCTGAGCCGCGGATGAGTCCGTCGAAGGCCGCTTCATCATGGCAGACCAATTCCTGCTGACGGAACGAGAGCGCCGTCCGAGGTTCCTTCACGACCGACGGCAGACCCGAGGTCGGCTCGGTGCGCCCCTTCGGTTGCCCGACGAAGTCACGCGCCTCGGCGGGACCAGCCTGGCTCTTCCACGCGGTCACACGACCCTGCGCATCGAGCGTGATGTTCTTGGCGGGATCTAAGTCGACCATCAGACCAGCGGTCGGGATTTCAGCGGCGACGGAAGTAGCGACGCAAAGCAAAGCAATCAGACGGAGGATCATGGGCAGGATCGAATAAAAGACCGAGTTGCGCACCGAATCGAGGGCAGACTCAGACATCGGGTAGGGTTGAGCGCCCTCGCTCAACCGTGGTTTAAGGTAGGGACAGCACCACGTGCTGTCCTAATCACACCTCGGCCCCAAGGGGAGGACGCGATAGTGATCACGTCCCACCCTCGATGCACGGCTGACCGGGGGCGGTCAGCCCTACCCAAGACAGCCACTCCGAGAGAGACCGGAAACCGGATGATTGGCTGGGGGCATTTCTTTCGGGTCTCAGGTCTCGGCCGTCTGGTGTCTGGTTCGGGGGTTCAGGTTCAGGCGCAGGTTCAGGAAATCTGCCATCTGTCATCTGTCATCGATGCAGCCATCTTCCCGGTTCGGGTGGCAGGTGGCGGCCCCGGGTGGCGGGTGGCAGGCCTGATCCATTCAGCCCTCAATTCAGTCCTCAACGCAGCCCTCCGTGGTCAACCGAGGCAGCTAGGTCAGCACGCAGTGCTGACCCTACCTCAAGGCAGTGTCCTGAAATAACGAAAAACGACGCACCAAGAACTAAGAACAGCATTCCCACCCCCACCCCTACCCCTACCCCTTCTTCCCCCCCTCCCCAATTCTGTCTGGAACTCTCCTGCCCCCTTGCCATCTAATAACCCCATGTCTCCCCGCGTGCTTTCCCTCCTCGGATTGTCTCTGTTGGCTGCCGTCACCGGCCGTGCCCAGTCCGCTGATACCGTCTTCGTCGAAGCCGAATCCCTGTCCGCCCACGGCGGCTGGAAGCTCGACACGGCTTTCACCAATATCGTCGGCTCGCCCTACCTCCTGGCCCACGGCCTCGGCAAGCCCGTCGCCGACGCCACCGGCAGCGTCCGCATCCCCTCCGCGGGCGAATACCGCGTCTGGGTGCGCACCAAGGATTGGGTCGCCCACTGGAACGCCCCCGGCACCCCCGGCCGCTTCCAGCTGATCGTCAACGGCCAGCCCGTCGCCGCCGAGTTCGGCACCAAGGGCGCCGAGTGGCATTGGCAGGCAGGCGGCAAGGTCACCCTGCCCGCCGGCGACGTGAAGATCGCCCTGCATGACCTCACCGGTTTCGCCGGTCGCGCTGACGCCATCCTCTTCAGCAAGGACGCCTCGTTCACCCCGCCCGAAGGCGACGCGCTCGTCGCGGCCCGTTCGCAGTGGAACAGCCCCAAGGGCGCCGAAGACCAAGGCGAGTTCGACCTCGTCGTCGTCGGCGGCGGTTACGGCGGCCTCGGCGCCGCGCTCTCCGCTTCCCGTCAGTCCCTCAAGGTCGCGTTCATCCAGGACCGTTTCGTCCTCGGCGGCAACGGTAGCTCCGAAGTCGGCGTCTGGGCGATGGGCGGCACCACCCGCGGCAAATACCCGCACCTCGGCGAGATGATCGAGGAGATCGGCGACCGCTCCCCCGACAGCCCGGGCCGCGTCGACAGCTTCGGCGACGAGCTCAAGGAACAGGTCATCCGCAAGGAGAAGAACGTCAGTCTCTTCCTCGGCCACTTCGCCACCGGCGTCGTGATGGACGGCAACCGCATCGCCGCCGTGAAGGCCATCGACGTCAAGACCGGCCGCGAGAAGATCTTCCGTGCCAAGTTCGTGGCCGACACCACCGGCCACGGCTGGGTAGGCGCCTACGCCGGCGCGACCTATCGCACCGAGCCCAACAAGCGCATGGGCATGTCCAACATGTGGTTCTACCAGGACGTAGACCAAGCCCCGACCTGGCCCGCCACCCCGTGGGCGTTGCCTCTCGAGATGGGCGACTTCCCGCTCCTCCAGAAATCCAAGGCCAAGATCGACGACAAGCCCTTCATGAAGGCCGAGTGGTTCTGGGAATCCGGCTTCGACCAAGATCCGATCAAGGACCTCGAGTATATCCGCGACTGGAATTTCCGCGCGATGTACGGCGCCTTCTCCGCCCTCAAAAACGGCCCGCAGAAGGACAAGTACGCCCTCTCCGAGCTCAAGTGGGCCTCGCACGTCGGCGGCCCGCGTGAGTCGCGCCTCTTCGACGGCGATATCATCCTGAACAAGGACAACATCGTCCAGCGCACCGAGTTCCCGGACGGCTGCGTGCCCACGACCTGGGACATCGACCTCCACTACGCCCGCGAAGAATATGCCAAGAAGTTCCCGGAGAATCCGTTCATCTCGCGCGCGGCCTTCGGCTACGTCGACGCCAGCGGCAAGCACATCGCCGCCGTCGACCGTCGCAACGGCTACCCCCTGCCCTACCGCCTGTTCTACTCCAAGAACATTAACAACCTCTTCTTCGCCGGCCGCCACATCTCCGTCACCCACGAGGCCCTCGGCACCGTGCGCGTCATGCGCACCATCGGTATGATGGGCGAAGTCGTCGGCAAGGCCGCCTACCTCGCCGTCCGCGAGAACACCGATCCGCGCGGCGTCTACGCGAAGCACCTCCCCGACCTCATCAAGCTCATGGAACAGCCCGGCCGCATGCGCCGCAGCGACCTGCGCTCCGAGCTCTTCCTCGACACGTCGATCGCCGACTACAAGGAACTGCCCACGCACCGAGCCGCCCTGGACCTCACCAAGGGTACGCCCACCAAGCTCTCCGCCGACGACCTCAAGGAACTCGCCAAGCTCGGCGGTATCGTCGTCGACGACGCCCAGGCGAAATTCGAAGGCAAGTGGACCCAAGGCCAGGGCATCCCCCACCTCGCCGCGGGCTACCACTACGCCGCCGGCGCCGGCAATCGGGCGACCTACACCTTCGAAGTGAAGGAAGGCGGCAAGTATGAGCTCCGCGGCTACTGGGAAGCCCACGAGAACCGCTCGGGCAACGCCCTGCTGACGATCAACCGCGCCGGCGAGAAGCCCGTCGCGCTCCGCCTCAACCAGAAGACCGGCGTGATCGAGAAGCCCACCGTCCTCGGTAAGTTCACCTTCGCGGCCGGCACCCACACCCTCGTCCTCTCCACCGAAGGCGCCAAGGGCAACGTGCACGCCGACGCCTTCCAGCTCGTCCTCGCCGAGTAAGTGATGGTTCCGCCCCGCCTCAGCGCCTGGCTGGTCAGAGGCTGGCGTCTCGGGGCGTTGCTGCTCGCCGCCCTGCTGCTGCAACGCACGACCCCGGTCACGGAGTCGGCGTTGTCGCGCTTGGGCCTGGCCGACGCCAAGGCCTTCTTCCCGGAGGCGCGGCGGCTGAAGTCCGGCCCCAGTCAGACGCTCCTCGTCGAGGATCAGTCCGGCAACCGTCTCGGGCGGCTGCTGACGACTTCACCGGACGCCGACGCGATCCTCGGCTACGCCGGCCCGAGCAACGTGCTCGTGGCGCTCGACCTCCGCGACCAGATCGTCGGCACCCGCATCCTCTCCAGTCAGGACACGCCGGAACACGTCGACCGCCTGCGTCGCTCGACCGCGTTCGATGACTCCTTCAAATCCTGGCGGCCGTCGGCGCAGCCCGCCCCGAAGCTCGACGGCTACGCCGGCTCGACGCTCACGGCCTACGCGATCGCGGAATCGATCCAGCAGCGGCTCTCGGGAAACTACGTCTCCCTGCGCTTTCCGCTCCCGCTCACGCTGAAGGAGATCCAGACGTCCGGCTTCCCGGACGCGACCAGCTTCGAACCCAACGTCCCGCGCCTCGGCTGGAATCTCGTGCGCGGCGCCAACCGCGCGCATCTCGGCTACGTCGTGCGCTCGTCGCCCTCGGCCGACGAAGTGCTCGGCTACGCCGGCCCGAGCGAGACGCTCATCGCGATCGAGCCCGACGCGCTGCGCCTGCGCAAGGTCGTGCTCCGTTCGACTTACGACACCTCCGATTACGTCAGCCGTATCCAGGATGAAGAGCCCGACCCGCAGGGCCGCACCTACCTTTCGAAGCTCACGCAATGGAACGCGCGCCAATGGGCGGAGTTCGATTTCCGCAAGGCCGAGTTAGATACCGTGGCGGGCGCGACGCTCACGAGTTACGCGATCGCGAAGGGATTGCAGACGCGTTTCGCGGACGATCAGCACGGCGGTCGTCGCGAACGCGAGGCGGAGCAGCATCGCTGGAAAGCCATCGCCCTCGGCTGCTTCGTGCTCGGGTCGTTGCTGATGACCTTCACGTCACTCCACGCGCGCCCGTGGATCCGCCGGACTTGGCAGGTGCTCCTCGTCGGCGGCCTCGGCCTGTGGCTCGGGCAGCTGCTGTCGCTCTCGCTTTTCGCCGGGTGGGCCCGCCATGGCCTGCCTTGGGCGACCGCCCCCGCCCTGCTCGCACTGGCAGCCGTCGCGCTTCTGATCCCCTGGGCCACCCGCCGACAGGCCTACTGCCACCAGATCTGCCCCCACGGGGCCGCCCAGGAGCTTCTGGGAGGCTTTAAGCGCCTCCATCTGGCCGTCCCCGCCCGCTGGCATGGGTGGCTGGGGAAACTGCCCGCCTTGGCCCTCGCTGGGGCCTTCTTGGCGGCCTTGGCCTGGCCCCGTTGGTCCTTGGGTGAAGCCGAGCCCTTCGACGCCTGGGTGCTCGGCACGGCCGTCGCTGTCCCCCTCGGTCTGGCCATCGCCGGCCTGGTGGCCTCGGTCTTCGTCCCGCAGGCCTATTGCAAGTATGGATGCCCCACGGGCGCCCTTCTGAAGTATGTGCGCACGAGCAATGCCGACGAACGCTGGGCGCGTCGCGACACCCTCGCCGCCCTGGTACTCGCCGTCGGCGCCGTGATCGCCTTCTTCCCGCGAGGTGACGCCGCGGCCGCCGAACTGGCCGACGCCTCCGCGCGCCAAGCGATCACTGAAATTCATGGCGCCGCCTTCGGCACGACCTGGACGATCAAGGTACGCGGCGATCAGGTCGACGCCGAGCTGCTCAAGCGCGAACTCGAGGCGGAGATGAACCGCGTGGAGTTCTCGCTCTCGCATTGGCGCGCTTCGTCGGCGACCACGGACTTCAACCAGCTCGAATCCACCCAGCCCTTCGGCATCACGCCCGAACTCGCCGAGCTGACCGAGCTCGGCCTGCGCCTCAGCCGCGCCACCGATGGCGGTTATGATCTCACCGTCGCCCCGCTGACGTCGCTCTGGGGTTATGGACCCGATGGCCAGCGCCCGACGCCCACGCCGGAGCAACTGCGTGCGGCCCTGAAGAAGGTCGGCTGGCAGAAGCTCACCTTGGACAAGGCCAACCTCACGCTCGCGAAGCAGCACGAGAAGCTGAGCCTCGACCTCGGCTCGCTGCTGCAAGGTTACGCGGCGGACCGCGCCGCGCAGATCCTGCGTCGCGAAGGCCTCGCGGAATTCCTGATCGAAGTCGGCGGCGAAGTCCTCGCGGCCGGCACCTGGCGCGTCGGGCTCGAGGATCCGTTCCAGCCCCGGATGACGATGGAGACCGTCGTGCTCACCGACCGCGCGTTCAGCGTCTCGGGCCTCTACCGCGCCCGCAAGGCGGCGGCCGGCAAGCCCGTCTCCCACATCATCTCGCCGAAGACCGGCGAACCCGTCGGGCCGACGCTCGAGCTCGCCGCGGTCTTCGACCCTTCCTGCGCGCTGGCCGACGGTTGGTCGACCGCGCTCATGTCCGTCGGCTTCGAACAGGCCAAGCTCATCGCCGAGCGCGAGAACCTCGACGTCATCCTCGTCACCCCGGATAAGCAGGTGTGGCGACGAGCGAAGGTGAAGTAGAATAGGGGTAGGGGTAGGGGCATACTGAGAGTATAGAGTATTGAGTATGGAGTATCGGGGGAGTGCTTGTCTTGAGGTAGGGTCGGCACTGCGTGCTGTCCTAGTTTGCCGCGGGTAGGGTCGGGACCGCGTCACGACATAGCGACTGCGCTGGGCTGTTCTTAGTTCTTGGTTCGTCGTTTTTCGTTATTTCAAGACGCTGTCTTGAGGTAGGGGCAGCACTGCGTGCTGACCTAGCTGCCTCGGGTAAGGGCTGAATTGAGGGCTGAATGGAAATGTCCCGCCACCTGCCACCTGCCACCCGAAATGGTAGGACTGACCGCCCACGGTCAGCCGTTCGCCGCAGGGCGAACCAAGGTAGGGGCACGATTCATCGTGCCCTCTTCGACGGAGGGCGCGGCTAAGCCACGCCCCTACCCTCGGCCGCCCTGCGGCGGCCGTGCGGTTGAGCGAGGGCGCTCAACCCTACCCAAGGCAAGCACTCCCCCGATACTCCATACTCAATACTCGATACTCTTTGTGTATCTCGCCCAACCGCTAACCGCTTACCGCTACTTCACCTTGATATCCTTCACAAACGTCAGCTGCGGGGCGTGCTTGCTGGTATTCCAGCCGCCGGGTTCGGCGGTATAGTGGGCGGCGACGAGGACGTCGTCGACGATGCGGAACACATAGCACTCGCAAGGATAACGCGGACCGGGGAACGGCTGGCCTTCCTTGGCGTCGGGCTTGAACGCGCCGGCGGAGAAGCAATCGAAGCGCGGGCCCGTGCCGCCGAAATCGGCGTAGTCCTTGTCCTCGGGGAATTTCAGGCGGGTGATGTCGTGCGTATGGCCGTGCAGGAGCGCGATGATGTTGTGGCCCTTGATGGCCTCGTAGAAGGCCTTTCGCTTGGGCTGATCCCACCAGGTGCTGCGGGCGCTGAAGTCGAGGTGCATCGCGATCACGACCGGCTCGGTCGCGCCGATCTTGGCCAGGCGGGCCTTGAGGAACGAGAGGCTGCTCTCCGGATTCCACATCGAGGTCTCCTTCGCGCCGGCCTTCACGCCGTCGCCGGGGTAGAGGTTGACGTTGATGAAGTGCACGCCCTGCCAGGTCCAGGCGGAGTGGAGCGCGTCGTCGGAGAGGGTCGCGACGAGGCCGGCGGCGAGCATGCCGCGGTTGCGTTCGCGGAGGCCTTGGCGCACCGGACCGGCGCTACCGCCGTCGTGATTCCCTGCGAGGGCGTAGGTGGGATACTTGCCCGGGGTCGAACCCTGCCACGGCAGGAGACGATCGAAATCCTGCCACTGCTTCGCGTTGCCGACCTCGGTGAGGTCGCCCGCGACGATCATGCCGGCGGGACGAGGGACGGGGCCCTTCCCTTTCATCGCCTCGGCGACGGGGCCGCTCGCCGGCCATTCCGTGCCGGGGACTTTGCCGAGCACTTCGAGGGTCTGCGCGACGTGGGAGTTGAAGGCGTCGGAGCCGAACGGCGGCGTCGTCTTCCGATAGTCCATGCCGACATGGACGTCGGAAATCAGGTAGAAAGTCACGTCACGGGCGGCGTGCACGCACGTGGCGACGCCGAGCAGGAGCAGGGATAGGGCGAGCGACAGGGGTGAGCGCATGGAAGTTTTGTGGGGGAGAGGGAGCGGAGACTCAAGGCTGAGAGTATGGAGTATTGAGTATCGAGTATCGGGGGAGTGCATGCCTTGGGGTAGGGGCAGCACCGCGGGCTGCCCTAGTTTGCATTTGCCTAGGCTGTGTTCCCAACCGCCAACCGCTAACCGCTTCCACCTCGCGGCTCCGCCGCGCTGGGTAGGGTCGGGATCGCGTCACGACATAGTTGTGCTGCATTGAGGACTGCGTGGAGGACTGCGTGTAGGACTGCACGGAATAGTCCCGCCACCTGCCATCTGCGGCTGGTAGGGCTGACCGCCCCCGGTGAGCCACGGTTGAGCGAGGGCGCTCAACCCTACCTGATGCAGCTATGTCGTGACGCGGTCCCGACCCTACCTTCACCCTAGGCACAAAAAAGGGCGGCCGGAGCCGCCCTTCCCTTTTGTCTCAACGGACCGTTCAGGCCTTCTTCGTCTGACGGCGGCGGCGGAGGGCGGCGGCCGCGAGGGCCAGGGCGCCGAGACCGAAACCG
>CANKZO010000090.1 GCA_947488485.1 Opitutia bacterium | reverse complement strand
TCAAGGACCGCATCGGCCGCGCGATGGTCGACGCCGCCGAGCGTGACGGCCGCCTGAAGCCGGGTGGCACCATCGTCGAGCCGACCTCCGGTAACACCGGCATCGCCCTCGCCTTCGTCGCCGCCGCCCGCGGTTACCGCTGCATCCTCACGATGCCGGAGACCATGTCCATCGAGCGCCGCGTGCTGCTCCGCCTCCTCGGCGCCGAGATCGTCCTCACCCCCGGTGCGAAGGGCATGCGCGGCGCCATCGAGCGTGCGACGCAGCTCCGCGATGAAATCGGCGCGAATGCTTTCATGCCGATGCAGTTCGACAACCCGGCCAACCCTGAGGTGCATCGTCGCACCACCGCCGTCGAGATCTGGGAAGACACCGAAGGCAAGGTCGACGCCATCGTCGCCGGCGTCGGCACGGGCGGCACGATCACCGGCGTCGCTTCCGTGATCAAGGGCAAGAACCCCAAGTTCCGCGCTTTCGCCGTCGAGCCCGTCTCTTCTCCCGTCATCACCCAGACGATGTCCGGCCAGCCGGTCCAGCCGGCTCCTCATAAGATCCAGGGCATCGGCGCCGGCTTCGTCCCGAAGAACTGCGACATCTCCCTGATCGACGAAGTCATCCAGGTCTCCAACGAAGACGCCTTCGCCACCGCGCAGGAAGTCTCCGTCCGCGAGGGCCTCGCCGTCGGCATCTCCTCGGGCGCCAACATCTGGGCCGCCCTCCAGCTGGCCAAGCGTCCGGAGTTCGCCGGCAAGCGCATCGTCACGATCGCGTGCTCGCCGTCCGAGCGTTACCTCTCGACCGCGCTGGCCGAGAAGGTCCGCGCCGAAGTCACCGCCCTGACCGCCTCGTAAGCCGAGGGCCCGGTTCGTCCCGAAGGCCCGTGTCGCAAGACCCGGGCCTTTTTGTTGGGTCACTAAAGAGGGCTGAATCGATGGCTGCGTTGATGACTGAATCGATGACAGATCAGTGCCCCAGCCAGTCATCCGGTCTCCGGTTTCCCTTTGAGTTATGCAGCTTTGTAGTGGGTAGGGTTGAGCGCCCTCGCTCAACCGCGGCTGACCAAGGGTGGTCAGCCCTACCTTGCCTGATGCTTTCTCCTTGAAGCCTTTCCCTGATAAGTGAACATTAGTTCACTTATGTTGGATATGCGCACTTTGCAGGGTTTCGAGGCCCGGCGGCCGTTGGCCCTGCCGTTGCTCGGCACGCGCGCGGTCGCGGGGTTCCCGTCGCCGGCCGACGACCACATGGAGCGTCGCCTCGACCTCAACGAGCATCTCATCCGCAACCCGATCTCGACCTTCTTCCTTCGGGTCGACGGCGATTCGATGTCGGGCGCCGGCATCCTCCCCGGCGACCTCATCGTCGTCGACAAGGCCCCATCGCCGCGCGCGGGTACCATCGTGGTCGCGGAGGTCGGTGGCGAATTCACGGTGAAGCATCTGGAGCGTGACCACGCCGGCGCCTGGAGTCTGCGGGCCGACAGCCCGCGCTGGCCGGGCTGGTCATTGCCTTTCACGCCCGAATGCCGTATCTGGGGAACAGTGGTCGCCGTCGTGCGACGCTGCTGACGCCATGCTCCGCGCCCTCGCCGACTGCAATAACTTCTACGCCTCCTGCGAGCGCGCGTTGGATCCGTCGTTGATCGGCGTACCGATCGTGGTGTTGTCGAATAACGACGGCTGCGTGGTCGCGCGTTCGTCGGAAGCGAAGGCGTTGGGCATCCCGATGGGCGCGCCGTATTTCGAGGTGCGCCGCACCTGCGAAGCCCACGGCGTCCGCATTTTCTCGTCCAACTTCTCGGTCTACGGCGATTTCTCGGAGCGCGTCATGGCCGCCCTCGGAGAGCAGGCGCGCGACCTAGAGATTTATTCGGTCGACGAAGCTTTCCTCGGCTTCCCGGACATGCCCGATGCGGATGCTAAGGCCCTCGGGCTGCGCATCCGGGCCGACGTGCTGAAGCGCACGGGCATCCCGATTTCGCTGGGGATGGCCCCGACGAAGGTGCTGTGCAAACTGGCGAACGAGCGCGCCAAGGCCGATAAGGCCAGTGGCGGCGTGATCGTCGTCCCGGCCTCGGTCGAAGGCCGCACGGCTTTCCTGCGCGGCGTCGAAGCCGAGGACGTCTGGGGCGTCGGCCCGGGCCTGGCCGCGCGCCTGCGCTCGCACGGCATCCTCTCGGCCATCGACCTCGCGGAAGCCGATCCGGGTTTCATCCGCCGCATCGCCGGCGTGGTCGGCGAACGTCTCGCCCTCGAGCTGCGCGGTATCTCCTGCCACGACATCGTCGAGGACGCCGGTCCGCGCAAGAGCGTGCTCGTCTCGCGTTCCTTCGGCCGGCCGATCACCGACGCGTTCGAACTCGCCGAGGCCATCGCCGCGCACGCCGCTCGTGCCGCGGAGAAACTGCGCGAAGACGGTATGCTGGCTTCCTCGATTGTCGTCTTCATCCGCACCAACCAGCATCGCATTGACCAAGAGCAGTATCGGGGCGACGAACTTGAGCCGCTCGATCCGCCGACCGACGATGCCCGCGCGATCTGCAGCGCGGCGGCCCGCGCGCTCGCCCGCGTCCGTCGCGACGGCTACATGTATAAGCGAGCCGGCGTGATGCTGCAGGGCCTGACGCCCGCCGACGTCGTGCAGCCTTCCTTGCCCGGCATGGGCGGGGAGATCGATCCGAACAAGGACCGCCTCATGAAGGCCGTCGATGCGTTGAACCATAAGCTCGGCCGCGATGCCGTGCGCCTCGCCAGCACCGGCTTCGAACGGGAGTGGAAAGGGAAGGCCGAGCTGCAGTCCGGCGCCTCGCTTTCCGACCCCGCCAACCTCCCGAAGGCCAAAGACGGCCCCAAGCCGAGGATTAGGTTTCACGAGTGAGTGCCTTGAGGTAGGGGCAGCACCGCGTGCTGCCCTAGGGCTGCTTCGGGTAGGGTTGAGCGGCCCCTCAACCACGGCTGACCAGAGCCGGTCAGCCCTACCTTGAGGACAGCACGTGGTGCTGTCCCTACCTCGATGCCCCTATGTCGTGACGCGGTCCCGACCCTGCCCATCGACGCAAAGATACAGTATGGGGTCAGACCGCTTCTGACTGATATCCTTCAGAAGCGGTCTGACCCCATACTCGCGGGCTTGTCCCGGGAACCTTCCCCCGACATATGTGCTCATACCCCTATGAGTTCTCCCCGACTCGGTTTCCGCCACGCCATGCTGGTCCTGGCCTGCGTCACGCTCTTCGCCGCTCCGCCGTCCAAACCCGGCGTCCGCGTGGGCTTCGCGGAACGAGACATAACGCCGGAACTCGGCATGGAAGTCCCGGGTAATTACGGGAAGGTCTACTCGAAGAAGATCCACGACCCGTGCAAGGTACGCGCGAGCGTCTTCGATGACGGCCAGAAGCGCGTGGCGCTGGTGGGTATCGATGCCTTGTTGATCCGGCGCGAGACGGTGCAGGAGATCCGCGCCTTGGTGAAGGCCGCGACGGGCATCGCCGACGTGATGATCGGCGCCTCGCATTCTCATTCCTCCGGTCCGATCGGGATGATCCTACCGGGTGAGTTCGACCACGCTTCCGCCGAGATCCAGGAATTGGCTTACCAGAAGTCCTCCTGCGCCGATGCCGGCTATCTGAAGAAGGCCATCGCCGCCACGGTCGAGGCCATCGTCGCCGCCGATCAGTCCAAGGCCGCGGTGAAGGTCGGTTACGGCGTCGGCCATGAGAGCCAGGTGGCGTTCAATCGCCGCCTCCGCATGAAGAATGGCCTGACCTTCTCGCATCCGGGTAAGAACAATCCCGACGTGGTCGCGTTCGCCAACCCGATCGACGATGAGGTCGGCGTGATCGGCGTCTGGGGCGCCGACGGCAAGCTGACCGGCTGTATCGTGAACTTCTCCTGCCACGCCACCACGAACTCCGACGGCATCGGCGCGAACTGGATCTATTACACCGAGAAGGTCATCCGGGGTTATTACGGCGCCGACACCAAGGTCGTCTTCCTGCAGGGTGCCTGTGGCGACGTGACCCAGGTCAACAACCTCGACCCCAAGGCCAATCCGGCTTCCGACGACTGGTCGCAGTTCGTCGGCGGCCGCGTGGGCGCCGAAGCCCTGAAAGTCCTGCTGAGCATGTCGCAGACCCGGACCGCCGAGGTGCCCCTCGCCGCCGACCATAAGGTCTGGGAGATTCCCCGTCGACTGCCCGCCCCCGAGCGCGTCGCCGAAGCTCGGGAGCGCATCAAGGGCCCGGTCGCCCATAAGGATTGGGTCTGGGCCAAGGAGACGCTTCTGCTCGACGCCTTGATCGCCAAGAAGCGCGATGTCGAGGTCGAGGTGCAGGCCATCCAGGTCGGTCCGGTGGTCTGCCTTTCCAATCCGGCGGAGTATTTTGTGTCCTATGGACTGCAGCTCAAGAAGCGCAGCGGTTTCCCGATGACCTTCCCGGTCGAGCTCGCGAATGGATGCGTCGGTTACGTCCCGGACGAGGAGGCCTTTGGTCCGAACGGCGGCGGCTACGAGACGCGCCTGACGAGTTACAGTAATCTCGAGATCACCGCGGGCACGCAGTTCATGAACGTCGGACTCGAGCTCGCCGCCAAGATGAAGCCGGCTAAGCTGCCGGAGCGTCCGAATGGTCCCGCCGGTAAGCCGTGGGCTTACGGCGACCAACCTCCGCAGCTGAAATGATCCGCGGCGCCGCCATCCTCTTCGCAGGTGCGCTCGTCGCGGCGCCGCTGCCGAGTCCGCTCTCACCAGCGGACGCCCAGAAGGCGTTCGAAGTCGTCCCGGGGCTGCGCGTCGAACTCGTCGCCGCCGAGCCGTTGGTGGTCTCGCCGTGCGCCATCGCCTTTGATACCAAAGGACGACTCTTCGTGGCTGAGAACCGCGGCTACCCGATCGGACCGAAGGAAGGGGAGAAGCCCGCGGGCGTCATCGCCTTGCTCGAGGATACCGACGGAGACGGACGCATGGACAAGCGGACCGTCTTTGCGGATGGGCTGACCTTCCCCAACGGCGTGCTGCCTTGGGGCGGAGGGCTCATCGTCACTTGCGCGCCGGATGTGCTCTTTCTGAAGGATAACGACGGCGACGGCGTGGCTGATGAACGGAAGGTCCTGCTCACCGGCTTCGCTACCACCGGTAGCACGCAGCTGCGGGTGAATGCTCCGACCGTCGGTCCCTGGGACGGCAAGATCTACCTCGCCGCAGGGCTCAGCGGCGGCACGGTCACGTGTCCCTCTCATCCGGAGCGTCCGCCGCTCAAGATGACGTCGGATATTCGTTTCGACCCGCAGACCCTCGAGGTCGAGCTCGTCGACGGGAAGTCCCAGTATGGCATGAGCTTCGATGTCTTCGGGAATCGCTTCATCTGCATGAACCGAGTGCCGGTCCAGCATGTCGCGTTCCAGTCGAAATGGCTGAAGCGGAATCCGCGCCTGGCGTTCAGCGAGACCGTGCAGGACTGTAATGAGCGCAATGCCTTCAATGGCATCAACGGCGGCCATGACGGCGTCCGGTTGTTCCCGATCAGTTCGAACATCACGACCGCCGACGGCCATGCGGGCTCCTTCAGCGCCGCCTGCGGGGTGAAGATCTGGCAGGGTAAGTCGTTGCTCACGCCTGAATGCGCCTCGGCCATCTTCTCGTGCGATCCGACGGGTAATCTCGTCCACGCCGACCAGCTTGTGGCCAAAGGCGCGACCTTCGTCGCCTCGCCGCTTTACGCGGGTCGGGAGTTCCTTGCCTCCCGCGATGATTGGTTCCGTCCGGTCTTCCTGGCGCGAGGACCCGAAGGCGCGATGTATGTCGCGGACATGTACCGCAAAGTCATCGAGCATCCGGATTACCTGCCGGAAGAGGTGCGTAAGCATACCGACTTCGAGACCGGCAAGACGATGGGCCGCATCTGGCGGGTCCGGGCCGCCAAGGAGCCTGACAGCTCGTCGGTCGCTCTGGCCTCGTTCTCTTCGTTGCCTGACTTGGCCTTCCCCAAGATCATCCGGGCCGGAGACGATGACTCCGCGACAGGAACCCAGTACCTCGCCCAGGCCGCTTGGTCGTACGCGGAGGACAAGTGGATGCGTAACGGCATTCTCAGCGGCATCGGCGGACGTGAACAGGCTTTCCTGCAGGTGCTCTTGGCGGACATGCCGGCAGACGCCAAGGTCGGCGCGGGCATGGCGGAGGTCTTGGCTTACCTCGGGGGCTCGATGGCCAAGCCGACTGAACTCGAGGTCGCCGCAGCGGCGCCGGAGGCCCTTCGGCTCTCCCTGCTGTCCGGTTTTCTTACGTCCCGTAAGCCGGTAGGCCTGCCTGCATCTTTCCAATCGCTGCTCGATGCGTCGCCAGAGGTCGCGACGGATAAGACCAAGGCCATCGAAGCGCGGAGCGTCGCCGTGAAACTTATGGCACGTCTGCCGTGGGAGCGTTCTGGGCAGGCCTTGCTGACGCTGGCTCTGGATGATGCGCAGCCAGACCTCGCCGCCGCGGCGCTCAAGGCCGTGGTCGCCTATTCCAAGGAAGATGTCTCGGCTTCGCTGCTCGCGGGTTGGTCGCGATACACGCCGGCACGGCGCGATGCTGTCTTGGGTGCCTTGTTGGGCGTTCCTTTCCATGTGAAGGGTGTCCTTGCCGCCGTAGAGGCCAAGCGCCTGCCCGCCAGCGCCTTTACGGGCGTCCGCCGACGTCAGGTGCTCGCCGCCAAAGATCCGGCCGTGAAGGCCCTCGCCGAGCGTCTGTTGACCGTCTCCGCCCGCCCGGAGGCCCTGGCCGAAGCCAGCCAAGCCTTGGCGCTGAAACCCGTGCCTGCGAACGGACGCGCTGTCTTCAACGCCGTCTGCGCCAGCTGTCATCGCTTGGACAGGGAAGGGCATGCCGTCGGGCCCGATCTCTTCGACGTCCGTCGGCAGACCAAGGAGAACATCCTCTTCCATATCGTGAACCCCGACGCCGAGATCGCGCCCGCTTTCACCGCGTATCTCGCCGAGGCCAAGGATGGGCGCATCCTCAGCGGTATCTTGGTCGGTGACACGCCTACCTCGATCACCTTGCGTGGTCCCTTGGGCGTCGAAACGAGTCTCCTCCGGGCCGACCTCGCCAAGCTCGAGGCCTTGCCCGGCTCGCTGATGCCGACCGGTCTCGAGGCGGGGCTGTCGAAGCAGCAGCTCGCCGATCTGCTAGCGTATCTCAAGGGGGAGAGATGAGGCAGACTAGGGCAGCACGCGGTGCTGCCCCTACCTTGCACTTGCGGGGCGGGTAGGGCGGCGTAGAAAAGTCCTACCCCTATGAGCCCTACTCGTCGTGCTTTCCTCGGTTCCCTCGGCGGCCTCGCCGCGGGTTATGCCCTCGCTCCGGCGCTGCGCGCGGCGGAGGCCAGCGGCAAGCCCCTCGGTCTCGCGCTCTGCGGCCTGGGCGGCTACGCGAACGGCGAGCTCTCGCCGGCCCTGCTGGAGACCAAGCACGTGAAGCTGGTCGCGGCGATCACGGGTACCCGTGCGAAGGGTGAGAAGCTGGCGAAGCTTCATGGCTTCGACGAAGCCAATATCTATTCTTATGACCAGTGGGACAAGGTCGCCGCCAACAAGGCGATCGATATCGTCTACGTCGTCACACCTCCTGGCGTCCATGCGCAGAACGTCATCGACGCCTTCGGCGCCGGCAAGCACGTCATCTGCGAGAAGCCGATGGCGACGTCTGCCGCTGATTGCGACACGATGATTGCGGCGGGTAAGAAGGCCGGCAAGCGCCTCGCGATCGGCTACCGCCTGCATTTCGATCCGTACCACCAGGAACTCATCCGCTTGGCCAAGACTCAGGAGTTTGGTCCGTTCATGAAGATTAAGAGCGCCAACGGCTACACACTCCGTCGCAAGTCTTGGCGCATCGAGAAGAAGCTCGCTGGCGGCGGAGCGCTGACGGACATGGGCATCTATTCTATCCAGGGGGTCTGCATGGCGGCCGACGCCAATCCCATCTCCGTTACCGCCAAGGAACTGCCGAAGACCCAGCCTGAACTCTTTGTCGAGGTCGAACAGGCCCTCGAGTTCCGACTCGAGTTTGCCAATGGTGCCGTCGCCGACGTCTGGTCGGGCTATGATGCCAATCGGGCGGAGATATTCGCCGAAGCTGCCAAGGGCTGGTTCAAAGGTGAGCGCCCGGTGTTCAGCTACCGTGGCCTTAACATCTCCACCTCGGCCAAGGGGAAACTGGACTTCGGTATCTTCCGCCAACAACAGCGTCACATGGACGGCGTCGCTCAGGCTTTCCGTAACGGCACCGAGGTCACCTGCACCGGCGAAGTCGGTCGCCGCGATATGGTCATCATCGACGGCATCTACGAATCGATCCGCACCGGCAAGAAGGTCGAGTTGAAGTATAGCTAACGAAGAGGGGTAGGGGTAGGGGCAGGGGTAGGGACAGCACCACGTGCTGTCCTAATGCCACTATGTCGTGACGCGGTCCCGACCCTACCAGGGTAGGCGAGGACAGCACGTGGTGCTGTCCCTACCCCTTAGTTCGTTCC
>CANKZO010000089.1 GCA_947488485.1 Opitutia bacterium | reverse complement strand
TTCATGGACTTCAGTCCGCCGTTCGTATGCTTGAAGGAGACCGTGATCGCGTCGCCGCTGATCGAGGAGCCGGCCGGGAGCGGGCCGCTGATCGCGGCGACGTTCTTACCGTAGACCGTGCCGAGGGCCCAGAAGGAGAGGCGCTTGCCGACGCCCTGCTTGTTCTTCGGGTGGATGTCCTTGGCGTCGCCGATATCGATCGTGATGGCCATGCCGGTCTTCGGGAGTTCCAGCGTCTTCATCATCGATTCGCGGACGCGGGGCCAGCCTTCGCCGGGCGAGGTGTAGTTCGGAAGCTGGACCCAGGCGAACGGCACTTCGTCGTTCCAGAGCGTGCGCCAGCTCGTGACGAGTTGGGACAGCTGTTTGTGATAGAGGCCCGGGTTGCCGGCGTTGCCTTCACCCTGATACCAAAGCATGCCGCGGAGCGTGTAGGGCACGAGGTTGACCACCTTGCCGTTGTAGAGGCCGGCGGGTCCGCCCTTGAGCTTGCGCATGGCCAGCGGATTCTTCGGCGCCGGGGTCACGAAGGGCGTACCGTTGGCCTTGGCTTTGGCGACAGCGGCTTTCCAGATGTCCGTCTGCTTCTGGAAGAGTTCGGGCGCCTTCTTTTCATCAAAGGCGAGGTAGTCCTTCATCTTGGCGTCGAAGTTCGCCTTCGTTTCCGGGTCGGAAGACTGCGCCTCGGCGGAGACCCAGGATTCGATGGGCGTGCCACCGACGGAGGTGTTGATCAGGCCGACCGGGACGCCGACTTCGCGGTGGATCTCGCGTCCGAAGAAATAGAGCGCCGCGGAAAAACTGCCGACGGTGTCGGGCGAGCATTCCTGCCAGAGTCCTTTGCCTTCGGCGGCAGGGGCGGCGGAGTGGGTCGAAGTCTCGCGATAGTGCCGGATGAGCGGCAGCTTGGCGCGCGCTTGCTCGGTCGGGTAGTGGTTGGACGATTGCACGGTCATCGCCATGTTGGACTGGCCGGAGCCGAGCCAGACTTCGCCGACGAGCACGTCCTGTACTTCGAGCTTATGGCCTTCCTTGCCCGTGACAGAGAGCGTGCGCGGTTCGGCGGAGGCCTTGAGGGCGTCGAGTTTCAGCATCCACTTACCGTCGGCGTCCGCGGTGGCGGACTTCGACTGGCCGGCGAAGGCTACGGTCACCGTCTCGCCGGCGTCGGCCCAACCCCAGACGGCCACGGGCTTCTCGCGCTGGAGGACCATGTGGTCCGAGATCGGCGCAGCTAGGCGGAAGCCGGCGGCGAAGAGGGAAGAGCAACCGAACAGGACGGCCAGCAGGATGGGAAGGAAGCGAGGGGTGCGCATGCTTATCTAACATCTGAAATCCGCCTAGGTTGCGAGAATAGAGCAGAGCAGAAGGGGTAGGGGTAGGGGTGGGGGTAGGGGTAGTAATCACCCGACGCATAGCCTCAGCGATCTGGATACGCGGGGCTGATATCCTGATGTGGACGTAATCTTTAGAACTACCCCAACCCCTATCCCTACCCCTGCCCCTGGTATGTTTGCTACGCCAACAACTTCTTCACTACGTGGCAGGGCTCGACGCCGGTGAGGCGGAAGTCCAGGCCGGCGTTACGGAAGGTGAGGCGCTCGTGGTCGACGCCCAGGCAGTGGAGGATGGTCGCCTGCAGGTCAGGCACACGGACCTCGTCCTTGACGATATTGAAGCCCATCTCGTCGGTCTCACCGATCGTCTGGCCGCCCTTGATCCCGCCGCCGGCCATCCACATGGAGAACGCCTGCGGGTGGTGGTCGCGGCCTTGGCTACGTCCGAGTGAGACGCTGGATTCGACCATCGGGGTGCGGCCGAATTCGCCGCCCCAGACGACGAGCGTGCTGTCGAGCAGGCCGCGACGTTTGAGGTCCTTGACGAGCGCGGCGGAGGCCTTGTCGGTCTTGGCGCAGTTGTTACGCACGTTGCCGGCGACGTCGCTGTGCGCGTCCCAGCCTTCGTTGTAGATATTGATGAAGCGGACGCCGCGCTCGACCATGCGGCGGGCGAGCAGGCAGGCGCGGGCGAAGGACGGCACCTTGGGATCGCAGCCGTAGAGTTCGAGGGTCTCCTTGCTCTCGGAAGAGAGGTCCATCAGGTCGGGTGCCGAGGACTGTAGGCGGTAGGCCATCTCGTAGTTGGCGATGCGCGTGGCGATCTCGCTGTCGCCGTCGAGGCGGAGGCGGCGGTCGTTCATCGCGTTGATGAGCCCGATGGTATCCTTCTGCGTCGCCGGGTCGATGCCCGCGGGCGTGGCGGTATTGAGGATCGCATCGCCCGTATTGCGGAAGCGGGTGCCCGCGTAGGAGCTCGGTAGGAAGCCGCTGCTCCAGCAAGCCGCGCCGCCGCTGATGCCGGCGCCGGTACTCATGACCACGAACGAAGGGAGGTCCTTGGCTTCCGAGCCGAGGCCGTAGGTGATCCATGAGCCCATGCTCGGTCGGCCCGGCTGCGAGAAGCCGGTGTTCATGTAGATCTGGGCCGGAGCGTGGTTGAACTGCGTCGTGCGGCAGGACTTCACGATGGCGATATCATCCGCGATCGAAGCGATGTTCGGGATCATCTCGGAGAGCTCGGCACCGGACTGGCCGTGGCGGGCGAACTTGTAGCGCGGGCCGAGGACGGCGGCGTCGGGGCGGATAAAGGCGTAACGCTGGCCGTTGATGATCGAGGGCGGGAGGGGTTTGCCTTCCAGCTTGGCCAGCTCGGGCTTGTAGTCGAAGAGCTCGAGCTGCGACGGTGCGCCGGCCATGAAGAGGTGGATGACCGCCTTGGCTTTGGGCGGGTGGTGCGGCAGGCCGGACATCTGGCCTGAGCCGGCGGCGGCGAGGCGGCCCATGGCGCCGTCGGCCACGAGGGAAGCGAGGGCGATCTTACCGACGCCGAGGGCGCATTCCTGGAAGAAGTATCGGCGGGTGACGTTTGGATTCATGATTTTTAAAGTAGGCTTAGTTCTTGGTTCTTAGTTCTTGGTTGAGAAACAAGGTCTAGGGGGTTGAGCGTGATGATTAGGTGTGGCTGCTGCGCTAAGAACAAAGAACGAGGAACTATGAACATCGTATCTTCGTTTGTTCGTCACGGATGCACGATGCTCTCGTCGAGGTTGAGGGCGGCGCGGGCGAGGGCCGTCCAGAGGTCCTTGTCGGCGACCTTGCGGGCGCGCTGCGCGTCGACGAAGGCCTGCATGGTCTTCATCTCATCGGACGCCGGCGGGCGGGTGACGCATCGGCGGAGGATGAAGGCGATGCGGCCGGCGTCATCGGAGGCCGCCGTCATGGCTTTCGCTCCGAGCGAGCGCGAGGCTTCCATGAACATCTCGTCGTTGAGCAGGGTGAGGGCCTGGAGCGGGCTGTTCGAGACGTCACGGCGGGCGATGCACGCCTCGCCGGTGGGAGCGTCGAAGGTCGTGGCCATCGCGAACGGGGCGGTGCGCTTGATGAACGTGTAGAGCGAACGGCGGTAGCGGTCTTCGCCTTCGCTGGGCTTCCACTCGATCCGGCCGTACGTGCCTTCGCTGGTCACGCTCGCGGGCTGGGGCGGGAAGACGCCAGGTCCGCCCATCTTGAAGGAGATCAGGCCGGCGGCCTGCAGTGCGCCGTCGCGGATGACTTCGGCGTCGAGGCGGAAGCGGCTGGCACGGGCGAGGAGCAGGTTCTCGCGGTCCTTCTCGGCGAGCTCAGGCGTGACGCGCGAAGACTGGCGGTAAGTGGCGCTGGTGACGATCAGGCGGTGCAGCTTCTTCATCGACCAACCAGTGCGTTGGAACTCGACGGCGAGCCAGTCGAGCAGCTCGGGGTGCGTGGGGGCTTCGCTCTGGTAGCCGAAGTCTTCGAGCGAGACGACGAAGCCACGGCCGAAGAAGGCCTGCCACTGTCGGTTCACGGCCACGCGGGCGGTCAGCGGATTCTCAGGCGCGAAGAGCCAGCGGGCGAAGGTCAGGCGGTTGGCCGGGGCGTCCTTGGGCAGACCGGGCAGGAAGGCGGGTACGCCCGGTTTCACTTCTTCGCGCGGGTTCAGGTACTCGCCGCGGTGGTAACGCACCGTCGTCCGAGGGTTGGAGGCGGGGCGCTCGCGCATGACGAGCGTGGGCTGGCCGCGGGGGATGCGTTTGCGCAGGGCGGCGAGGGCCTTGGCGTGCACGGCGACTTCGGGGGCGGTCTCGAGGAAGCGCATGCGCAGGGCATCCCGATCCTGCGGAGCGGCACCGGCGAGCATGGCTTCGATCGCCGCGGGGTGACCGGTGGCGGTGGCCTGCTCGTCGGTGGTGACGGAGAGGCGGAAGTGTCCGAGCGAGCAGGAGAAATGTTTTTCGAAAAGCATCTTCAGCGTCCAGCCGGCAGGGAGGTCGGTGGGCTTGGCGAAACGGAAGACGGCCGTCTGGCGCTGGCCGTAGCCGCCCAGCACCTGCCAGCCGCTCGACATCTCGCCGTCGAGCGCGGCGGAAGCGTTGTTCTTCTTTCGGGCGGCCTTGCCCTTGGCCTTGGCTTTGGCCTTGGGCGCGGCGGCGGCGTCGCTGATACGATCTTCCTCTTCGTCATTGGTCGCGAAGGCTTCGCCGAATTCAAGCCGCTGGTTGCCTTGCCAGGCTTGGAGTTCGCTGAGGAAGAAGCCGCCGAGCGGTCCCTCGTAGTTGGTCAGGCCCGGGCCGTCGTTGGGCAGGGAAGGGTGGTCGGCGACTTCAAGCCGGATTGCCGTGACGCCTTTATGGGCGCGATCGAACGTTAGGTCATAGACGTCGCTCTTGCTGCTGTCGCCGCCGCCGAGGATGAAGCCGTCGGGCTGGACCTCGAGTTTCGGCATGGTGGTCGTGAGCTTGGCCGGTCGGAGCACTTCCCACTTGGAGGCTTTGGGCGCTTCGGCGGCGATCCACGCGTCGACCTTGGGGTCGAGGGCGGCGACGCCGCCGGGGAACTTGCCGGGCAGGGATTCTTCGGCGGCGGCGATCTTACGCGCGTGCTCGGCGACCTGCGCGGCGAGGTCGGCCGGCGGAATATGATAGGTCGGTTCGTCGGCGTTGTTCAGCAGCGCCATGACGCCGAAGTAATCCGTGTGCAGGATCGGGTCATACTTGTGCGTGTGGCACTGCGCGCAGTTCATCGTCAGGCCCATCCAGGCCGCGCCGGTGGCGCCGACGCGGTCAACCATGGAGTAGAAGCGGTATTCGTTGGGGTCGGCTCCTCCTTCTTCGTTGAGCATCGTGTTGCGATGGAAGCCAGTGGCGATGTGGTCGTCGGGCGTGGCGCCGGGGAGGAGGTCGCCGGCGAGCTGCTTGATGCCGAACTGGTCGTAAGGGAGGTCGGCGTTGAGCGCCTTCACGACCCAGTCGCGGTAGGGCCAGATCGTGCGCGGGCGGTCTTTCTCGAAGCCGTTGGTGTCGGCGTAGCGGGCGAGGTCGAGCCAGCGGCGCGCCCAGCGTTCGCCATAGCGCGGTGAAGCGAGGAGGCGGTCGACGAGTTTCTCGTAGGCGTCGGGCGACTTATCCTGGACGAAGGCGTCGGCCTCTTCGGGCGTGGGCGGCACGCCGGTGAGGTCCAGCGTGACGCGACGCACGAGGGCGTAGCGGTCGGCTTCGGGCGAAGGCTTCAGACCGGCCTTCTCGAGTCGCGTGCGCACGAAGGCATCGATCGGGTGGACGCCGGCCTGCGGCACGGGCGCCTGCTTAGGCGCGGAGAAGGCCCAGTGAGGTTGGTAGACGCCGCCTTCGGCGATCCAAGCACGCAGGGTCGCCTTGTCCTTCGCCGAGATCGGCTTCTTCGCCTCAGGAGGCGGCATGATGTCATCCGGATCTTCGGAGAAGATGCGGTGGATGACTTCGCTTTTGTCGGGCTGACCCGGGACGATGGCGACTTCACCGGACTTCCCTTTGCCGTAGGCGGATTCGACGAGGTCGAGCCGGAGTTTTCCTTTGCGCGAATGCTCGTCCATGCCGTGGCAGGCGAAGCAGTGCTGGGCCAGGATCGGCCGGACCTCACGGTTGAAGTCGACGGCGGACGCGGTGGCGGCGGACGCCAGAAGCAGGAAAGCGGACGGAAAGCGCGGCATGGGGGCGGGGGTGAACGGTCGGGGGGTGCGACAGACTAAGATAAGACACTCTAGACCGTCCGGGGTTGCGAGCAATTAGCAGGCAGGGTTTGGCGGTTGCGGGCCTATGATAGGTGGCTAATTTTGCGATGTCGTGCCCCGCTTAGCCCTCATTTTCTGTCTTATCGCCGTAGGGGTGTCCGCCGCCGACGGCCCGAAGTTGGGCGATGGTTCGTCGCACAAATGGCGGCAGGCGCTGGGCTCCCCGAGGTCGCCTTTCGGTCAGGTTGGTCCGGCGGAGCTGGTCGAGTCCTTCGACACTCCGGATTTCCGGGCGCAGCTGTTCCGCCAGCGCACCGGTCCGGAGACCTGGCAGCGGATTCTTCTCCTGAAGCCTCTGCGGCTCGAGGGCCGGACCGCCGGAGTCGTCGTGCCTTTCTATGACCCCGATCGGATGTGCGGTTACGATCTGCGGACGAAGCAACGGCTCGGACCGGAGCGGAATACGGCTTTCTTCGGCCTGCATCTCGTGCGGCAGGGCTACGTCGTCGCCGCGGTCGAGGCTTACCCGTTCAACCTGCTGACGCCGGAGGAGCAGAAGGCGAGCAAGGGCGGGATGGGCGTCTGGCGTGACGCCGCGGCCAAGCTCGCCCGGCAGGAGCCTGGATGGACGGGCATGGGTAAGCTCACCCATGACACGCTCTTGGCGGCCGATCTCTTGGCGGCGGATGCGCAGGTCGACTCGGCTCGTCTCGCGGTGATGGGGCATTCGCTCGGCGGCAAGATGGCCTTCTACGCCGGCTGCCTGGATCCCCGCTTCAAGGCGATCATCGCGAGCGATTTCGGCCTGGCGTGGGATTCCTCCAATTGGGGAGATGCTTGGTATTTCGGCGACAAGCTGAAGGCCATGCGCGCGGACGGTCTTTCGCAGGAACAGTTGCTCGCCTTCTATGCTCCGCCGTTCTTCCTCATCGCGGGACAATACGATAGCGAGGCGACGTGCGGCCCTTTGTTGGACGCGGCCCGCAAGACATGGGAGCTCACGGGCCGGGCAGGCGGCATCGAGATGTTCGACCATCATTCCGGACACCAGCCGACTTGGCCGTCCTTGAAGGCCGCCTATGTCTGGCTGGCACGCCGGATGGACATGCCTGCGCCTGACTTCGCGTATCTCGACCAGCTGGCCCGCGAGCAAGCGCAGTTCGCCAAGTAGGCGCTCACTTCTTTTTCTTCTTCGCGCCGGCTTTGCCGGCTTCCGCGCCGAGCGCCGGGCCGTTGTCGGCCGGCAAGGTGCGATGCCAGGCGAGCACCGCGGCCGTGAGGCGCGCGACGACGGCCGGTTCTTTCGCCGCGAGGTCGGTCGTTTCGCCCTGATCCTTGGCGAGGTCGTAGAGCAGCGGCTTCGAGCCGTCATATTCGCAGAGCAGTTTCCAGTCACCGTCACGGACGGCGAGATCGGGCTGCGGCACGGCGAGGGCGGGGAGCCAGACTTTCCGTTCCGGGGGGCGACGCCAGAAGATGGGGCCAGGGTGGGAGGCCGGCGCGCGTCCGAACAGCGTGCCCGTCAGGTCGGCGCCATCGAGTCCCTCGGGCGCCTTCGCGCCCGCGAGGCGGGCCAGCGTGGGCGCGAGGTCCATCGCGGCAAAGACCGAGGTCGCATCGAGTGTGCCGACCTTGGCTTTGTCCATGAGTCCGGGCGCCCAGACGACGAGCGAAGAGCGGAGGCCGCCTTCGAAGAGCTGGGACTTCTTGCCGCGGAATGGTCCGGCGCTGCCGGCGCCGGGTTCGGGTCCGTTGTCGGAGCAGATGACGATGACCGTGTTAGCGCGCAGGGTGGCGTCGCCGCGGATGCGTTCGCAGAGGCGTCCGAGCTGGCGATCCATCTCCTCCAGCACGGCCAGGTAAATCTGGTGTTTTTCCGGCGACCATTTCTCGAGCGGAGGGAAGTAGGGGCTGTGGACGTCGTCGGGCCAGAGGTCGACGTAGAAGGGCTGCTGTTTCGCCGCGGCAGCGTCGATGAACCTGAGGGTCGCGTCGGCGTAGCCGGTCGTGATCTCGGTGCGGTTCATCCAGGTCACCGGGCCGCCGAGGCGTTCGGCGTCGGCCCAGATCTTCTTCGGCTCCTTGTCGCCGGGCTTGAGCGTGAGCGGGAGGAGTTTCGGCCCCATCCCTTCGAAGTTGGTCAGCGACGCATCGTAACCATAGGCCGTGATCGCGGGGGCGTCGTCGACGTCACGTTGGCCGCCGAGGTGCCATTTGCCGAAATGTCCGGTCGCGTAGCCGACGTTCTTTAGGGTGCGGGCGAGCGTCGGAGCCTGCAGGTCGAGCCACTGCGCGTTACCGTTACGGTTGTTATCGGCGCGGTTACCAAGGAAGGAGTTGATCCGCCAGCGCTGCGGGTATTGGCCCGTCACGAAAGCGCAGCGGGAAGGGGAGCAGATCGGCGAGTTGACGTAGAACTGGGAGAAGCGGAGTCCTTCCGCGGCCAGCCGGTCGATGTTCGGGGTCTTCGCCTCCGT
>CANKZO010000088.1 GCA_947488485.1 Opitutia bacterium | reverse complement strand
TGAGCGAACTGGCCATCCATGACGCCCCCGCTTTCGAAGCGATCGTCAAGAAGGCCCAGGCCGCGCTCGTCTAAGACGACTTAACGTCCCTTCACGAAGCCCCGGCCCTCCGGGGCTTCTTTGTTTTCAGGGTGCTTTCGCTTGCCGACTTTCTCCGCCAACGCACAAATCAATCCATGCAGCAGCAGCTCGCCCAACTCGTCGCCGCCGCCACCCAGGAAGCCTCCGCCGTCGCCACCCGCGCCGAGCTCGAAGCCTTCAAGGCGCGCGTCGTCGGCCCCAACGGCTCCCTGACCCAGGTGATGAAGGGAATGGCCACCCTCTCGAAGGAAGAACGCCCGGTCGTGGGCAAGCTCATCAACGAGGCGAAGAAGTCCGTCGAGGAACTCCTCGCCGCCCTCCTGGTGAAGGTCGAGAACGCCGAGATCGCCGCCGCCCTCGGCGCGTCCGTCGATCCGACCCTGCCGAGCCCCGACGCTCCGGCGGGTTCGCTCCATCCGCTCTCCCGCACCCGCGAACGCATCCTGGCCTCCTTCCGCAAGCTGGGCTTCGTCGTCGCCGACGGTCCCGAGGTCGAGACGGAGTGGCATTGCTTCGACGCCCTCAACACGCCCGCCGATCACCCGGCCCGCGACATGCAGGACACGCTCTACATGCCGAAGGCGTTCCGCTCCGCCGACGCGCCGCGCAAGGCCGACGAAGCGATCCTCCTCCGCACGCACACGTCCAGCGTGCAGGTCCGCACGATGCTCTCGCGCAAGCCGCCCTTCCGCATCGTCGCCCCGGGCCGCTGCTTCCGCCGCGACGCGGTCGACGCGACGCACTCCGCCAACTTCCACCAGGTCGAAGGCCTTTGGATCGACCGTAACGTGACGCTCGCCGACCTCCGCGGCGTGCTCGATTTCTTCGTGAAGGAGACCTTCGGCGCCGACGCCGAGATCCGCCTGCGCCCGTCGTTCTTCCCGTTCACGGAACCGTCCTTCGAGATGGACCTCCGCTCGCCTAACCTGGGCCGCCTCTCCGACCGCTGGCTGGAGATCATGGGCTGCGGCCTGGTCGACCCGAAGGTCCTCGAGCTCTGTGGTCTCGACCCGAACGAATGGTCGGGCCTCGCCTTCGGCCTCGGCCTCGAACGCATCGCGATGCTGGTCCACGGCATCGACGACATCCGTCACTTCTACAACAACGACACGCGCTTCCTGCGCCAGTTCGCCTAAGCCATGAAAGTCTCTTTCCAAGCCCTCTCCCGTCACCTCGATCTCGCCGGCGTCACCGCCGAGCGCGTCGCGGAAGTCCTCCCGATGCTCGGCCTCGAGGTGGAGTCGGTCACGACCTTCGGCCTCGCCCCGCTGCCCCTCGTGGTGGTCGGCGAGATCAAGTCCTTCGAGAAACACCCGAAGGCCGATCGTCTCAGCGTCTGCCAGGTCGACGCGGGCGAAGGCTCGCTCCGCCAGATCGTCTGCGGCGCCAAGAACTTCAAGGCGGGCGACCGCGTGCCGGTCGCGCTTCCGGGCACGATGATGCCGGGTGGTTTCGAGATCAAGGTCTCGAAGCTCCGCGACGTCGATTCGGCGGGCATGATGTGCTCCTCCGAAGAACTCGGCCTCGGCAAGGGCGAGGATGGCCTGCTCATCCTGACGCCCCGCCAGCCGGCCGTCGGCACGCCGCTCAATTCTCTTTTCGGCGCGCCGGATACGGTGCTCGAAATCTCGGTGACCCCGAACCGCGGTGATTGCCTCGGTATCCGCGGTGTCGCCCGCGACCTCGCCGCTGCGCTGGGCCTCGCGCTCAAGCCGCTCACGGTGAAGACGGCCGCCGGCCTCGCCGCTGCGCCCTCCGCCGCCGACGCGGTGAAGTTCGTCCGCTCGTCCTCCGAGTTCTGCCCTTACTACACGCTCCGCACATTGAAGAACGTGAAGGTCGGCCCGAGCCCGGAATGGCTCCGCCGCGACCTCGAGGCCGCCGGCCTCCGTCCGATCAACAACGTGGTCGATATCACGAACTGGGTGCTGCTCGAACTGGGCCAGCCGCTCCACGCGTTCGACGCGAAGAAAGTCTCCGAAGGCATCGAAGCCCGCCCGGCCCGCGAAGGCGAAGAGATCGTGCTCCTCGACGGCAAGAAGGTGAAGCTCGAGACCGGCGTCTGCGTCATCGCCGACGCCCAGCGTCCGCTCGTCGTCGCCGGCGTGATGGGTGGCGTCGATTCCGGCGTGACCGAGTCCACGACCGAAGTCCTCCTGGAAGCCGCGTGGTTCCGTCCAGGCGAAATCCGCCGTGTCGCCCGCCGCATCGGCGTCTCGACCGATTCTTCCCACCGCTTCGCCCGTGATGTGGATCCGGCCGGCGTCGAACTCGCTTCGCGCCTCGCCACGGACCTACTCATCGAACTCGCCGGCGCCCAGGTGGTCGGCCCGGCCGTCGTGGTCGGCCAGCCTCCGCGTGCTGACGTGACGATCGAACTTCCTGCCGGCTATGTCGCCGCGAAGCTCGGCACGCCGGTCGCCGACGCCGACGTCAACGCGGCCTTCGCCCGCCTGGGTTTCACGGTCAAGCCTGCTGCCGCCGGTTTCTCGGTGCTGGTGCCTTCGTTCCGTTCCGACGTGACCCGTCCGATCGACCTGGTCGAAGAGTTCATTCGCATCCACGGCACCGACAAGGTGCCCGCCGGCCGTCCGATCGCCCCGCTGCCGGGCGACGAAGACGCGCTGACGTCCGTCTTCACCCGCGAAGTCTCGGCCCGCCTCGTCGGCGCCGGTTTCACGGAGTGCTGCCACTACTCGCTCCGCGACGCCGCGGAACTTGAACGCACCCTCGGCGCCGACAAGGCCGCCTTGGTCGCGATGGATAATCCGCTGACGGCTGAGCAGACGCACCTCCGCGCGTCGCTCGTCCCGGGCCTCGCCGGCGCGCTCGCGCTCAATCTCTCGGTCCACGCCGATCCGCGCGGGCTCTTCGAGGTCGGCACGGTCTTCCGTCCGCAGGCCGACGGCACGGTCCGCGAATTCCTCTCGGTCGCCTTCGCGATCGTCGCCGAACCGGTGACGCGTTCCTGGAAGTCCCGCGAGGGCTTCGACGCCCTCCGCGCCAAGCGCCTCCTGCAGGACGCCGCCGCCCTCGCCGGCGTCGCCTCCGTCCGTCTTTCGTTCGCCGCCGCTACGGGCGGTCTCTGGCAGGCCGATCACGCCGCCGCCCTCGTCGACCGCGGCCGCGCCGCGGAAGGCGCCTGCGGCGTCCTCGATCTCCGCTGGACGCGTTCGCTCGGCCTGAAGAGCTCGGTCATCGCCGGCGAAGTCTGCTTCCCGCGCTCGGCCTTCGCCGAGGCCCGCAAGATCCCGCGCTTCGAAGCGTTCTCGTCCTTCCCGCCCGTCACGAAGGACGTCGCGGTCATCGTCCCGGTCGACGTCGCCGCCGCCGAAGTCGAAAGCCGCGTCCGCCAAGGCGCCTCCAAGGCCGCCGGCAAGGAGTTCGCGCTGGAGTCGGTCAACTGCTTCGACGTCTTCACCGGCCCGGGCCTGCCCGAAGGCCACCGTAGCCTCGCCTTCGAGATCCGCTGGCGCCACGCGGCCCGTACGCTTACCGACGAAGAAACCAACCAAGCCCTCGGCGTGGTCATCGCGACGCTCGAGAAGGGCGCCGGCTGGACCGTCCGCCGCTGATCCCCATGGCCGAAGGTTTCGACATCGACCATCTCGCGAAGCTCGCCCGCCTCAGCCTCACGGCCGAGGAGAAGGCGCTCTACTCTTCGCAGCTCAACCAGATCCTGGGTCACTTCCAGGCGCTGGCTGACGCCGACCTGCCTGCGACGATCGACGACGCCCGCGTCGTCGACGAAGCGGCCTTGCGCTCCGATGAGCCGGGTCCGGTCCTCGGCGCCGAAGCCGTCACCCGCATCGCCCCCGCCTCGCGCGACGGGCAGATCTCCGTCCCGCGCGTCGTGGACGACGAATCCTAAGCCATGGCCGACGCGCTCCATACGCTTTCCGCCGCCGAGCTCGGCCGCCGCCTCGCGGCCGGCAAGCTCACGTCCCGCGCCCTCTGCGAAGCCCTGATCGCCCGCTATCAGGCGGTGAACGAGAAGGTCGGCGCTTTCACTCACCTCGACCAGGCCGACGTGCTCGCGCAGGCCGACGCTTCCGACGCCCGCCGTAAGGCCGGGCAGGGCAGGGGCCCGCTCGAAGGCATCCCGGTTGCGATCAAGGACAACATCGCGGTGAAGGGACAGCCGCTCACCTGCTCGAGCAAGATGCTCGCGCCGCTGGTCTCGCCTTACGACTCCCACGTCGCCGAACGCCTCCGCGCGGCCGGCGCGATCCTCTACGGTCGCCTGAACATGGACGAATTCGCGATGGGTTCCTCCACGGAGAACTCCGCGCTCCGTAAGACGTTCAATCCTTGGGATCTCGCCCGTATCCCGGGCGGTTCTTCCGGCGGCAGCGCCGCGGCCCTCGCGGCCGGCCTGGTGCCGCTCTCGCTCGGTTCCGATACCGGTGGTTCCATCCGTCAGCCCGCCTCGCATTGCGGCGTGGTCGGCCTGAAGCCGACTTACGGCCTCATCTCCCGCTTCGGCCTCGTGGCCTTCGCTTCGTCGCTCGACCAGATCGGACCGATGGCCCGCAGCGTCGAAGACTGCGAACTGCTCCTCCACGCGCTGGCTTCGGCCGACGCACGTGACATGACCTGCTTCGGCCCGTCCGATCGTGCGCTCACGCCGGCCGGCGAGGCCAAGAAGCTCCGCATCGGCATCCCGAAGGGTTTCCTCGGCAAGGGCGTCGCCCCCGAGGTCGCCGCCGCGGTCAACGCCGCGGTCGAATTCTACCGCGCGCAGGGTTGCGCGATCTCCGAAGTCGAACTGCCCTCCGCCGATCTCGCGGTGCCTACCTATTACGTCGTCGCGACCGCCGAAGCTTCCTCGAACCTCGGTCGTTATGACGGCGTCCGCTACGGTCATCGCTCATCCGCCGCCGGCACGCCGGTCGAGATGATGACGGCGAGCCGCTCCGAAGGCTTCGGCCCGGAAGTGAAGCGTCGCATCCTGCTCGGTACGTTCGTGCTTAGCGCCGGTTACGCCGACGCTTATTACGTCCGCGCCCTCCGCGCCCGCGCGAAGATCCGCGCCGAATACCTCGCCGCCCTTGCCGGCGTCGACGTGCTGCTCACGCCGACGGTCCCTACGCCCGCCTTCAAGGTCGGTGAGAAGGCTTCGGATCCGCTGCAGCTCTACCTCGAGGACATCTTCACGATTCCCGCCAACCTCGCCGGTCTCCCGGCGATCTCGGTGCCTTGCGGCAAGTCCGGCCACCTGCCGGTCGGTTTCCATCTCGTAGGAGCGCCGCTCTCCGAAGCCAAACTCCTCGCCGCGGGCCGTCTCTTCGAGGCCGCCCATTGTTACGCCCACCAGCAAGCCGCCCTATGAGCAACGTACCTTCTGATTGGGAAGTCGTCATCGGCCTCGAGGTCCACGTGCAGCTGCACACCCGCGCCAAGGTCTTCGCGTCGTCCCCCTGGGGCTTCGGCAAGGAGCCCAACGAGCAGGTCGACCCGGTCGTCCTCGGTCTCCCGGGCACGTTGCCGGTGGTGAACCGCGAGGCGGTCGAGAAATCCATCCTCTTCGGCCTCGTCGTGGGCGCGGAGATCCCGGAGCGCTGCGCCTGGGACCGTAAGAACTATTTCTACCCGGATAATCCGAAGAACTACCAGCTCACCCAGAAGGATTTCCCGGTCGTCGTCGGCGGACAGGTCGAGATCGAACTCCCGGGCGCTTCGCGTAATGTGATGGGCGAGCACAAGTTCATCCGCATCCACCACGCCCACCTCGAAGAGGACGTGGGTAAGCTCAGCCACGCGGGCAGCGGTTCGCTGGTCGACTACAACCGCGCCGGCGTGCCGCTCCTCGAGATCGTCACCGAGCCTGATCTCCGCTCCTCCGCCGAAGCCGAGGCTTTCCTCCGCTCCCTCGTCGCGATGCTCACCCAGGCCGGCGTCGCCGACTGCGACATGGAAAAGGGCCAGCTGCGCTGCGACTGCAACGTGTCCGTCCGTCGCCGGGGCGCCGAGAAGCTCGGCACCCGCACCGAGACCAAGAATCTCAACTCGATCTCGAGTGTCCGCGACACGGTCATCTACGAGACCGCCCGCCAGATCCGCGAACTCGAAGCCGGCCGCTCGATCACGCAGGAGACCCGCGGCTGGAACGCCGAACTCGCCCGCGGTTACGTCCTGCGCGACAAGGAAGACGCGCACGACTACCGTTACTTCCCGGATCCGGACATCCCGACCCTCCAGATCTCCCGCGAGACCGTCGCCCGCCTTGCGAAGCAGGTCCCCGAGAATCTTTACGACCGTCAGCGTCGCTACGTCGAGAAGCTCGGCCTGCCTTACACCGCCGCCTCGGTCCTCGTCAACGACCGCGCCCTCGCTGAATGGTTTGAGGCCGCCGTGGCCGCGCACCCGACCAACCCGTCGGGCATCGCCAACCTCGTCGCCAACGACCTCCTCCGCGACCTCGCTGCCTCGGCCGGTGCCGCCGGTGCCTTCGACGAAGCCGCCCCGGCCCCCGTCTCGCTCGCGTCCTGCCCGATCAAGCCCGCGCAGCTCGCCGGCCTGGTCAAGCTGACCGACGACGGCGTGATCTCCAAGCAGCAGGCCAAGGAAGTCTTCACTGAGATGTTCAAGACCGGCCAGGACGCCGCCGCCATCGTCGACGCCAAGGGTCTCCGCCAGAACAGCGACACCGGCGAGCTCGAGAAGATCGTCCAGGAAGTCATCGCCGATCCGGCCGTGGCGAAATCCATCGCCGAATACCGCGCCGGTAATGAGAAGGCCATCAACGCGCTCAAGGGTCCGATCATGAAGCGCACGCAGGGCAAGGCCAACCCGGTCCTCATCGACCAGCTGCTCCGCAAGTTCCTCGCATGATCGAGCCTTCCGCTTCCCCGCTGACCGCCGGCATCAAGGCGTTGCGGGATATCGCCCTGCCTTTGGCGATCATCATGTTCGCCGCCGCGGGCTTGGTCGTCGCGTATTACAATATCCCCGAGGTCGCCACGGCGCTCAACCGGATCGGTGCCGTCAACGATGCCGACCCGTTGGCTTTTGCGGCTATCTTCACCGCCATCACTTCCGGACTGATCCCTTGGTGTTTCCGCATGGTCTTCCGCGGGCTGCGCCCGGCGCATCCCTTCCGCGACCTTCTGCACAGCATGGTCTGGTGGGCCCTGATGGGGATGCTGGTGAGTTACTTCTACACCCTGCAGGCCGCTTGGTTCGGCAGTGAAGCCAATCTGCGGACCGTGCTGATCAAGGTGTTCGTCGACATGGCCGGCTTCACGATCTTCATCGGCGCTCCGTTCAACGCCATCTCCCACCTCTGGAAGGATTGCGGCTGGGACACCGCCCGCCTGCGCGCGGCGATGGGCCCGGGCTGGTATCGCCGCCTGGTCCTCCCGAACCTGCTGACGAACTACTTCGTCTGGTTCCCCGGCACGCTGATCTTCTACAGCATGCCCACCGACCTCCAGCTGGTCGTCGCCAACTGCATCGGTTGCTTCTGGGCCCTCATGTGCGCCCGGATCGCGGCCCATTCGGGCGTGCCGACCACGGATATCCACGCCTGAGGCTAATTCAGGTCCGGTCGGTAACCCTCGCTTGAATCCCTGCCTCGCTTCGGCGAGCCTCCCCCTGTGCCCGATCTCTTCGGAGAAATCGAACCCGGCGTCGCCGAGGTGGTCCCGTTTGACGGCGGGGCCCGGGCCTACTCGTATTCCGTTCCGGCGGCCCTGAAGGAAGTCCTGAAGGTCGGCCAGCTCGTCCGCGTGCCGCTCGGCGGCCGCACCAGCATCGGCGTGGTCTGGAAATATCCGGCCGAGCCGCCGCCTTCCGCCCGCCTGCGCAGTATCATGACGCTCGAGCATGAGCAGCCGGTGATGACTCCCGACTGCTGTAAGTTGGCTGAGTGGATGGCGAGCTACTACGGCTGCGGGCTGAACTCGGTGCTCGAGACCGTCCTGCCCGCCGCGGTGCGTAAAGGCGTCCGCCCGGTGCTGCGTCGTCTGCTGACACTCATCGCCCCGCCCGAAGCCGAGGCGCTGGCGAAGCTCCGCAAGAAGGCCCCACGTCAGGCGCAGGTCATCGATTTCCTGGCCGCCCAGACGGAGCCGGCCGACCGTGCGAAGATGGTCGAAGGCCTCGGTGTCTCCCAACAGGCCGTCGACGCCCTGATCAAGGCGGGCACGGTCAAGGAGGACGCCAGCGTGCTCTGGCGCGTGGCCTACAATGACCCTTACGCCGAAGGGGAGACCATCGCCTCGGCGGGACATACCCTGAATCCCGAACAGGTCGCCGCAGTGGCCTCCGTCACGCAGACATTGGATTCCAAGGCCTTCCGGGCGCACCTCCTGCACGGTGTCACGGGCTCCGGCAAGACGGAGGTCTACGTGGCCCTCATTCGTAAGGTCGTCGCCGAAGGCGGGTCCGCGATCTTCCTCGTCCCGGAAGTCGCGCTTACGCCGCAGACGGTCGGCCGGCTCCGCTCCCGCCTCGCCGACCTCGGCGCCAAGGTAGTCGTCTGGCACAGTCATCTTTCCGCCGGCGAGCGGTTCGACGCCTGGATGGCGA
>CANKZO010000087.1 GCA_947488485.1 Opitutia bacterium | reverse complement strand
CGTCAGGAGTGCGCGATAAATCGTGCCCCTGCCTAGTGAAACCTAGGGCGGCACGCGGGCTTGATCCCGTCTGCCAAATCGCCCGGCATGATCCTCCCTGGCGGCGAGGCCCGGTTCCGGAGCGAGTGCGGCCGGGGCCATGCAGGTCCGATTAAGGGTCAGGTCGGGTGCTTGGGGCTCGGCTTCGGGGGTGCGGCTCTCCGAGCCCGCCGAAATGCGGTCAGCCGACGGCTCGGAGAGCCGTCCCCACCTGTGGCATGAATGATATACACCATGGGGCGAACCTCAGGGTTGCGGGATTGAGTCTATGTATATCGAGGCATCTTTTGCTGGATGGACTTATCCCAAAACATCGGCCCGCGTATCCGCGTCATCCGTCAGCAGCGCGTCATCCTTGCGGCTGACCTGGCTGCACTCTACGGGGTGTCGGTTCGTCGACTGAATGAGCAGGTAAGGCGTAATTTAGAGCGTTTTCCTGCCGACTTCGCCTTTCAGCTCACCTCTGAGGAGTGGGCAAACTTGAAGTCGCAATTTGCGACTTCAAGTTTGCATGGAGGGGCGCGCACCTTGCCCCGGGCCTTCACCGAACATGGAGCGATTCAGGCAGCCAATGTGCTTAATAGCCCCCGAGCAATTCAGGTCGGCTTAGCCGTTGTCCGCGCGTTCGTGGCGTTGCGTTCCGCCCACGCCAACTATGCGGAGCTAGAGGACTGCGTCCGCCGGTTGGCTGAAAAGGTCGAGGGACATGACACTGATCTGGCTGCCATTGTCGCGGCCATCCGACAGCTGGCTTCTTCTGCTGTGCCTGGGAAGCGGAGAAAGATCGGTTTCGGGTAGGGCTGACCGGCTAGGTCAGCCGTGCGGGTAGGGATGCACCGGCGTCGCGTCCGCGGTCGAGCGGGCCGCTCGACCCTACCTAGCGACAACTATGTCGTGACGCGGTCCCGACCCTACCTAGTGAAACCTAGGGCGGCACGCGGTGCTGCCCCTACCTCGAGTCAACTTGACGGCGGGGATTCGATACGCTCGCTAGGGACATGAGCTCTTACCGCCATATCGTGATCTTCCAGTTCAAGGCCGACGCGCCTGCGGAGAAAGTCCGTGGGGTGGTAGAGGCGTTCAAGGCGCTCCCGGGCAAGTTGCCCGCGATCAAGGCCTTCGAATGGGGCACGAACGTGAGCCCGGAAGGATTAGATCAAGGCTTCACGCATATCTTCACGCTGACCTTCGCTTCGAAGGAAGCCCTCGAGAAGCAGTATCTCCACGAGCCGGCGCATCAGGAGTTTGTCGCCCTCTTGCCCGACATACTCGAAAAAGTGCTCGTCCTCGACTATGTCGGGCAGTGAGGGCGACGAGAGTATAGAGTATCGAGTATAGAGTATAGGGGCGGCGTAGGCCGTCAGATGAGGGGGCGCTGAATGTGCAAAGGTGCAAATGCGGAGAAGCCGCGTGCAAAAGTGCAAAAGTGGAGGCAGTCGCCTCGGGCCTCGGGTGGCAGGTCCCGAGCTGAATGATTCGGGCCGAGATCGGAAAGTTGGGCGTATCGTAGTATTAACAATTTATTTACGGGTCGGCAGAATGTCAGGGAATCTCGATTCCCCGTTTGTGTTGTCTGAATATCCGCATATTTCTTCATCTCGTACCCCACCCCATGATTACATACCTAAAATCCGCCGTGGCTAAAGTTGTCGCCTTGCTGGCCCTTAGCCTTCTCACCCCTGCCTCCGCGATGGCTGCCGACGCCGCCAAGGGCAACCTGAAGTCCGATGACCTCGTCGGCGTGACCTTCTGGGTCATCTCGATGGCGCTGGTCGCCGCGACGGCCTTCTTCTTCCTCGAGACGCAGCGCGTCAAGGCGAAGTGGAAGACCTCGTTGACCGTCTCCGGCCTCGTGACCCTCGTGGCCGCGACCCACTACTTCTACATGCGCGACGTCTGGGTGACCACCGGCTCCACCCCGACCGTCTTCCGCTACATCGACTGGCTCATCACCGTGCCTCTCCTGATGGTCGAGTTCTACCTCATCCTCTCCGCGGTCACCAAGGTCTCGGGCGGCGTGTTCTGGCGCCTCATGATCGGCACCCTGGTGATGCTCATCGCCGGTTACCTCGGCGAAGCCGGCACCGTCGCCGCCTGGCCGGCCTTCATCGTCAGCATGGCCGGTTGGTTCTACATCATCTACGAGATCTACGCCGGTGAAGCCAGCAAGACCAGCGCCGAGTCCGCTCCGCCTGCCGTCCAGTCGGCCTTCAAGCTGATGCGCACCATCGTCGTCTTCGGTTGGGCCATCTACCCGATCGGCTACTTCCTCGGTTACCTCACCGGTGGCAAGCCCGAGGACTCTGCGGTCATGCTCAACGTGGTCTACAACCTCGCTGACGTGGTCAACAAGATCGGCTTCGGCGTCATCATCTGGGCCGCTGCCGTCAGCGAGTCCGACAAGAACTAAGGCCCCCTCACGAATCGGACAATGGGGCGCATGCTCCATTGTCCGATTTTCGTATCCCCACCTTCCGGGCCCCTCGGCCCGGACCCTTTCCAGACGGTCACACCCGGTCACTTACCCCACCCGATGAACACCACCACCGACTCCGCCCTCCTCCAGGTCGAACGTCTGATGCTTGGGCTTGTCCGGGTGGCGGCGGGGACCGGCGTGTCCGCCGGCGAGCCCGCCACGTTGCGCGCCGCCCGCTATCATCTCGAAGCCGGCGGCCAGAGAGTGCGCGCCCGGCTGGCCTTGCATGCCTGTGAGGCCCTCGGTGTCGTCGGCGACCAAGCGGTCCGCCTCGCCGCCTGCGTCGAACTCCTCCACAACGCCTCGTTGGTCCACGATGACCTCCAGGATAAGGAGAAACTCCGCCGCGGTCTTCCGACCGTGTGCGCCGCTTTCGGTCCGGACGTCGCCCTCTGCACCGGCGACCTCCTGCTTTCGGCCGCCTATGGCGCCCTGGCCGACCTCCCTGACCCCGCTCCTCTGCCCGCCTTGCTGCGCTGCGTTCACGCCCGCACGGCCCAAGTGATCCAAGGCCAATGCTCGGAGCTGGCCACCAAGGACTGCGCCCTCGCCGAAGTGGCTCGGTACGAAGAAATCGTCGTCGGCAAGTCCGGCGTCCTGCTGAGCCTCCCGCTCGAACTCGCCTTCCTGGCCGCGGGTCAGGAATCGTGGCTGCCGCGCATCCGCGCCGCCGCCCATGCTTTCGGTATCGGTTACCAGATGGTCGACGACCTCGAAGACGTGCAGGGCGACGCCGCCCAGCACAGCTTGAATATCGTCCTGCTCCTCGCCGCGGGTCGCTCGCCTGAACTCGCTGCCGACCAAGCCCGGCAGCTGGCGCGGGGACATCTCGAAGCGGCCATCGGGCACGCGGACGCTTTGCCGAACAAAGCGGGATCGTTGCTGACCGAATTCGCCTTCGCGCTCGTTAAGCGGGTGAAGTCCGTTTAAGTCGGAGGCGTGAAAGCCATCGTCATCGGCGCGGGATTCGGCGGCATCGCCGCCGCCTTGCGGCTACGCGCCAAAGGCTATGCCGTGACCCTCATCGACCGCTGCGCGGCCTTGGGCGGACGCGCCCAGGTCTATGAGCGCGAGGGCTTCCGGCACGACGCCGGCCCGACGGTCATCACGGCGCCTTTCCTGTTCGAAGAACTGTTCGCGCTCTTCGGCGAACGCTTCGCCGATCACGTGAAGCTGGTCCCGCTGACGCCGTGGTATCGTTTCCAATTCGCCGACGGGGATACCTTCGACTACGGCGGCACCTTGGAGGCCACGCTCGCTGAGATCGAGCGCATCGAGCCGCGCGATCGCGCCGGGTATCTCGCTTTGCTCGAGCACAGCCGCCGGATCTACGATATCGGTTTCACCCAGCTCTCGGCCCAGCCTTTCCATCGTCTGGGCACGATGCTGCGGCAGGTGCCGCATCTGCTCGGCCTACGCAACTACGAGACTGTCTGGCAGATGGTCTCGCGTCACCTGGTCAGCGACAAGCTTCGCCGGGCATTCTCCATCCAGCCCCTGCTCGTGGGCGGTAATCCGTTCGACACCACGAGCATCTACGGGCTGATCCACTTCCTGGAGCGCGCGCATGGGGTGCACTTCGCCATGGGCGGCACCGGCGCCGTCACCAGGGCGCTCGGCGGCCTGATGGAACGGCAGGGAATCGCCCTGCGCCTGAGCACGACCGTCGAGCGTGTCCGTATCGAGCAGGGTGTCGCCCGTGGCGTCGTGCTCGCCGACGGGACCGTCGTGGATGCCGACATCGTCGTCTCCGACGCGGATGCGGCCCATCTTTACCGCGACCTGGTGCCGCGTGCCGAGCAGGCCCTCGCCACGCGCGTGAAGCTGTCGCAGGCCCATTACTCGATGGGTCTGTTCGTGATGTATTTCGGTACCACGCGGACGTATCCCGACGTCGCGCACCACACGATCTGGATGGGCGAGCGTTATCGGGAACTGCTCAATGACATCTTCCACCGCCAGAAGCTCGCCGAGGATTTCTCGCTCTATGTGCACCGGCCGACCGCCACGGATCCAAGTTTCGCCCCGGCAGGCCAGGACAGTTTCTACGTGCTCTGCCCCGTGCCCAACCTCCAGGCCGACATCGATTGGGCCACCGAAGGCCCGCGCCTGCGCGATCGGATCGTCGACGCCTTGGAACGCACGATGCTGCCCGGGCTGAAGGCGGCGATCACGGCCGACTTCTATAAGACCCCCGAGGATTTCCGGGACGAATACCGCAGCGTGCATGGCGCGGGTTTTTCCGTCGCGCCGATCTTCCGTCAGTCCGCCTGGTTCCGTTTCCATAATAAATCCGAATCGGTCCGGAACCTCTACTTGGTCGGCGCGGGCACGCACCCCGGCGCCGGCGTCCCGGGCGTGCTCTGTTCCGCCAAGGTCATCGACGCCCTCATCCCGGCCGCCTCATGAGCCAGACCGCCGCGCATGTCCCGTCGGCCGCGGCGGAGGCGACCTTGGCCCGTCAGGGACGGAGCTTCCACTGGGCTCGCCGGCTGCTCGGACCGACGCACGCCGATCGCGCGACGAGGCTCTATGCTTTCTGCCGGCGGCTCGATGACTTGGTCGACGAGGCGGTTTCGCCTGAACAGGCCCGGCTGGCGCTGGCCGCGGCGGACCGTGCCATCGCCGACGGACAATCGGACGATCCCATCTTACGAGACGGGCTGGCGCTCATGCGCGAATGCGGCATCGAGCCTGGGGTCGTGCGTGAGCTCATCGCGGGCATGGCGTCCGATGCCGAGACCGTGCGCGTGGCGGATGAAGCCGAGCTCCTGCGTTATTGCTACCGGGCGGCGGGCACCGTCGGCCTGATGATGTGCCGGGTCCTCGACGCGCCCGAGCCGTCGGCGGCGGCCCACGCCGTCGATCTCGGTATCGCCATGCAGCTGACCAACCTCTGCCGCGACGTCGCCGATGACGCCCGGATGGGGCGGCGCTATCTCCCCGCTAGCCTCGTCGGCGACGTCGCGCCGGCTGAGCTCATCGATCCAGCGCCGGCTTTGCGCCCGAAGGTCCGCGCCGCGGTGGCGCGACTCATCGCCTTGGCGGAAACTTATTACGCCAGCGGCGAAGCCGGCTTGCCGTTCCTGCCCGTGCGGGCGCGCGCCGGTATTCTCGTCGCAGGCCGCGTCTATCGCGCGATCGGCCATCGCTTGGCCGCGGCCGAGCACGCTTATTGGGAGGGACGCGCTTTCGTGCCCGACTGGCGGAAGGCGACGATCACCCTCGCCGCCCTGACGACGCAGCCGCTCCGCGGCGCGTTCTGGTCGCGCCCTCAGGTTCATTCCGTCTCGCTGCATCAGGCCCTGATCGGGCTGCCAGGTATCACCGCGCGTCATGGAGACTGACCTTCTTATCTTAGGCGGAGGCGCCGCCGGACTCAGCCTGGCGCGTAGGCTGGCCGAACAGGGCGCGACGGCTCCGCGCACCGTGGTGCTCGAGAGTCGGGCGGCTTACGCCGATGACCGGACTTGGTGCTTCTGGATGCAGCCTACCGCCCAACTGCCGCACCTGGTGAAGCGTCGCTGGGCGAAAGTGTCCCTCGCTTCCTCCACGGAGCGCGTGCTCGTGGACTGCGCGGAATTTCCTTACGCGCTCCTGCCGTCGGGCGGATTCTATCAGGAGAGCAGCGAGCTCATCGCCCGGTCGGAACGCGTGAGCCTGAACTTGGGCGTCAGTGTCCAGGGCGAACCGCGCAAGGTCGACGGGCAATGGGAGGTCGCGACCTCGGCCGGAGTCCGGCGCGCCCGTTGGGTCGTCGACACCCGGCCGCCGGCAGCACCCACCGAAGGGGCCGCGGTTTTGTGGCAATCATTCCTCGGCGCGGAAATCGAATGCGCCGGGCCGGTCTTCGATCCGACCGTCGCGGAGATCATGCATTTCACGGAGGGCGAGGCGGGACAGATCCTTTTCCATTATCTGCTCCCGCTTTCGCCCACGCGGGCTTTGCTGGAAGTCACCGCCTTCGCGCCGGCGCCGATCGGACCGGACGCATTCCGGGCGGAGCTCACTCGCTTCATCGGGCAGCGGCTCGGCGGCCGGGAATATCGAGTCCGGCGCGAAGAGCATGGCATCCTCCCGATGGGACTGCCGACGCCGAAGCCCTCGGCGGACGCGACCTTCGTCCGGGCCGGCCTGATGGCGGGCGGCGCGCGGGCGAGCAGCGGCTATGCCTTCCAGCGCATCCAACGTTGGGCGGAGAGGTGCGCGCAGAGTCTGGTCGAAGGGCGCGGCCCGCGGGCGCATGCGCCGGACGGATGGATCCTCCGCCGGATGGACGCGCTCTTCCTTCAGGTGCTCCGGCGGCGACCGGAGTTGGCGCCCACGCTCTTTCTTGCCATGTTCCGTCAGGTCGCGCCGGCGAGGATCGCCCGCTTCATGAGCGACCAAGGCACCTGGCTCGACAACCTCGCCATCATCGCCGCCTTGCCGCCGGGGCCGTTTCTCCGCGAACTTTTCCGACCCGCCCCCGGCGTGGTACGCCCATGAACGCCGAGCGTCGCCAAGGCCTGATCTTCGGGTGCGTCGCTTGTTTGGCGGCGGCGGCTGCCGGCGCATTGGGCCGCTGCCCCCCGCAGCTCGAACTCATCGTGCTCGCCGCGTTGATCCTCGTCCTCGGCGTCCCGCATGGCGCGATGGACACGCTATTCGCGCAGCGTCTTTACGGTCTGCGGACCGCGTGGGATTGGACGCGCTTCACGGTCGGCTATCTCGTGCTCGCTGGCTTGGTGGTCGCCGCGTGGGCATGGGCGCCCACGGCCTTCTTGGTCGGCTTCCTGCTGATCTCGGTCGCGCATTTTTCCGGCGACCCCGCGGAAGGGACGCCATGGATCTCGCGGATCCTTTATGGGGGCGCCGTGCTGGTCTTACCGGCTGGACGACATCAGGCCGAGATGAGCGGCTTATTCGGCCAGCTTGTCGGGCCGGAAGCGGCCGGCGCCATCATGCCCGTCCTGGGCTGGCTCGTCTGGCCGTGGGCGTTAGGGCTCATCGTGGCGATCGGCGAACGCAGCGTACGCGATCGCCTCACCGCGTTCGAACTCGCGGCCGTCGGCGTGCTTGCCTTCGTAGCGCCGCCCTTGCTCGCCTTCACCTTGTTCTTCTGCGGCATGCACGGGGCGCGCCACATCCTCCGCGCGTTCCGCTATTCCGGCCGAGATTCCTGGCGCTTCCTCGGCTTGGTCGCCTTGTTGCCCATGATCGGGGTGGGGCTGGGGTCGGCGGCGGCCTGGTATTTCCTGCAGGACGCCCCGCTCGACGCCCGCGTGGTCCAGATCGTCTTCGTGGGCCTGGCAGCGCTGACCGTCCCGCACATGGTCTTGGTCGAAAGAGTGCGTCTGGCCGGCTGGATCCGTCCACCGTCCGCCTGATCCGTGACGTAATCAGCCCACGGTTTGCAACGACCCGCGGATGGATAACATAGGGGGTATGAAGAGCGTGTTGACCTTAAGCTGCGCCGGGCTGGCGGCCTATCTGGCCGAGGGCTGCGCGGGTGGCTTGACCTCGCCGGAAACGGCGCTCCCCGATCTGTCGGCGCACCAGTGGCGACGCCGCGTCTTGGTCATCGACACGCCCTCGCGGGACGCGGACGAGTATCGGCGACAAAGCGCGGCGTTGGCGGCGGCCTCAGCGGGCTTGCAGGAAAGGCACGTGGAGATCCTGACCCAGACGGCGAAAGCCTTCCGGGTCCGCTTGGTGGGTAAGGACGGCGGAGTGAAGCTCGATCGTGGCGAGCCGGTCGATATCCCTACGCTCTTCGCCTTGATCGACGCCATGCCCATGCGTCGGGCGGAGATGTCTGGCCGCTGAGCAACAATTAGTAATAGGGTCAGACCCCATTATGCCTAGCGGGTGACGAATTCGCGCTCGGAGGCCTGGCACCAGAGGCGATAGATATTGATGACGTTCTTCCGGATGCCGCTCACGGGTATTTTCAGGAAGCCTTGGCGCTTGGCCGCTTCGAAGAGGATCCGCTCTTTCTGGGTCAGACGATGTCCGACGCCACGGTTGCCGATCTTGCCGCGCGTCGACTCGCCGCGACTGAGTCGATCGATGTCATTCTTGTCGGGCTTGGGCATGTGGAGGAATCTAAGGCGGAAAGGGGGAAGGGGCAAAT
>CANKZO010000086.1 GCA_947488485.1 Opitutia bacterium | reverse complement strand
CCATAGGCCGTGCCCAAGATGTAATGCGTCTCGCGGACATTGGTGACCCAATCGCGCATGGCCTCGTTGACGGCCTCCTTGAGCGTGCGTTGGCCGGCTTCGACGCCGCGGACTTCGGCGCCCATGAGACGCATGCGGTAGACGTTGAGGGCCTGGCGCTCCATGTCGGTCGCGCCCATGTAGATGACGCACTTGAGGCCGAAACGGGCGCAGACCGCCGCGGTCGCGGTACCGTGCTGACCGGCGCCGGTCTCGGCGATGATGCGCTTCTTGCCCATGCGGATGGCGAGCAGCGCCTGGCCGATGACGTTGTTGATCTTGTGGGCGCCGGTGTGGAGCATGTCCTCACGCTTGAGGTAGATGCGGGCGCCGCCGACATGCTTGGTCAGCGACTCGGCGTGGTAAAGTCCCGTGGGGCGTCCGGCGTAATCCCGGAGCATGTCAGCATACTGCTGCTGGAAGACGGGATCGCGACGGGCCTCGTCATAGGCCTTGGTCAGGTCCAGGAGCGGGGTCATCAGCGTCTCCGGGACATACATTCCGCCGAACTGACCGAAACGGCCGCGGGCGTCCGGCACGCGGAAGCGAGGTTCGGTGGTCGGGATGAGGCTGGAGGCCGACATGGTGATGCCTGCATAAAGCGAGAACCTGCGGAGAGGGCAAGCGACAAGGGCTTTTGACGGCTTTCCTTGCCCCGGCACGGCCGTGAGCCTAAAGGTCGCCCATGCTTCGTCTCGCCTTCGGTCTGTGGCTGCTGTCTTCCCTACCCTCTTTCGCCGGGTATGGACCGACGGTGTCCCCCGAGGAAGTCCGCCGCGATTTCACGTATACACGCGCCGTCATCACCGGCACGGTCGAAGGCGTCACGGAATATCTGCCGGTAAGCTCGACCGGTCATATGATCCTCAGTGACAGCCTGCTCGGCGTGCTGAAGTTCGCCGATGTCACCGTGTCGGGAGTAACCGACCGTAAAGGTCGGGCGGTCTCGATGGAGCGTGTCGCGGACGATTACATCGTCATCATCCAGCTCGGCGCGATTCTCGCCGTACTCGTGGCGTTCTTCGGACGCGTGCGTGGCGTGCTGACGGGTCTTTGCCGTGGCGACGGCCAGTCCATCTCCCTCGCCTCCGCGATCCTGGTCGCGTTCCTCCCGGCCGCCCTGCTCGGCTTCTTGTTCAAGGACATCATCACGGCTTATCTTTTCTCGGTCGAAGTCGTGGCGGCCGCTTTGGTCGTCGGCGGACTGGTCATCCTGGTCGCCGAACATCTTTTGCCGAAGAAGGCCGCCGAGAACACCGACGAAGTCGCCGCAATCGGCTGGCGTTCGGCTTTGACCGTCGGGCTCTGCCAGTGCTTTGCCCTGATCCCGGGCACGAGCCGTTCGCTCGCGACCATTTTGGGCGGACGTTTAGCAGGTCTTTCCCATGCGGCCTCCACGGAGTTCTCCTTCTTGGTCGGTCTGCTCACCCTTTCCGCAGCTTCGGTCTATAAGATGTGGTCGCTCGGCCCTGCCCTCCCCCAGGTCTACCCTGCGGGCCCGGCGAGCGTCGGCCTGCTGGTCGCAGCGGTCACGGCCTTCGTGTCCGTGAAGTGGCTGGTGGGCTACGTGTCGCGGAAGGGTCTGGGCGTGTTCGCCTGGTATCGCCTCGCTTTGGGCGGGGCGATCCTGGCTTTCCTGGCGCTGCGCTAAACCGGCTTAGGTGCCGAGTTCGAAACCCTTGCGGTAGACGCGGCGGACGTAGGCGTCGGCGTCCTTGTCGTTCGTCACGCGCATCTGCGGCCCGTCCCAGAGCAGCTTGCGGTCGGGGTAACGCGAGGCGAGGTTGCCCATGAGCACCATCTCGGAAAGCGGGCCCGAGTAGTCGAAGTTCGAGGAAGCGGCCGGTCCGCCCTTGCAGGCGCGGATCCAGTCCTTCTCGTGGCCGGAGGAATTGCCCGGGATGCGGGCCAGCGTCTTCGCGAGCTTCTTGGACTCTTCACGGAGATCCGGATTCAGGATACGTGGGTTGAGTCCGTAGCAGCCGCACACGAGCTTGGCCTTGTCGCCGATGAAGAGACAGCCGCCGTTGGGGTCGCCGAAGGGCATGTCGTCTTCGAGCTCGTCGGGGCGCTGAGGCATCAGGCCGCCGTCCCACCAGGTGAGGGTCACGGGCGGCATGTCGCCACGGGCCGGGAACTTGAAGCGCACCACCGAGGAGCGCGGATAGGATTCGAACTTGCCCGTGGTCTTCTTGCCGAAGGTCTCGAAGACGGTGGAGACGTTGCCTTCGACGCTGATCGGGTAGCGCAAGTCGAGCGCCATGAAGGCCGGGTCGATGATATGACAACCCATGTCGCCGAGCGAACCGGTGCCGAAATCCCACCAGGCGCGCCACTTACCCGGATGGTAAGAGGCGTGGAAAGGACGGAGCGGCGCCGGGCCGCACCACTGATCCCAGTCCATGCCCTGCGGGGCTTTCTGCGCTTCGGACGGACGGTCCATCTCGCTGCTCTGCGGCCAGATCGGACGGTTGGTCCAGGTGTGTACTTCGCGCACCTTGCCGATGAGTCCGGCGGCGATCCACTCGGTGACCTGACGGATGCCTTCGCCGGAATGGCCCTGGTTACCCATCTGGGTCACGACCTTATATTTGTGCGCCGACTCGGTGAGGATGCGGGCTTCGAAGACGGAGTGAGAGATCGGCTTCTGGACATAGACATGCTTGCCACGGCGCATGCACTCCATGGCGATGTAAGCGTGCGAATGGTCGGGAGTGGCGATGATGACCGCGTCGATGTCCTTGCGCTGGTCGAGCATCTTACGGAAGTCGGTGAACAGCGCGGCCTTCGGGAACTGCTTGATCGTCCCGGCGCAACGGCCGAGATCCAGGTCGCAGAGCGCGACGATGTTCTCGTCCGCGGAGTTCTTCACGTTGCTGCCGCCGACGCCGCCGAAACCGACGGCGGCGATGTTCAGCTTCCGGCTCGGTGTGGGCGTCGAGGTGACGGCCGGAGCCTGACCGGGCGACGACTGGGTGGCGCAGCCGGTGACGGCCATGGCCGCGGCGGCCAGGCCAGTCTGACGAAGGAAGGAACGACGATCGAGCTGGGGTGTCATGGGGTTGGGGTAATGCAGGTCTATGAGTCGCCGGCCGGGTCGCAAGTTCCATGCGGGCGGTCGCCGGCCTGCCTCGCTGGCCAGTCACCGAGGACGAGGAGCGGTCCGGCGGACTCCGATGTGAACAGGTCCGGTGGTCAGGCCGTGCGGACGGCCTATGTCGCTGTCTGGATGAATCTTATGACGGCCCCGGTGGGCCTTCCGTAGCCGAAGTTTCGTTTGACTATGCTGTGAATAAACTGTTCATAAAGGAAACCACCACGACCCTGATGTTCAAGCGCTTCCCCGGGCTATTCAACCAAGCCATCGGCATCGACCTCGGTACCGCGAACACCCTCGTGTTCCTCAAGGACCGCGGGGTCGTCCTTCGTGAACCTTCCGTCGTCGCCATCCGCACCAGCACGCGCAAGCCCATCGCCGTCGGCAACGAGGCCCGCATGATGCTCGGACGCACCCCGGGCGACATCCAGGCCCTGCGTCCGATGAAGGACGGCGTCATCGCCGACTTCGAGATCAGCGAGCACATGCTCCGCTACTTCATCGGAAAGGTCGCCCGTAAATCCCTCTTCACGAATCTCACCGTCGTCGTGGCCGTGCCCTATGGCATCACCGCCGTCGAACGTCGCGCCGTCATGGACTCGGCTTATCGCGCCGGCGCCGATGACGTCATCACCATCCCTGAGCCGGTCGCTTCCGCCATCGGCGTCGGCCTGCCGGTCGAAGAACCCACGGGCTCGATGATCGTCGACATCGGCGGTGGCACCACCGAGGTGGCCGTCCTTTCCCTCGGCGGCATCGTGCACGCCCGCTCTATCCGCGTCGGCGGCGACGAGTTCGACATGTCGATCATCAAGTATATCCGCAACTCGTATAACCTGATCATCGGCGAACGCACCGCGGAAGAAATCAAGATCAAGATCGGCTCGGCCTACGCGCTCGAGCAGGAGCTCACCTTCGAAGTCAAGGGCCGCGACAATGTCACCGGCCTGCCCCGCCAGCTCCACCTCACCTCCCAGGAGGTCCGCGAAGCCATGGCCGACAACATCAACCAGATCATCGAAGCGGTGAAGGGTTCGCTCGAGCGCATCCCTCCGGAACTCTCCTCCGACCTCGTCGATCGCGGCATCGTGCTCGCCGGCGGCGGCTCGCTCATCCGCAAGATCGATCGCGCCATCTCCGAGGCCACTGGCCTGCCTGTCTTCGTCGCCGAAGACCCCCTCTGCGCCGTCGTCAACGGCACCGGCAAGATCCTCGCCAACTCCTCCCGCTGGAGCGGTCGAGACTAAGCCCCGCTCGCGGGCTTTCCCGCCATGGATCAGAATCGTCAAGGAGCCCGCGCGTCCTACGTCGCCCTAGCCGTCTTCGTGGCGGGTTGGATCCTGCTGCCTAGCGCCGTGCGTCGTTTTAATCGGGAAGCTTTCGTCGAATTCCAAGCTCCGGCCCTTCATCTCGTCGGCAAGTCGCGTGACCTGGCGACCTTCTGGGAGAAGAAGAGCCGCAGCTCGGAGGAACTCGTCGCCGCCGGCCGTGACCTTGCGCGCATCAACGCCGCGTTGGAACTCAAGCTCAAGGGCCTGGAAGACATCCGCCGGGAGAACACCCGCCTCCGCGAAGTCACCCGCTATAACGTCCCGGCCGATTACCTTTCCGTCGTCGCCCGCGTCGCCACGCGCGACAGTTCTTCGTGGTGGCAGCGCATCGTGATCCGCAAGGGCCGCAATGACGGCATCCGCCCGGGCGCTCCGGTCGTCTTCGGCGACACCGTCGTCGGACGCGTCACCGCCGTCCATCTCACCACGAGCGAGGTCGACCTGGTCACCAGCCCCGGCTTCCGTTGCACCGCCTACCTCGAAGGCGACGAACAGAACCGCATCGTCCTCATCAACGGCGTCGCGGCGAATTCGCTGGGCACCGCCAAAGCGCGCGTGAGCGTGATTCCTTACGACTACCTGCTGCCCGCCGGCACGCCCGCCCGCGTGACCACGACCGGCATGGGCGGCGTGTTCCCTAGCGGACTTACCCTGGGCTACCTCGACGGCGGCGCTTACGCCACGCAGGTCGGCAACTTCAAGGAGAGCCTGTTGGTCCCTTCCCGCGACCTTTACAACCTGCAGGAAGTCTCCGTGCTGGTCCCGATCATCCAGACGCCCGGCGAAGCGCTGATGCAGGGCGACCAATTCCAGTGACGATGGGCTGGGCTTGGCTGATCCTCCTGCTGGCGACCTACCCTTGGCTCCTGGGCGCGGACCTCGCCAGCGACACCCTGGCTTCCTCTTCGCTCGTCGTCTTCGTGAGTGGGGCCTGTCTCATCGCCCCTTCCCGTCGGCTCAAGCGTTGGCAGTGCGTCCTGTTCGCGGCGGGGCTGGGCTTTCTTTTCGAGGCTCGTCGACCGATCCCGGACGGCACGTTGGCGCTGACCCTTGTCGCGGTCGCGATCTTCCTGTCGTCCAATCGCCCCCTCCTCCGTAGCACCCCGCGGATGCTGCAAGGCGCGGCCATCGTCAATGTCGGCGCCTGCTTGGTCTGGTATCTCGCCGCGGCCTTCGCTTCCGCCGCCCCGGCTGACGGCGCCGCAGGTCATCTGTTCGGTCAACTCTTGCTGGCGGGAGTCGTGGGGACCCTCGGCTTGGTGCCGGTCGCCTTGACGCAGAACGCCGTCATGGACCGAGTCGGCGTCCCACCCGCCCCTGAACAGCCATGAGGGAACGCGCTGACACCAAGGTTCTCCCCTCGACGCCGGTGGACCGTCTCCGTCTGTATGCGGTCTTCGGGATCTTCGCCTTGGGCTTCCTTTACGTCGCCGGCGGGCTCGCCTTTCGTCAGCTGATCCAGTCGAGCGACCTGAAGGAACAGTCCGACAACCAGAGCCGGCGCATCGTGCTGCGTCCGCCGGCCCGTGGTCGCATCTATGACCGTAATGGTTTCGTGCTCGTCGATAATCGCGCCCGTTGGAGCGTGAAGGCCGATCTCGCCTCCCTACAGAAGGAGTTCCGCTCCGAGTATCTCCGACTCCTCGCCGCCGAACGTGCCCGTCAGGCGGTGCAGGTGGATACCGAACGCGTGATGGAACTCGCGCGCGTCAACGTCCTCCAAGGCTGGCTCAACAAGGTCTGGTTCGTCATCGACGAGAACCAACGGAAGACCGTGCGGAAGCCCGCCCCGGGCAAGGCCTCGCCTCTGGATCCGCCCGGCGAGCGCAAGGTGAACATCGAAGACCTGCGCAAGCACCTGCGCGAGCGCCGCGCCCTGCCCTTCACGCTCGTCGCGGACCTGGCTTTTCCGGTCGCGAACGTGCCGGCCGGACCGGACGAAGGCGTCAAGGCCGTCGCGCGCTTCATCGAGCAGTTCCCGGTCGAGGGTCCCATCCGTCTGGAATCGGACATCATCCGCACCTATCCTTACGGCGGCATGGCCGCGCATGTCCTTGGTTATGTGAAAGACTCCGAGGAGCTTCCGCCCAACGTCGAAGACATCGCCGAGGTGCGCAGCGAATCGATGCAGAAGCTGCGGCAGACGGGTAAGACCGGCGCCGCCGGCGTCGAACTCTCCTTCGATCACGTCCTCAAGGGCCTCAGCGGCTGGGAGCTGTGGACCAAGACGTCCTCCGGCTACAACCAGACCCGCTTGAAATACAGCGAGCCCGTCCAAGGCAGCAATATCAACCTGTCCTTGGACCTGAGGATCCAACGTGCCACCGAACAGGCGCTGGCGGAGATCAAGGATACGCAAGGCGTGCCGCTACCGGCCGCGGCCGTGATGCTCGACGTGCACACCGGCGAGATCCTCGCGCTCGCCAGCCAGCCGACCTTCGATCCCAACCGGCTCGCCGGACGGATCACCGCCAGCCACTACGACGAAGTCGAAAAGTCCGGTGCCTGGCTCAATCGCGCTACCCAAGGACTTTACCCGCCTGGTTCGACGTTCAAAATCGTCACCGCCATCGCCGGCATGCGCAAGAAGGTGGTGGACTGGGACGACATCCTCGAATGCGGCGCTTTCTATCGCGTCGGTGACCGCGACTTCCCCGAGCATGAACCGGTCGGGTATGGCGACGTCGACCTCGACAAGATGCTGGCGATCTCCTGTAACGTCTGGAACTACCAGATCGGCCTGCGCGCCGGACCCGACGCATTGGCCTCCGAAGCCCGTCGTTTCGGCCTCGACACTCCTTTGCTGGAATCGACCTCGTCGCCTGACGCCAACGGCGGCTCTCACACCGAACTGCCTTACGCCGCCGGCCGCGGCTTGGTCGTCCCGGATCGGGAATATAAACTACGGATCAAGGCCGGAGCTTGGCAGGACGGAGACACCGCGAACTTCTCGATCGGCCAAGGTTACCTCCTGACCAGCCCTCTCCACATGGCCTCCTTCGCGGCCTCGTTGGCACGCGGCGAAACCCGCACCATCCCGACGATCACCCACGCCTCGGACCGCGACGGACGTCACCGTGGCTCGACCCCGATCGGCCTGAGCAAGGCCCAGCTTGACGCCGTCCGCGGCGGTATGGTCCGTTGCGTCGAAGAAGGGACCGGTCGCAGCGCCCGCATCCAAGGTCTGCCGATCGCCGCCAAGACCGGCACCTCCGAATATTTCAAGAAGGGCGAGAAAGCGCACCTCGCCTGGATGATCGGCTACGCCCCGGCGGATAATCCGGTCGTCGCCTTCTGCGTCCTCGTCGAAGGTCAGCTCGACACCAATACCTGGGGCGGCAAGACGGCGGGTCCCGTGGTGAAGCAGATGCTTGAGACCTGGGCGGGTACTGGCGAGAAGCCCGCGGCCGAGCCGGCGCGTTAAGCGCGGATCAGCACCGGGGTGCCGGCTGGCACGAGCCCGTAAAGCCGGATGACATCCAGGTCCGAAAGCAGCACGCAACCGTGGCTGTTCGGCTGACCGAGCTTATCGGTCTGGTTGGTCCCGTGGATGTAGACGTAGCGGCGACGCGTATCGACGACCCTGCCCGCGGCATCGGTGCCTTGGTTGTGACCAGCTTCTAGGCCTTCTAGCCAGAGGATGCGCGAGGTGATGAGATTGTCTTCCGGCATCGGCCATTCGGCGGACAGCTTGCCCGTCGGCTGGCGGGCCTTGAAGACCATCCCGGGAGCCGCCCCGTCGCCGATCTTTTCGGCGACCCGATGGAGACCATCCGGCGTCTGCAGGGAATCCTGGACGCACCCGCGGCCCGCTCGCGCGGTGCTGACCACGTAGGTCTCGCAGTCCTGACCCTCGAAAAACCATAGTTTTTGCTGGTCAATCGACACAACGATGCAATGTTCAGCGGCAGGCAGACCCAGCCCTTTCAGGCGTTCGGTCACCTCCTTCTTCAAACCTAACTCGAACTCAGAACATGGCATATCGCATCGGCATCGTGGGCGTGACAGGCGCGGTGGGTCAAGAACTGCTGGCGCTCATGGCCAAGCGGAACTTCCCCGTGGCCGAACTCCGCCCCCTGGCTTCCGCCCGCTCCGCAGGCTCCAAGGTGACCTACGGCGGCAAGGAATGGACCGTCCAGGAAGCCAAGCCGGAAGCCTTCGAAGGCCTCGATTTCGCGGTCTTCAGCGCCGGCGGCTCCATCTCCCTCGCCCTGGCCCCCGAAGCCGTCAAGCGCGGCTGC
>CANKZO010000085.1 GCA_947488485.1 Opitutia bacterium | reverse complement strand
CCAGGAGCGCCGGAAATGAGCACATGCCCTCCCCCGATCACCCGTTGGGTGTGAGGAGAAGTCCAGAGGCCGAGATGCATTGGGCGGATGGGAGGGGAAAGAGGAGCCAATAGCAATCCAAGGTAGGGGCGTGCGGCCCGCGCGCCCTTGCATCGAAAGGATGACCGGGCCGGTCATCCCTACCTGGTAGGGGCGTGCGGCCCGCGCGCCCTTGCATCAAAAGGATGACCGGGCCGGTCATCCCTACCTCGAGACAATAGGCGACCGGGCCGGTCATCCCTACCTAGGTGCAGCTGGGGTATTACCTGTGTTTCCTTTGCATGCCGAAATCATTCTTTGGCGATATGCCCCAAAGAAAGACGCTTCCCCACGGAGTCCCGGAGTGGGTTGATCGGGACGACCATTGGTTCATAACCATTTGCTGCACACCACGGGGAGAAAACCAACTGGCCAACTCCCGCACCTTCGGAACCCTGGCCGAAAGCCTTCGCTTCAGGGAAGCCAGGGGCGACCTGAAGCTAGCCATTATTACCGCCATGCCAGATCACCTCCATCTCATCTGCCGAGTAAATCACCACCGTGGGATGTCTAAGGTGATCAAAGACCTGAAAGGCTATCTCGCAAGAATGAGAGGCGTTCGCTGGCAGGAAGGCTATTTCGACCACCGACTACGAAGCCCGAGTGAGTATCTGGACAAATACGCCTACGTCAGACGCAACCCAGTCCGAGCGGGATTCTGCGCATTTCCCGAGGACTGGCCTTACACCTACGAACTTACCGACGGATGACCGGGCCGGTCATCCCTACCTGGTAGGGGCGTGCGGCCCGCGCGCCCTTGCATCGAAAGGATGACCAGGGCCGGTCATCCCTACCAATAAAAAGCCCCCGGGGTCGGGGGCTGGTCAAAGCGGACGACCGGGCCGGTCGTCCCTACCTCTTACTTTGCCGAGGCGCTGTAGATCTTGAGATCGTCGAACTGGCCGCTGTGACCGGCGGCCTGGCCGGCGACGCCGAATTCGAAACGAGACTTGGTGGCGTGGGCGATGCCAGACGACTTGAGGTAACCGACAGGCTTGCCGTCGAGGACGACGCGGATCTGGTCGTCGACGATCTCAACGACGAGGTTCTGCCATTCGCCCGGCTTGACGTCGGCGGGGAAAGTAGCGGAACGACCGACGAGCAGCTTCTGGCCTTCGGCCTTGCGGGCAGGATCCTGAAGCATGGCGCGGGTCTCGTTCTTCATGCCGCCGTCGCGTTCGTCGATGATCTGGACGGAACCCTTCTTCGTCTTGGCGTCATAACGGACCTGGGCGCGGCAGATGTGGCCGTAGTGGGCGGCGGTGTACTTACGGTCGTCGAGTTCGACGTCCACCATCGAGGCGCCGTCGAGCTTGATGCGGACTTCGACGATGGAATCCTTGGTCGGGACTTCGAGACCATGGACGGCGGCATGGGCCTTGATGACGCCCTTGCCATCCTTGGTGGGCTCATCCTTCAGGCGGGTCTGCACGCCCTTGAGCGCGCCACCTTCGAGCGTGAAGGTCGGGACAACCATCTTGACCCAGCGCTTGTCCGGAGTGCCGGAGAAATCATCGGCGAAAAGGAGCTCGCCTTTCTTGGCGATGGATTCGGCCGGAATGGTCGGAGCCGCGAAAGCCGCGGCGGCGAGGAAGAGAGGAAGGAGGGAGCGCATCTGTTTTAGGGGTAGGGGTAGGGATAGGGGTTGGGGTGGGATGATGGCAAGCCGTGAGGGGGCACGTTGGCAAGGGGACATGGGGACACGGGGCATTGCGATACAAGCTAGAGGCTCGGAGGCTTGGTTGAACAGAGAGAGGCAGGAATCAAAGGGGGCAGCATAGGGAGACCGGATAGTTTGTTGAGGTTGCATTATGGTAGGGGTGCGCGGCCCGCGCTCCCGCGGATGACCGGGCCGGTCATCCCTACCAAAGACCGCGGCATTCATTCCGGTCTCCGGTTTCCCTTTGAGTGGATGAATCGATACAGCGACAACTAGCCCGAGCCCTGGCCCTAGCCCTAGAAACAACCTTTGGCTCGCCTACCCCCACCCCGACCCCTACCCCTACCCCTTCACTATGTCTTCCAGCCGGCTGAATTTCAAACTCGAGGCGACGGCTACCGGTTCGCGGGCCCGGGCTGGGACATTCCGTACGCTGCACAACGAGGTGAAGACGCCGCTGTTCATGCCGGTGGGCACCCAGGCGACGGTCAAGGCGCAGACTTTCGACACCCTGCTCGATTCCGGCTCCCAGATCCTGCTGGCGAACACCTATCACCTGCTCCTTCGTCCGGGCCCCGAGGTCTTCAAGAGCTTCGGCGGCATCCACAAGTTCACCGGCTGGGAGAAATCCTTCCTGACGGACTCCGGAGGTTTCCAAATCTTCTCTCTGCCGCATGCGCGCAATATGAAGGAAGAAGGCGCCGAATTCCGCAGCTACGTCGACGGCGCCATCCACCTGCTCAGCCCCGAGACCAGCATCGGCACGCAAGTCGCCATCGGCAGCGATATCATGATGGTGCTCGACCAGTGCATCCCTTCGACGGCCGATAAGTCCACGGCCAAGGAAGCGCTCGAGATCACGCACCGCTGGGCCATCCGCAGCCTCAAGGCCCGCGGCGATTCGCCCCAGTCGATGTTCGCGATCGTCCAGGGCGCCCTCTATCCCGACCTCCGTAAGATCAGCGCCGACGGCCTGACCCAGCTACCCTTCGACGGTTTCGCTATCGGCGGCCTCGCGGTCGGCGAAGGCAAGGCCCAGCGCGAAGACACCTGTGAGATCGCGGCGGCGATGCTCCCCCACGATAAGCCGCGCTACCTGATGGGCGTCGGCACCCCGCTCGACCTGCTCGAAGCCGTCCACCGAGGCGTCGACATGTTCGACTGCATCATCCCGAACAAGGTCGCCCAGTTCGGCACGGCCTACACTTCGCGTGGTATCCTGCAGCTGCGTCGCTCGATCTATAAGTTCTCGGAGGAGAAGATCGATGCCCTGTGCAAGTGCCCGGTCTGCGCCAAGTATTCGCGCGGCTACCTGCATCACCTCACCAAGACCCAGGAGCCGCTCGGTTGGACGCTCCTCGGCCAGCACAACATCTTCTTCTATCACCAGATGATGCGGGAGATCCGCCAGAGCATCCTCGAGGATTCGTTCCTGGCGTATTACCACGACCGCCGTCAGGTCCTGCAGGTCGAGGACATGGACAATCCCGCCGTCCCGCCGAAAGTCGGCAAGGAGCGCCGTCCGCGCATCCTCGGCGATTACGAGATCCATATCCACGAGATCGGCGGCTACGCGAACATCCGGCAGATCTCCTCGGGCGAGATCATGCACCTACGCCGCGCCCCGATGGACGAAGCCAAGGCGCTCTACACCGACCAAGCCAAGCTCTCTGAGCGCCTGAAGCTCCCCGAAGGCCAGACTCCCGAGACCGCCGCCCCGATCGTCATCTGGGATCTCGGACTCGGCGCCGCCGCCAACGCGATGGCGTCCATCCTTTGCTACGAGGCCGAGGCCGCCAAGGGGCCGGTTCGCAACATGAAGGTCATCAGCTTCGAGAACGACATGGATTCGCTCAAGCTGGCCATGACGCACAAGAATCGGTTCGAGTACCTGCGTCACTCAGGCCCCGACGCCGTCCTCGCCCGCGGCACCTGGCAGTCGCGTCAGTATCCTGGTCTCAGCTGGGATCTGCACGTCGGCGATTTCTGGCAGCTCGCTTCCAAGGCCTCGGCCGCGCCGGACATCATCTACTACGACTTCTTCTCGCAGAAGACTAATCCCGACTCCTGGGAACTCGAGTCGTTCGACAAACTGTTCTCCTACTGCGATCCCAAGAAGTCCGCGCAGCTCTTCACCTATTGTTCGTCGACGACCATGCGCGTCGCCCTGCTCAACTCCGGCTTCTACGTCGCGAACGGCGAAGGCACCGGCTCGAAGAAAGAGACGATAGTCGCGCTCAGTCCCGGATTCCCGACCCCCTGCCCTTACCCGCTCGTCGGCCAGGAATGGTTGGAACGCTGGCGCCGCTCGTCGAAGAAATTCCCGGACGGACTCACGCCGGAGCAGCAGGCCGCGGTGGAGAAGAGGATTGAGGGACATGCACAGTTTTCACAGGGGTGAAAACTGTGCAGGACTAGAGACAGGGCTCGGGCTAGGGCTAGGGCTAGTAATGCGAGAGGCACCAGGTAGGGGCGTGCGGCCCGCGCGCCCATGGATGACCGGGCCGGTCATCCCTACCAAAGGCCGCAGCATTAATTCCGGTTTCCGGTTTCCCTTTGAGCTCAATTATTCCTGCCACCTCGAATCGTCAGCCTGCTGATGAGGCTTTGCCCTCACGACAATGGTCCTTCCTTAAACGGGGAGCTGCGTCATACTTTTATTATACCCCTATGAGAATCCCCTCCCACGCGGCCTATGGTTTGGCTTTTCTCATCTCTTTGACCGCTCTCAGTCACGCCGCTCAGGACGACAAGTCCCGCCCCCGCAAAGAACCTTCGGCCAAACCGAAGCACGAGCTGAAGCACGCGCAAACCCTGATCCTCGTTAACACGCGGGTCGGCGATCGCCCCCTCTTCGACGCACTCATCGGCAAAGCATACCCGAGCGCGTACCCTCGATACTCAAGCGTGGATAAAAATGTTGATCGCAACACCGTCGCCTATCAGATGCTCTTCGGTACCAGACAGGATGTCCTCTTGGAAATCGGCCACGACACACTGGTCATCGTTAGTAATTTCAGGGATTCTTCGGTGCAACTCGCGGGAGAGGAATACGAACAATCCCTGAAATACTGGGTCGAGAAATTCACTCCGAGCGAGAAACATAAGGCCATCAAACTGGTGCTTCTCTCGACCGACAAGAAACCGTCTGATGATCTCATCAAGCTGACCGAGCTTTCCGGCGGTTCATATCGCAAGCTGACGGTGGGCGCGAACGGGAGTTATGAGTAAGCGCGGCAGAGCCGCGAGGGGGGCACGCAGGCTCAGAGGCTCGGTTGAACAGGAGAGGCGGATCTCAAAGGGGGCAGCATGGGGAGACCGGATGATTGGCTGGGGATATATGACCGAAGCATTAATCCCGGTTTCCGGTTTCCCTTTGAGCGGATTCCTTCCTGCCACCTGCCACCCGGGGCTGCCACCCGCCACCCGAGAATGGGCTCTGGTCGCTTAACCTTTCCTTACCCGCCGGCTTAATATACTCCTCCTTCTTCCCCCGTGGATTCCACCCCGCCCCAGCCACCCCGCCTGCGTCCGCGTACGCCGGCCGCTCCGCCTCCCCCGCCGCCCGCGGATGAGGTTCCGGCGACCGCCGCGCCTGCGCCGGAACCGGAGCCGAGCAAAGTCCCTGGTGGGATGTCGGCTTGGGCTCGTCGATGGCTGAAATTCGGCGGCCAGGGCCTGATGGTCTCGCTCATGATCCATGGCGGGCTGCTTTTCCTCGCGACGGCCTGGGTCGTCTCCGTGACCACGAGTCAGAAGAAAGAACCGAATGCTTTCGCGACCGGTGCCGGCGGCGGGTCCGGCGGCGACCGCTCCGTGCAAGCCAAGGCTAAGCAGAAACCCAACGCGCCTAAGAGCCTGACCAAGAGCGCGAGCAAGATCACTTCCAAGAGCGCGTCGGCCCAGATCGCCCTCCCCGAGATGCCCGACATGAGCCGCAGCGCGCTCGGGGCGCTTGCAGCTTCGTCCAAAGGCTTCGGTGGTGGCGCCGGGGGCGGCATCGGCGGCGGCGTGGGCCTAGGCAAGGGCGGCAAGAATTTCACCGGACGCGCCGTCATGGGCATGAAGATCTCCGGCGCCAATATCGCCGTCTATTTCGACAGCTCGCCGTCGATGAATCCGTATTTCGCCGCGGTCGAGAAGCAGATCAAGCAGCAGTTCCCGAGCGCTGACGTCTACCGCTACTTCGGCGTCTTCAACTTCATCCAGGACGGCGAAGTCCTCGGATCGCGGCCCAACCAGAAACTCGTCGTCCCGACCGTCGACCAGATCTACATGGATCGACGCGGCGGCAAACGGGACTCACCGGCGACGGACCCGAACAAACTGAGTCCGGCCGGACGGAATATGTTCGGCAGCAAGGACGCCCAGTTCCGCGTCGGCGGGGTCGGCGCCTGGATCGACATCATGCTCAACCAGAAGCAATACGACGCCATCGTCGTGTTCTCCGACTTCGAGGACGGCATCATCCAGTGGCGGACGATCGGCGAAGTGAAGCCCTCGATCGTCTTCGACGCGGATATGCGGCCGCCGACCGACCTACGGACCGAAGCCGAGAAAGCCTGGGAGACGCGCTGGATCCGGACCTTCGCGACCGCGCAGGACCGGAAGGCTCCGCGACTCTATCTCTTCTCGACCTCGCGTGAACCGCAGGAGCTGTATCGTCGGTGTGTCTCGGCCTCGGGCGGAGATCTGAAGATTGTCACGATGGCGAGGGGTGGGATTTTCGGCGCGCCAGCGCAGAAGTAGAGCGCTAGCGCGAGGGGACATGCTGGCACGGGGACATGGGGACACGGGAGAGGCAAAGAGGCCGTGCAAAGGTGCAAATCGGAGCGGAGCTCCTGTGCAAAGGTGCAAAAGTGAGATACAGAACTCAAAGGGGGCACCATGGGGAGACCGGCGGTTGGCTGGGGGCATCAAAGGTAGGGGCGTGCGGCCCGCGCGCCCGCGGATGACCGGGCCGGTCATCCCTACCCAAGGCAGAGACAACTAGGTCAGCACGCAGTGCTGACCCTACCTCGAGACATCCGGGCTAACGGGTTTGGATTATCCACGCAGTCCTCCATTCAGCCCTCAACGCAGTCCTCTATTCAGTCCTCCTTTCTGCATCACCCCCCTTCCCCTCCTTGCCTCGGGCCTTCGGGTCCTCTAATCCTCGGATAACCCCATGCGCCTGCTCCGCCATCTTTACGTCCAGGTCCTGATCGGCATCATCTTGGGCGGGATCGTCGGGTATGTCTGGCCGGACTTCGGCGCGCAGCTGAAGCCGCTCGGCGATGCGTTCGTGAACCTGATCAAGATGCTCATCGGGCCGATCATCTTCACCACCGTCGTGGTCGGCTTGGCTGGCATGGGAGATCTCAAGAAAGCCGGCAAGGTCGGCCTACGGGCGTTCATCTATTTCGAAGTCGTCACCACGCTGGCGCTGGTCATCGGACTCGTCGTCGCGAATGTCTTCACCCCGGGCGCGGGAGTCCATGCGGACCCGGCGACCCTGGACACCAAGGCCACCGCGGGCTATGCGCAAGCCGCGCAGGGCCTGAGCTGGGTCGACACCCTGTTGCACCTCATCCCGAAGACCTTCGTCAGCGCCTTCGCCGAAGGTGACATCCTGCAGGTCCTTTTGCTCGCCCTGCTCTTCGGTTTCGCCCTGGGACGACTCGGCGACCACGGACGGCCCGTCATCAACCTTCTGCACGAGATCGCCCGCGTCTTCTTCGGCATGGTAGCGATCGTCTGCAAACTCGCGCCCATCGCCGCCGCGGGGGCCATGGCCTTCACCATCGGCAAATACGGCATCGGCACCTTGGTAAACCTCGGCCAGCTCATGCTGTGCGTCTACCTCACCTGCGGACTCTTTATCTTCGTCGTACTCGGCGCGATCATGCGGGCGAACGGTTTCAGCCTCCTACGGACGCTCCGTTACGTGAAGGAAGAACTCCTGATTGTCGCCGGCACGTCGTCCTCGGAGACCGCCCTGCCCGGCCTGATGGAGAAGATGGAGAAGGCTGGGTGCGCCCGGCCCGTCGTGGGCATCGTCGTCCCCGCCGGCTATTCCTTCAACCTGGACGGCACGTGCATCTACCTGACGATGGCTGCGCTGTTCATCGCGCAGGCGACGGATACCCCCATGACGCTGACGCAGCAGCTCACCCTCCTCGCGGTATTACTGCTGACCTCCAAAGGCGCGGCCGGCGTGACCGGGAGCGGCTTCATCACGCTCGCCGCGACCTTGGCTACGACCGGCTCGATTCCCGTCGCCGGTATCGCCCTGATCATCGGCGTCGATCGGTTCATGTCGGAAGCCCGCGCCATCACTAATTTCATCGGTAATACTGTCGCCACGCTCGTGATAGCGAAGTGGAGCGGGGAGTATGATGCGGAAAAGGGCGAAGCGTGCGTAGCACGCGAGGGCTAGTAATTGCGGAGGGGACACGCGCTTGCGCGAGGGGACATGCTGGCACGGTGACACGGGGACAAGGGGCACACGGAACACTAGAGGCCCGGAGGCTCAGAGGCTCGGTTGGCCAGAAGAGGCAGAGCTCAAAGGGGGCACCATAGGGAGACCGGATGATTGGCTGGGGATATACATTTTCGGGTGTCGGGTGACGGGCACAGGCATCGGGAGTTCAGGGGCCGGCCGTTCGGCCATCGGCAGCTGGCACCCAGGTTCCGGCGGCTGATGGCTGAACGGCTGACTCCCGAAAGGCCGACAACCGTGGCCGACACCCGTCACCTGAAATGAATCATGCCCGAGGTAATATCCCGGTCTCCGGTTTCCCTTTGAATGGATTCTTTCTGCCACCTGCCACCCGGGGCTGCCACCCGTCACCTGAAATGAAACGATTCAACTAGGTCAGCACGCAGTGCTGACCCTACCTAGAGAAGCGGAGGCGACGGATAAGGGGGAATAAAAAAGGGCCGCCTGCCCAGGCGACCCTTCCGGCTCATATCAGCCGATCCTATGCTATGAAACCCAACAGGGACTAAAACGAGTTGGAGAGGCTCAGGTTGAAGCGATTCTCCGAGTAGCCGCTATC
>CANKZO010000084.1 GCA_947488485.1 Opitutia bacterium | reverse complement strand
GCTACGGACTGGGCTTCGCGGTCGGTCCTGATTTCTTCGGTCATGGAGGCGCCCAGGCCACCGGCATGGAGATCCGCACCAAGGACGGCCTCGTCCTCGTCTGGATGGTCCAGCATCAGGGCTTCCCGGGGAAGGGCGGTCAGGCCCAAGGCGAATTCAAGAAAGCGGCGGTGAAGGAGTTTTCAGGGAAGTGAGGGTCTGCAGAGCAGAGGGCTGAATTGAGGGCAGGGTGGAGGACTGAGTTGAGGACTGAATGGATGACGGAGGGTAGATTTCCCGCCACCTGCCACCTGGGGCTGCCACCCGCCACCTGAGAGTGGTTGCAACTAGGACAGCACGTGGTGCTGTCCCTACCTCTTATTCCGTCACTATAATGACCTATTCCGCTCAATAGATGCGAAAGGGTTGAAGAGTCGCGGGAGCGTTGGAACATCAGAGGCCCTTCGACCCTCTTCCTCTTTCAACCCCATGAGAACCCCACCCCTCGCCGCCTTCGTGTTCGCGCTGTTGTCCGTCCTCGGACTTTCCGCGCAGAGCAAGCAGCCGGTCGCCAAGATCATCCTGCCGCCGGAACCCGTCGCGCAGGCCGTCACCCAGAAGATCGACCTGCTCGAGCTCTTCCGCAAGGGAGAGTCCGAGCTCTTCGTCAACCCCAAGCTCGATATCGCCGGCGATCCTAAGTCCGTCTTCAAGTTCGGACCGGATGGTAATTTCGTCGTGAGCGGCGAAGGTTACGGGGCCATCACCACTCTCGGCGCTTATCGCGACTACCATCTCGTGATCGAGTTCAAGTGGGGCCAGAAGACCTGGGGTAAGCGGGAGTCCCGCTCCCGCGATAGCGGTATCCTCGTGCACTGCTTCGGGCCGCAGGGCGCGGTGGGCGGCAACTGGATGGCCAGCATCGAGGCCCAGATCATCGAAGGCGGCGTGGGCGACATCCTCGTCCTCGCGCCCAAGCTCGCGGACGGCACCGTCCTCGAGACCTCGATCAGCGCCGAAGTCGGTCTCGACCGCGACAAAGAGAAGGTGTGGACCCCCGGCGCGCCCCGCCAGACCATGAAAGGCGGCCGCCTCAACTGGTCCAAGCGCGACGCCGACTGGAAGGACGTCGTAGGCTTCCGCGGCAAGGATGACGTCGAGTCGCCCTTCGGCCAGTGGACCCGTTTCGAGGTGATCGCCAAGGGCGATACGCTCGTATATCTCGTCAATGGCGTGAAGGTGAACGAAGCCTTCGATGTGAAGCCCAGCCAAGGGCGCCTCCAGCTGCAGACCGAGGCCGCGGAGATGCACGTCCGTCGTTATGAGCTGCACCCCGTCGGCGGATTCACCGAGAAGTGGTCGCCGGCCAAGGCGGCCCGTTCCGATGCGCACCCCGCTTCGGACGACGTCAAGGCGCAGGCCGCGTCCGCGGCCAAGCATGGTGACAAACAGGAAATCCCTGGTTACGCCATGCGCCCGGCGAAGATCGATTTCGAGAAGGATCAAGCACGGAACGCCGCGCTGCCCTACAAGCTGCCCGTGGGTTTTGAGATGATCGTCGCCGCCGCCTCTCCGATGGTAGCCAATCCCACGATGGGATGCGTCGACGATCGGGGCCGCCTTTTCGTAGGCGACTCCGTGGGCGTGAATTGGAGCACCAAGAAATTCGAAAGCGAGACACCCGGACGCGTCGTGATGCTCGAGGACCGCGACGGCGACGGCGTCTTCGACCGGAGCGTCGTCTTCGCCGACAAGCTGACCGTACCCAAGGGCGGCTGCTGGGCGAACGGCAGCCTTTACGTGGCTTCGCCTCCCGGTATCTGGAAGTTCACCGATGCGGATGACGACGGCGTCGCCGAGAAGCGCGAGCTGGTCGTCGGTGGCTTCGAATGGACCGCCAACGGCGCCGACTGCCACGGCCCCCGCCTGCACCCGGACGGCCGCCTCTATTGGACCCATGGCCGCAAGGGCCACACTGTGAAGCAGAAGGACGGCACGCTCGTGCACGCCGGCCTCAACAGCGGCGTCTGGTCGATGAAGACCGACGGTTCCGACATCCGCTGGCATGCCCTAGGCTGCGCCGATAATCCGGCCAGCATCGACTTCACCCCGACCGGCGAGGTCGTGGGCACCGTCGACCTCTATTTCGGCAGCCCGCGCGTCGACACCCTCATGCACTGGCAGCTAGGCGGCGTCTACGAGCGCCCGGACTTCCTCCGCATCATCGCCGACCTGCCGCGCACCCACGAGCGCATGCCCATCATCAAGGAGCTCGGACACGTCGTGCCCAGCGGCTGTTCTTTCTGGAAACAAGGCGACCGCATCGCGCCCGCCGACCACCCCCTTTCGTCCGCCCCGGATAACCTTAACCTCCTCGTCGCTTTCTACAACTCCAAGAAGATCGTGCGTTTCGAACTCAAGCCTGAGGGCGCCACCTACCAGGCGACCGAGCACGAATTCCTGACCGTAGACCGCAAGGGCGCGCATCTTTCCGACGTCATCGAAGCCCCTGACGGCTCGCTGCTCGTCGTCGACACCGGCACCTGGTATTCGCATTGCCCGTCCAGCCTGCAGGGCGTGGCCAACGTCCCCGGCGCGATCTACCGCGTGCGCCGCACCGCCGAAGGGAAGGCCGCCCATGTGGCCGTCGCCAAGGCTCATCGTCCGTTCTCGCCGGCGCCGGTGAAATCGGATGCCGAACTTCTCGCCCAGCTTTCGTCTGCCGATCAGGCCGTGGTCCGTCGCGGTCTCGAAGGCCTGACTTTCCGCGAGGCGAAGTCTCCCGCCATCACCGAAGCCATCCGCGGACTCCTCTCGCGTGAGGCCGACCTGGTGCTCGAGCACGCCATCCTCACCGCGGGCATGCGTCTCGCCGGTTTCACCGCCGCCGACCTCGCCACCGTCAAGGGCCCCGTCGCTCAAGCCCGCCTCTTGCGCATCGTCTCGCAGACCCGCGTCAAGGAGTCCGATTTCGCTGACGTCCTGAAGTTCGCGGTCAGCCAGGCCGACTCTGCGGACGCTGCTTTGGCCAAGAACGCCTACCTCGCGCTCAGCAAGGCCGCCGACGCCGACCAGGTGATCGCGCCGCTCTTCACCCGTTGGCTCGCGCAGCCGGCGCCTTCCGCGACGCAGGTCGCCGCCTTGGGTAAGTTCGCCACCGCGTTGGCCGGCCAGCCGGGCGTCGCCAAGGGCATCGCCCAGATGCTCGCGCACGAGAAGGTCGCCGTCCGCCAGGCCGCGCTCCGCGCGATCGCCGCTCAGCCAGGTAAGGTGAACGCCCAGACCTGGCTCGCCTCGCTCGAAGCCCAGCTCGCCAAGGGCGCCTCGCCGCTGCTCTTGGATGCCCTCGCCCACGTGAAGGAGAAGCGCTTCGACGCTTCGCTCAACGCGATCGCCGCCGACACCACCAAGCCGTCTTCGCTCCGCCTGAAGGCGCTCCTCGCGCTCTCCAGCAGCGGCGAAGACCTGAGCGACGCCGCCTTCAAACTGCTCACCGACCTCTTCGTCGATCCGGCCAGCCCTGGTCTGCGCATGGACGCCGCCGCGCGTCTGGCTAACACGAAGCTCACCCCCGCGCAGTGGGACGCTTATCTCGCCCTGCTGCCTAACGCCGGCCCGCTCGAGCAGAACGAACTCCTCGTCGCGCTGGCCGTACCGCAGAACTACAAGCGCATCTCCAAGGACACCGGCCGCAAGATCGCTGTCGCCCTGAGCAAGTCCGCGATGCTGGGCACGTTCCGTCAGGACCTCGTGCGCAAGGCCTTCGGCTTCCTGCCGCGGGAAGTGTACGAGATCCTTGAGCCTTCCTTCGACGCCGCCCTCGCGGCCAATGACGCCAAGCGCGAACGCCTCGGACCGTTGGCCTTGATGGCCATCAAGCAGGGCGATCCGGCCGCCGGCCGCGCCGTCTATGAGTCCGGCAAGGGCGCCTGCATCGCCTGCCATAAGGTCGGCGCCAAGGGCAATGAGATCGGGCCGAACCTCACCAAGATCGGCGGTATCCGCGCCGAGCGCGAACTCGTCGAGAGTATCCTCTTCCCGAGCTACAACATCGCCCGCGACTACGACCTAAATTCCTTCCAGCTCACCGACGGCACCAGCGTGCTCGGCCTCATCCAGGCGCGCTCCGCGGAAGGAGTGACCATCAAGGAGGCCTCGGGTCAGAGCCGCTTGCTCACCAACGAGACCATCGCCTCTTCGACGCAGCTCACCACGAGCCTCATGCCCGCCGGTCTGGATGGCATGCTCTCCGAGAAGGAGCTGATCGATTTGGTGGCGTATCTGCGATCGCTGAAATAAGCGAAAGCGCGCGGCGCTTACGAGCGGACACGTGGGCAAGTTGACACGTGGACACGGGGTAGGGTCGGGACCGCGTCACGACATAGCTGAATCGTGGTAGGGCTGACCAACTTGGTCAGCCGCGGTTGAGCGAGGGCGCTCAACCCTACCTAAAGACAACTAGGGCAGCACGCGGTGCTGCCCCTACCTCAGGAGCCAGAGGCTGAGGAGGGGGAGGGCGAGGATGAGGAGGCAACCGCCGGAGCGGGGGCCGGAGTCGGTGTGGAGGTCGTGCAGGCGGTCGTCGGCCGCCCGGTTGATCCGTTCCTCGATGTCGGCCTCGAGGTCCGCCGGGATGCCGCCCTCGCCGTATTCGTCGTCGGAGCTGAAGTCCTCGTCGTCGTAATCGTCGCTCATGAGGGCATGGTATGCCCGAGGGCAGGGGGGACGCAAGGGGTCGGTCCGTCATAACAGGCTGGAGGCTTGGCTGGGAATCCCCACGCTGGCGGCAGCATGGCGACCATCCTTTGCATGAAGTGGGGCAAGAAATACGGCCCGGAATACGTCAACCGACTCCACTCCATGGTGAGCCGCCACCTGACCATCCCGCACCGCTTCGTCTGCCTCACGGACGACAAGACCGGTCTCAATGCCGGCATCGAGACCTTCCCGATTCCCAGCCTCGAGCTGCCGGCCGGCGCCCCGGAGCGTGGTTGGACCAAGCTCGTCTCGTTCTCGCCCGCGCTCACCACGCCCGGCGGCCCGGAGCTCAAGGGCGATATCCTCTTCCTCGACATCGACATCGTCATCGTCGGCAACATGGACGGCTTCTTCGACCATCCGGGCGACTTCCTGATCATCCGCGACTGGCAGAAGGGCGACTACACCGGCAACTCTTCGGTCTACCGCTGGCGCGCCGGCACCTATCCGGACGTCCTCGAATATTTCCGCGCGAACCTCGACGCCGTGCGCAAGCGTCACCGCAATGAGCAGGAGTTCCTGACCGCGCACCTCACCGCTCAAGGTAAAGTCAGCTACTGGCCCGAGACCTGGTGCCGCAGCTTCAAGAAGCACTGCGTGAAGTATTTCCCGTTCTCGCTCTGGCAAACGCCGGAGATCCCTGCCGAAGCCAAGATCGTCGTCTTCCACGGGCTCCCGAATCCGCCCGACGCGCTCGTCGGCCGCAGCGGAAAGTGGTATCGCCGCGTGTTGCCCACGCCGTGGATCGCAGAGAATTGGAAATAAGAGCGGCAGTATAGGGGACACGGTGACACGGGGACACGGTGACACGGGGGCACGGTGACACGGTGACAAGGGGGAGTGATAACTCAAAGGGAGACCGGTTGGTTCGTCCCCTTGTCCACGTGCCCACTTGCCCACGTGTCCCCTCGAAGGCGCTCTGCGCCTTCGCGCTTACTTGCTTTCGTCCGCGGCCTCGTCGTTGGCGGCTTCTTCCTTGGCCTGGGCCTGACTGCTCAGGATGGGCTGGGCGAAGAGACGACCGTCGGGGAGGTTGGCGATGTAGCCTTCGCCGATGAGGAACGAGAGATCCGTGAGCACCTGGGTCTTCGCGGCGTCTTCGGCGTTTTCGCCGGCGAGCGCGAGGACGAGGTCCTTGGCCTGCTGGGCCGGCTTGCGATCGAGCGAGTCGAAGAGCTTCGCCATCGGATCGCTGAAGGTGGACTTCGGGTCGCGGCAGCGGCGGCGGACGGAGCACGCGTAGGTGATGCCCTTGGAGCCCTTCTTGTAGAGGTGGAAGCCTTCCTTGCGGAGGCGGCCGCGGATGCCGTTGGCGGTATCGAGCGGGAAGGCGCGCTGCTGTTCGAGGGCGTAGCGCACGGAATCACGGAGCGGGCCGGGATTCATCTCTTCGAGCAGGCGGCCGGCGAAGCGGACCCACGGATGGGTCTTCACCACGAGGTCCTTGCGGAAGGCCTGGAGGAAGCCGCGGGCGGCGTCGAGGGACTCGAGGCGTTCCGGTTCGCCTTCCTTGCGGTCCTTCGGAGCGTATTCGCTGCGGGTGGACATCGACTTCAGCCAGGCGTCGATCTGCTCCTGTTCGCGGACCATCTCGAGGCGGCCCTTGAAGGAGTCGAACGGCACGTTCGGGCAATGGCGGGCGTGGTGTTCGCGCAGATTACGCTGGTAGCTGTGGTGCGTCGGGGCGCCGAGCAGCTTGCCCGTCTGCGGGCACTTCGCGACCATCAGGAAGGAACCCTTCGGGGCTTCGACTTCGACTTCGACCACGTCGAAGAACTTGTCGAGGTGACGGGACATCACGTGCGAGACCGCGTCGCCTTCGCTGAGGAAGGGATGGCCGTCGGGCACGGAGACGGCGAGCAGGGCGTCGGGGCGCTGTTCGGCTTCGAGGTGGCGGATGACGATCGAGAGACGGTCTTCCTTGTCGAGGATCAGGCGCGCGACCTCGAAGAGCTCGTAGGTCATCTTGCTCTTCTTCATCGCGCCGCCGAGCAGTTCGAACTTGGCGTCGTCGGGGAAGAAAGCGCTGGCGACGACGGGGCGGAAGGCCGGGGCGTCATCGTAACGGGCCGGACCACGGTCGTCGCGGCGGGGGCCACGATCATCACGACGGGGACCGCCGGGACCATCACGACGCGGACCACCGGGTCCGGCGCCAGGGCCGTCGCGACGCGGGCCGCGGCTCTGTCCGTCGCGGGGAGGGCCGCGGCGATCACCGCCGGGGCCGTCGCGGAAACGCGGACGATCGCCATCGCGACGCGGGCCGCCGTTGCCGGAGCTGACCTTTTCGGAGGGTCCGCTGACCCAGGAGGGCCCGAAACCAAGGGAAGAGAGGTCCAGTTCGAAGGACTTTTCCTTGGGAGGGTTGTTTTCTGCCGAGTCGGAGGACATTGAGGAAGTGAGCGTTTAGAAAGAAGTCCGCTTGGCAAGCATCGGCACAATCGCTTTTTACTTGCACCCATCGTCAGGAGTTCCAGCGTGCACCTTCCTTTATTGCTCAGGTGGTGGAATGGCAGACACGCATGCTTGAGGTGCATGTGCCGCAAGGTGTCCGGGTTCAAGTCCCGGCCTGAGCACCAATTTAGGCTGGGTCGGTCCGGAAACGGGCCGGCCCTGTTTTTGGTTCACATCAAACCCGACACCCCGCAGTAGTAGGGACATGGCTACGCAGGGAAAACTCGACGTCCTCATCCTCGGCTCCGGCGGCCGGGAACACGCTTTGCTCAAGGCCTGCCTCCGCAGCCCGCGGGTGGCCAAGGTGCGCGTCGCCCCCGGTAACGGCGGCATGGCCCTCGAAGCCGAATGCCTCGACGTCGATGCGGCCAACCCCGCCGCCGTCCTCGAGCTCGTCCGCCGCACCCAGTCCAATTTCGTGATCGTCGGCCCGGAAGTCCCGCTCGCCGCCGGCGTGGTCGACGCCCTCGAAGCCGCGGGCGTCCCCGCTTACGGTCCGCTCGCCGCCGGCGCCCGCCTCGAGGCCAGCAAGGCCTTCAGCAAGGATTTCATGGTACGCCACAAGGTGCCGACGGCCGCCTCCGAGACTTTTCGCTCCTTGCCTCCGGCCTTGGAGTATGTTCGCAAGCAGCCTGTCCCGATCGTCATCAAGGCCTCGGGCCTGGCGGCAGGGAAGGGCGTCGTCATCGCGACGACCCACGCCGAAGCCGAGGCTGCGCTGCGCGACATGATGGAGACCAAGGTCTTCGGTGCGTCGGGCGATGAGGTCGTCATCGAGGAGTTCATGCAGGGCGAAGAGGCTTCGATCATGCTCATGGTCTGCCGCGAGGAGTATCTCATGCTCCCGCCGAGCCAGGATCATAAGCGCGTCGGCGAAGGCGACACCGGCCTCAACACCGGCGGCATGGGCGCGTATGCTCCGACGACCGTCGTCACGCCGGAGGTCGAGCGCCGTCTGCGTGAGGAGATCATCGCGCCCACGCTGCGCGGCCTCAATGCTGACGGCATCGATTACCGCGGCACGCTTTACGTCGGCATCATGGTGACCGCGACCGGCCCCAAGGTCGTCGAGTTCAATGTCCGTTTCGGCGATCCCGAGTGCCAGGTACTCATGCCTTCGCTCGAGACCGACCCCGTGCAGATCATGGAAGACATCGCGCACGGACGTTTCCGTCCCGCGGCCGTCAAACTGCGCCCCGGCGCCACGATCATCGTCGTCCTCGCCGCCGGCGGTTATCCGGGCGAGATCCGCAAGGGCGACCCCATCACCTTGCCGGCCAGTCTGCCCGAAGGCGTCGATATCGTCCATGGCGGCACTAAGCGTCTGCCGGACGGACGGGTCGTCACCACCGGCGGCCGCGTCCTGGGTGTCGTCGCCCATGGCCCGACCCTGCAGGAAGCCGCCCGTCGGGCCTATGCCGTGGTCCCGCAGATCCAATACGAGGGCTGCCACTACCGTCGGGACATCGGCTATCGCCAGCTCCGCCGCGACGGAGTCCTCTGAGCGCTTGAACCGAGGGGCGAATCCCTCATCTTGACCTCATGGCCGTCGAGCGAGACACCGTCACGTTTGTCTGCACGGGTAATACCTGTCGCAGTCCGATGGCGGA
>CANKZO010000083.1 GCA_947488485.1 Opitutia bacterium | reverse complement strand
GCTTGGCCGCCGTCGTGGCCCTCGTCGCCGCGTGGTGGTTCCTGCAGGAGGATGACAGCCTGAAGGTGCCGCTCGGCGTCGAACAGGCGGCCATCATCACTTACGGCGGCCCCACGCTCGTCGTGAAACCGTTCCGCTACGGCGTAGCCGTGAACGTGCGCATCGCTCAGGTGACCGGCCAAGACGGCCTGAAGGTGTATGACGTCCGCTATCTCGTGAACCGCGAAGGCGAGCATGACCTCACCGAATACCTGATGGCGGACGATGGTGCGGCGTTGAGCGGCCTGCCGTCGTTCAAGATCCAGGGTGACCCGAAACTTTCCAAGGAACTCGAGGCCCGTGTGAAGGAGACCGAGGACATCGGCATCCAGGTTTGGGGTCATTATCGGGCGACCCTCTGGGGGCTCGGCGTCTTCTGGATCGGTTGGCTACTGCTGCTTATCTTCTGGCGTCGCCCTAAGAAGCCGGTCGCCGTGATCGCGCAGCCGCCGCTCACTTCTGCCGAACAATTGCGACAGCTGCTTGCCGAACTCGAACAGGGCGCCCTCACCGCCGAGCAGAAAGCCCGGTTGGAGATGCTCCTCCTGCGTTCTTGGCGCGAAGGCCTCGTCCCGGCCGAGGCTCCCATGGCCGAGGTCTTGGCCGCCATCGCCCGCGGTGAGCTTACGGGCGAAGCCTTAGGACGTCTGCAGCGTTGGCTCCATCGCCCTGGCTCGGGCGTCGCCGACACTGAGATCGCTGGCATCATCCGTCAGCACCTGCCGGCCCCGGTGGCCGTCCGCCCATGACCTTCCTGCATCCCCAGTGGCTGGCCCTGCTCGCCTTGCCGGTCATCCTGGCCTTCTGGGAGTGGGTCCGCCCCGGTCAGCCCCTCGCGATGCCCTACGATGGCGTCCAGGGCCGCCGCGGCTGGTTCCTGCGTTGCCTCGTGCTCGTCGCCAACTGCCTGCCGGCCGGCCTGCTCGCCTTGGCGATCCTGTTCCTCGCGCACCCCGTCACCTTCCAGCCGCCTGAAGTCGAGCGGCAGCTCACGAACATCCAGGTCGTGCTCGATACCTCGGGCAGTATGCGGGGGTCGCATGGCGACCAAGGCAAGGGCCGACATAACCGCTTCGACTCCGCCATGGAGTCGCTGGAGAAGTTCCTGCACCACCGGAAGGGGGACGCGTTCGGGCTGACCATCTTCTCCCGTAATTTCATCCACTGGGTCCCGCTGACGCTCGACACCGAGACCATCATGCTCTCGCGTCCGTTCATCGAGCCCAACGTCCTGCCCGATGAGCTCTGGGGCGGCACGTTCATCGGCAACGCCCTCACCGGTGCTTCGGCCCATCTTGCCCAGCGGCCCGCCGGCGACCGCATGATCATCCTCCTCACCGACGGCGAGAGCCCCGACATCAAGTCGCCCAAGGACGTGCCCATCATCGCCGACCTAAGGGAGAAAGGCGTCATCGTCTTCGCCGTCCTCCTGACGGACATCCCCGTCGATCCCGCGCTCATCGGCATCGCCCGCTCGACGGGCGGGGAGGCGTTCAACGCGGTCACCCCGGAAGCGCTCAACTCCGTCTTCAAGCGGATTGACGAGATGAAGAAAGTCGTCGTCCTCGAGAAGAAGCCGCGGACCGCCGATTATTTCGACCCGCTCTTCCTGCCGGCGCTCGGTTTGCTCGCCGCGGCCGTCTTCGCGCTCTTCGGCCTCCGGTTCACGCCCTGGTAAGACAAAAAGGCCGCCCAGATGGGCGGCCTTCGGACCTGCTATGCCGACTGCTTAGAAGCGGAACGTGTAGTTGGCCTTGATCTGGTGGGCGGACTTCAGGTCGTCGCCCGAATGGACGTCGTAGCTGATTCCGGCCGAGCGACCTGCGCCCAGGTTGGCCTGGAGGCCGATGCCGCCGCGGAAGATATCCTGTCCGGCGCCATAGGTGCGCACCGTGAAGGAAGTCGGGCTCGCGGCGTCGGCGAAGCGCGCATTCATGCTGTCTCCGGTGCTGCCCAGGTTGTGCTCATAGGCGACGTTGAGCGTGAGCGAGAACATCTCGCTCAGCTGCAGGGCGTAGCCCAGCCCGGCTTCGGCGAAGGTGTTCGACTGCGAAGCTTCGGCGACCGTGAGGTTCGCGCCCGTGCCTGACTCGGTGAAGGCGTCCATCTTCGAATTGCTGTAATGCAGTCCGACGAAGGGGGTGAAGGCGCCGAGCTTGGCGAAGCTCAGTCGGGCCAGCGCCGTGCCTCCCTTGAGGTTCTGGTCCGAGAAGGTCTGGCCGTTGCGCGAACCATCCGATTCCAGCTTGCCGCTGGCGACGGCAAGGTCGAGGCGCGCGAAGTCCAGGTCAGCGGCGAAGCCGAGGCCCACGGACTGGCCGCGGCTCTTGGAACTGAAGCCCGGCGCGGAGGTGTTGCCCTGGTTCTGCGCGAACAGCACCGAGAACTGGGTCCCGCGGGAGAGCGCCTTGGTCGCGATGACGTAGCTGGAGTTGATGTCATAGCTTCCGTTCATCGTCGTCGGGGAGGCCGTGAGCGTCGCCTGCTGCTGGTCGTAGCCGACCTGGGCGTTCCAACCTTCCGGAGCCGCGACGGCGCTGGTCAGGGCGCGGGTCAGCTGGAGGGAGTTGCGCCAGGCCATGATGTGCGAAGCGCCGTAGGGCTCGGGGGAGAGCGCATCGAGCGCGGTGCCGACGTCAGCCGCGCCGAGGAAGGCGGCGGTGGCGGCGCCCAGGTCGCCGGCGGCCATGAACGCCTTGGCCGTGGCGGAGCCACCGCCGTTGGCGCGCAGGACCGTGGCGCTGGTCAGACCGTCCGCGTAGAGCGCGGAGGCGATTGTCTTACGGTTGTCGCCGGTCGTCAGGTCGGCGAACGTCTGCGCTTCGGTCAGCCCGGAGCCGTGGATGCGGCCGGTGGCGTTGTTGAAGAACACCTGGGTGGTCTGCGTGGAGCGATCCAGCGTGCTGAACGCGCCGGAGTAGGCGGCGGCGCTGACCGCAAGGACAGACTGCGTGCGGCTCAGGTCGAAGGTGCCGCCGGTCTTGGTGACGATCAGGTTGCTGCCGGACTGGAAGGTCGCGGTGCCGGAAGCGACCACCTGATCATGCTGCGTGCCCGGGGTGAGGCCCCAGACTTCGATGTCGAGCGTGCCGGCTTCGATGTAGTTTCCGGCGATCGTGAGCGTGCCGGGGGAGTTGCCCGGAGCGAGCGTACCGAGGTTGGTCAGGCTGCCGGCGACCGTGACGGTGCCGCCGAAGCTGTTGCCCTTGAGGATGCGGACCGAGGAGGCGAGCGAGCCGTTGACGACGAGCTTGCCGTTGGCGACGGTCGTGTCACCCGTATAGGTGTTCGCGCCGGTGAGGGTCAGCGTGCCCGTGCCGTTCTTCCAGAGACCACCGGCGCCGCCGATGGCGCCCGAGGCGGTCGTGCTGCCCGTGATGTCGAAGACGCCGCCCGTGCCGGAGAGGGTCACGGCGTCGGTGATGGTCCCGCCGTTGGCGACGACGCTGCCGCCGTTGGTCAGCGTCATGGCGCCTGCACCGGTGCTGACGTTGGAGCCGGCACGCTTGTTGAGGGCGATGAACTGGCCGCCTTCGACGAGGGTGGCGGCGTTGGCGCCGGTGGCGGCGGCGTGGTTCTGGGTGGCGACGAGGAACCACTGGCTGCCGGCGACGCCGTCGTTCACGATCGACGTGATGTCGATGATGCCGGAGTGCTCTTCGTCGAGGGTCTGGAAATTAACCGCGCCCGTGGTGAAGCGAGTGCGATCCGATTCGAAGATCTGGACGGCGCTCTGTTCGCGGAGGGTCTGGGAGCCGAGGGTCGGGTTGACGATCCAGTGCTTGGCCACGTAGGAGCTGTTACCCGGGTCTTCCTGGATGTAGAGCATGCCGTCGTCGCCGACCGTCAGGTTGTCGAAGCTGCGGGCCTTCTGACCGTCCAGGCCGGTGATGTTGTTGGAGTCGATGAGGACCCGGATATTGCCGCCGGTGGTGAGGATGCCGTTGGCCGTGTCGCTGTTGAAGTCGAGCTGGTAGATCTTAGAGGTGACGGTGGCGCCTCCCATCGCGCTGCCGCTGGCGCCGGTGGTGGCCACGATCAGGGAGTCATGGTCGAACCAGTGGGCGTCTTCCGGGCGGGCGAACTGGGTCACGCCGAGACGGAGCGATTCGGTCTGGAACTCGGCGCCGGTCTTGGCCGCGATGGTCGCATTGGTGAAGATCGGAGCGAGCGCGAAGGTGCCGTTGATGCCGGAGGCGTTCTCGAGCGTGACGGCGCCGGTATACCCCGTGACACCGGCGTTCACCTTGACGCCGTAGAGCTGGCCGTTCGTGAGGCCGGCTCGTTCGATGGCGTTGCCGGTGTTGGTCTTAGCGCCGATATAGACGTAGACTTCGCCGGGCGTGGTATCGTCCGTGCCGACGACGACGGTCTGGAGGAGGTTGGCGGCGCCCGGAGTCGATCCATAGTTGGTACGGGCGAGCAGATTTTCATAGGAGTACTTGCCGTGGTGCGGGAGTTCGTAGGCCTTGCCGATTTCATTGACATCACCCGTTGCGATAAAGGCGAAGGCTTTGCCTTCGGCGCCGGTTTCTTCGCCGTTCAGGAAGATGCGGCCATTGTAGCCGGTGCTGGAGCTGGCGTCATAGAAGGCGCTCAGGGCAGGGAGGTCGGCGGAGCAGGGGCGGAGATAGGCGTAGGCGGTGGTGGGAGCAGCCCAGGTGGTGCCGTTCCACATCATCTGGTTGAGGCGCGAGGTGACGAAGTCGCCGCCCGAGACGACCTGCCAGGTCGAGGTGTTGATGACCCACTTGGAAACGAAGCCGCCGGCCGCTCCGTGGGCACGGACGGCTCCCTTGAGGACGCCGGTCGTGAAATCATTCCCGATCTCGTGATTGGCGAGGACGGTCATGGTGCCGTTGCCGTTATCGTAGGCGCCGAGTCCGTCGGGGATACCCGCCATCAGGTAGCCGCCGACTGCGTCGCCCACCGTGAGCAACGACGTCGCGGACCAGCCTGGCGCGGTCGGAGTGAGGTAAGAGGTCTGGGAGCTGGACGGACCCTTGATCAGGCTCTGCGCGGAGAGCGAGACCGTGGTGGCCGCGGCGACGAGGAACAGGCGTGCGATGTTTTTCATGGTTGGGGACGAGCACCTTACCCTTACGTCCTGACGGAACGGCGTCAGGATGGCGTCGGCTTTGTCATACACCAATAGGTCACATAGGCCGCAATCGGCACACTTGCCTTCTGGTTGAAGCAATCGCCGCCAAGCAGAAGTTATCCTGACATCAAGGCAGCGCTGCTGTCGCCATCGTCACCTGACCGTCGCCATCGTCACTTCATCATCATCAGCCCGCGGATGGCGAAGGCCAGGCCGAGGGCGATGAGGAGGTAAGAAGATACGTAAGGAGCGCGGGCGGCGACGCGGCTGAACCAGCCGGACTTCTCCGCGAGCTTCTTGAAGCCCCAGGAGGCGAGCACGCCCACGGAGATCATCGTCAGGGCGAGGCCCAAGCTGAAGGCCGCCACGATGCCGAAGCCTAGGGAGAATTCCTTGAGCTGGAGGCACACGATCAGGATCGAGACCGCGGCCGGGCAGGGCATGAGTCCGCCGGTGAGCCCGAAGATGACGATCTGACCGGTCGTCACGTGACGGCCGGCGAAACGCTTCTCGATCTCCGCCGCATGAGCGCGGGCGTGGGCGTCCTCCGCGTCGAGGTCATCATGGGAGTGGTCATGGCCGTGCGTATGGTCACCTTCGCCGTGGTGATGGTGATGATGGCCGTGTTCTTCGCGCAGGCGCATGATCGTCCAGATCGCCATGCCGACGACGATGAGGCCGCTGATCAGAAGGAAGTAGGGTTCGGTCTGTTCGACGTTCCAATGGGAACCGTAGTTCAGCGCTAGGCCGGCGAGGACCCAGATGATGAGCGTGTGGGAGAGGGCAGCGCAGAAGCCGAGCAGGGCGGCCTGCCAGGCCGTACCGCGGATCGCGATGATGAAGGCCGCCATCATCGTCTTCGAGTGGCCGGGTTCGAGGCCGTGCAGGGCTCCCAGCAGGATCGCGACGGGGATGTAGAGCCAAGCGTGGGCGGTGCCCTGTTGCAGTAGCTGCGAGAAGTCCATGGCCCGACCTTAGCAGCCGAGGTCAGGCTGTCGACCTTGGGGATAGGCTTGCGGCAGGGCGGGGGCTTTACTTGCTACAGGGCGTATGAAGACCGTCACCCTCGGCCAGAGCCCGCTCACCTCCAGTCGCCTCGCTTATGGCTGCTGGCGTATCGCCACCAAGGGTGACGCCGCCGCGGATTACGCGACGGCCAAGGCGGCGGTCTTCGCAGCGGTCGACGCGGGTTATACGCTTTTCGACCACGCCGACATCTATTGCGACGGCGAGGCCGAGCGCGTCTTCGGCCGCATCCTCAAGGAGAACCCCGGCCTGCGCGCCAAGATGACGATCGCGACCAAGGGCGGCATCCGTTTCAAGAACCGCCCCGTCGGAGCCCCCGTACGCTATGACTTCTCCCGCTCCCATTTGTTGGCCCAGTGTGAACTTTCGCTCAAGCAGCTCGGCGTCGAGACCATCGACCTCCTGCATCTCCATCGTCCGGATTACCTCATGGACGCGGCCGAAGTCGCTGGTGTCTTCACGGAACTCCGCCGGTCCGGCAAGGTGCGTGAATTCGGCGTCAGCAATTTCAGCCCCTCGCAGTTCTCGCTCCTCCAGAATGCGCTCTCCTTCCCCTTGGTGACGAACCAGGTCGAAGTCAGCCTCGTGCAGCTCTACGCCCTGCACGACGGCACGCTGGACCAGTGCCAGGAGAAGAAGGTCACCCCGCTGGCTTGGAGTCCGCTCGGCGCCGGCCTGCTCGGTTCGGGCGGCGTGGATCTCCTGCCTGGGCAACGTCACTATAACCCGACCGCCGTGTTGGCCGTCCTCGACCGCATCGCCCAGGAGCGCGGCGTCGCCCGCGAACTCGTCGCGCTGGCTTGGATTCTGAAGCACCCGGCTAAGATCGTCCCCATCATCGGTACCACCCAGCCTGAGCAGATCAAGCAGCTGGCCGCCGCGGCGGACCTCGAACTGACCCGCGAAGAGTGGTATCACCTCGTCACCGCGGCCCGTGGCGCGGAGATGCCATAAGCAGGGGTAGGGGTAGGGGTAGGTCTGCTGCGCGAAAGCGCATCAGCCGGTGATGACCGGGATCTTCAGCGACTGGCCGCCGTTCAGGGCGGACTGGTGGGCGATCATTCCCGGAACCGTGTAGGCCAGCGCTTCGTCGATCCCGACGAACGGCTTGCGGCCCTTCGCGATCGCGTCGACGAACTCGTGCGTGATGAAGCAATGCGAGCCTTCGTGGCCGCTGTCGTGGCGGAGCGGCTCCGGCAGCATATCGGTCTGCCACCATTTGACCTCGGCGTATTTCTCGAGGACCTGCGAAGCCCGTTCGAAGCCGCCGCTGTCCTTCTCGGCCTTCGTCTCCGCCCGGACGATCGCAGGGCCACTCGTGCCGGTCGGGTCGCTGAAGTAGAAGCTCATCTTGTCGCCGAAGTAGCGGGCGCGTTCGCCGCCCTTCTGGGCGCCGCGCCACCAGATGGCCACGCGCATGCTATTGCCGCGGTCGGTGCGGAAGAGCGCCGTCTCGGTCCAGAAAGGATTACCGTAGGCGTTGTCCTTCACGATCGGATGGTCATCGCCCCAGCCGTGGCAGACGACTTCCGTCAGCCGTTCGCCCGTCACGCTGAGCAGATGCGAGGTGCAGTGGGTCGGGTAATGCATCGGCGGCAAGCCGTGACGCCAGGTGCGCTGACCCTTCTCGAAATAGAGCGTCTCGAGTCCGGGATGGTGGTACTCCGATTCCGTGTAATACAGGTGGCCGAAGCGGCCTTCGGCGTGGAACTTGCGGGCCGAGATCGTGAGCTGCTGCCAGCAGCTGGTCTCGCCCATCATGTAGGTCAGTCCGGATTTCCGCACCGCGCCGGCGAGCTGCGCGCATTCGTCGAGCGTCATCGCGGCGGGCACGGCGCTGAGCACATGCTTGCCGGCGGCCAGGCAGAGGAGGCTGTGGCGGACGTGATCCGGGGCGGGCGTGGCGAGGAAGACCGCCTCGACCTTAGGGTCTTTGAGCATCGCTTCGAGGGACGGATAACCTTGGGCGCACTTGTAAACTTTCTGCAAAGCGGCGAGGCGCTCGGGGCGGAGCTCGGCCACCGCCTCGACGACGCAGTCCGGGTGCTCGTGGAATTGGAAGCCGAGGCCGAAGCGCCCGCCGACGATACCGAGACGGACCTTGCGGGCAGGCGTGGTGAAACCGGTCTGGCCGAACAGGCGGGCGGCGGCGAGGCCGGCGCCCGTGGTCGCGCCGAGACGGAGGAAATCGCGTCGGGTGCTCATAGGGTATGGGCATCATCGCCTGTCCGCGGCCGGAGGCAATCCCCAGGGCAGATGAAAGCCGGGGTTGCGGGCGGACGGTGGCCCGCCTAGAAGGCATGCATGAATCCTACCCCTGGTTCGTGTCTCCGCCGTTTCTGGCCTCTACTCATGGCCGCCGCGCTCGGCGCCCAGACCGCGCAGGTCCTCGAGACGAAGACCATCACCCCGCCGGAAGAGCCCTATGCCGGCTGGTCGACACTCGCGCGCCGCGCCAATGGTGAACTCTGGGTCTCGTGGTCCGGAGGCCGCGATGGCCATATCTGCCCGCTCGGGCAGGTGAAGGCGATGACTTCCAAAGACGATGGCGCGACCTGGACCTATCCGCGCGTGCTCCTCGACGGCCCGATCGACGATCGGGACAGCGGCGTGATGGAGACCGCCAAGGGAACCCTGCTCGTCACGACCTTCACGTCGCTGG